>JBILKO010000101.1:0-9452 GCA_044376615.1 Caulobacteraceae bacterium
CGGCGATGCCGCTCAGGCCCCGCTAAAACAACTCCACCCATACAAGACCTCCTTACGACCGCTCGTAAGGTGCTCGCACTCAACCAATCCGTTTAAGACAACAAGGCGGCCAAGGCCGGTCGCTTACTCACGGGGGCGAGCAGCCCGGTAGATCGTCAGGCTCAGAACTTGAAGGGTGCGGCCGGGCATCGCTCCAGTGGAGCGATGACAAGGCCAAACGGGACAAATCCTGTCCCCGCACCCAAAACCTTCTTCACACATAATCTGATAAGCCATTGCGGCGCAGCCCGTTCGCGCCTCAAACGATTCACAGGATCGTTTGTCGGCACTCACCTCCTCAGGCTCAGAACTTGAAGGGTGCGGCCGGGCATCGCCTAGAAGTTCATACCGTCTAGGCCAATGATCGGTATCCACTAAGGCGCTTTTTGGGTAGTTGGTTCATTATTTCGATCCGTTAATGGAATAATCTGGCCATGGAAGATCCGATCAGTCTCTATACCGCCGCCAACAAGGCGGCATGGAATGCGTCAGCGCGTTTGCATGGCCAGGGTGCCGCGTGGGATGCTCTGCTGAAGAAAGCCGCCCAACCAGGATTTTCGGTTCTCGATCAAGCCTTAACGGATGCGATCGGGGCATTGGAGCTTAAAGGAAAATCAGCGGTTCAGATAGGTTGTAACAATGCGCGGGAATTATTGTCCCTCGCATCTCTGGGCATCCTTCCATCGGCTGGAATAGACCAATCGGCGGCTTTCCTCGATCAGGCAAAGCGCTTGGCCCACGCCGCTGGCCTTGCGCCCCGTTTGGTTGAGGCTGACATTTATGACCTTCCGGCCGATCTTGGCACTTTCGATTTGGCACTGATCACGATCGGAGTCCTGAATTGGATGCCAGATCTGAGCCGCTTTTTCGCCGTCATAGCCAAACTTATTCATCCCGGCGGATACCTGATAATCTATGAAACCCATCCGGTGATGGAAATGTTTGAGCCGACCCATGAGACGCCGTTTGAGCCCGCCTTGAGTTATTTCAGGGAAGATCCCTTAAAGGTAGATGGCCTGATTTCTTATGATGGACATGACCACGGCACGGGCGAAACCGGATATTGGTTTATCCATTCGATGGGAGACATTGTGACGTCATGCGCCGCTGCCGGGATGGCGATCCAATCCCTTAAGGAGTTTGGTTATTCAATCCGGGAGCCAGACTATGATCTTTATGAGGGACGAGACGCTCAAATTCCTATGAGCTTTTTGTTACAAGCGAAAAGGACTTGAGCCCATACCTAGGCATCAGGCGGCTCTCATTGCCGCATCGCTCCAGTGGAGCGATGACAAGGCCAAACGGGACAAAGCCGGGCACAGCACCCAAAACTATCTGCCTGAAAAACACCCTTAGACCCAAAAGCAGACATTGGCGGAGGTCGTAAATGCGGCTGGCGGGTAAGGTTGCAATAGTGACGGGCGCGGCGCGTGGCATTGGCGCGTCTATTGCCTCGGCATTCAAGTCAGAAGGCGCTGAGGTTATTGTCACTGATTTGGACGCTGCGGGGGCGAGGGCCTTCGCGGCATCAATCAGCTGCGAGGCCTTACCGCTCGATGTGCGCGAGGAGGATCAATGGCGGGCCGTGATGGCTGAGATCGTCAGTCGTTATGGACAGATCGATGTGCTGGTGAACAATGCCGGCATTACCGGGTTTGAGGCGGGCGCGGCCCAGCATGACCCGGAACATGCCACGCTTGAGGCCTGGCATTCGGTTCATCACACCAATCTTGATGGCGTATTCTTAGGGTGCAAATACGCCATAGCCCATATGCGGCCTAAAGAGTCTGGTGCCATTATCAATATATCCTCGCGGTCCGGCATGGTCGGTATCCCGGCGGCGGCCGCCTATGCCTCGTCCAAGGCCGCCGTTCGAAACCATACCAAGACGGTTGCCCTTTATTGCGCCGAGCAGGGCCTGGCGATCCGGTGCAACTCGATCCACCCCGCAGCCATACTCACACCCATGTGGGAGCCGATGTTGGGCGACGGACCGGACCGCGTCGAGCGGATGGCCGCCCTTGTTGCCGACACCCCGCTGAGGCGCTTTGGTCGCCCAGAGGAGGTCGCGGCGATTGCCGTCATGCTGGCTTCAGATGAGGCCGCCTATGTGACCGGTTCAGAATTTCATATTGATGGCGGGCTCTTAGCAGGGTCGGCGGCATCGCCGAAACAGGACTAGGTCTTACTGATGAATGGCCCGGCTGCCTTAGGCCTTACCCATATCCATGCCATCGGATAAGCCGTTCAAGCCATAGGCCGTGCTAATAATGGGCTGGTCGGATCAGCCCGCCAGGTCGTCAGGCTCAGACCCTGAACGGTAGCACTCTTGACTCCCGCCCACCACCATGGACTCTCGACACCAAAGCGCACCCTGATCGCAGGCGCCAAACGCCTCAAGGAAAGGAACAGCCATGAAGACACGTCAGCTAGGACCCGCAGGTCCGACGGTTTCGGCCATGGGCCTGGGCTGTATGTCCATGAGCCCCGTTTATGGCCAGACCATTGATGAGGACGAGGCGCGGGCGACGCTTGGCCGGGCGCTGGAGCTTGGTGTCAATTTTTGGGATACGGCCGATGTTTATGGCCTTGGCCATAATGAGCAATTGCTCGGCGGCTTTTTGAAGGGCCGCCGCGATCAAGTGTTTTTGGCCACCAAATTTGGCATTACCCGCGCCGGGATCAATGGCGCGCCGGACTATGTGGCCAAGGCCTGTGAGGCCAGCCTGAAGCGTCTGGGGATTGAGACCATCGATCTTTATTATCTGCACCGCGCCGAAACCGGCCGTCCAATTGAAGAAACGGTGGGGGCCATGGCCGACCTGGTCAAGGCTGGCAAGGTGCGCCATCTGGGCCTATCCGAGGTCTCGCCCGAGACCCTGGAGCGGGCCTGTAAGGTGCATCCGATCACGGCGGTTCAGAGTGAATATTCGCTCTGGACCCGCGACCCCGAGGGCGGTGTCCTGGCCGCTTGCGAACGGCTAGGGGTCGGGTTTGTACCCTATAGCCCGCTCGGCCGCGGCTTTTTGACTGGCGAGATTAAGAGCCCCGATGATTTTGACGAAGGCGACTGGCGGCGCGGCAATCCGCGTTTTCAGGGCGAGGCCTTTGCCAAGAATCTGAAACTCGTTGATGCGGTGCAGCGTCTGGCCGCCGCCAAGGGGGTTACGCCCTCGCAATTGGCGCTGGGCTGGGTCATGGCCAAGGGCGAGCATATTGTCCCCATACCCGGCACACGGCGGCGCAAATATCTGGACGACAATGTTGGGGCGATGAGCGTCAGTTTTTCGGCCGACGAGCTGGCCGCCATCGACCGCGCCTTCCCGCCCAATCTCGATGCCGGACAGCGCTATCCTGATGCGATGATGGCGAGCCTGAACGGCTAGGGGAGGAGGCGGCCCTAGCGGTCCCCCCGAGGGGCGATGACATCGCGATAGGGGCAGACATCCTTTTCGAAGGGTACATGACGCGGACGAAAGGTCTTGCCTTCGATCGGTTCGGTCCGGCTGATCCGGTCCATGCGGAAATGCCGAAAATCATTGCGCATCGGGTCCCAAGCCACCAGGTACCAAAGCGGCGGCAGGATCAGCATGGCTTGCGGCTCAATCTCGCGGCGGGTTTTGCGGCCGCCGGCGTCTTGATAGTCAAACCTTAGCCACAGCTTTTGCAAAAAGGCCGTCTCAAATGCTGGCAATAGGCCAGCGTCGATTGTGCCCATATCCGACAGGTCCTGATGCGGCGATAACTGCCCGACATGTAGGGCGTCCAGGAACCGGCGCAGATCCTTGACCTTGTCCGGCGGCAGGGCCTGTTCAATCTTGGCCAGGCCCGCATCGGCAAGACTCGCAAACGGCAGATTGCCCGCCGCGCGCATGGAGGCGACGCTGATCAGCAGGGCAAACACTTCGGCGACCGAGAGCCGGGCGGTCGTTTGGACCGATTGGGGATCCAGTCGCAAGCCGCCGCCGGGGCCAGATTCCGAATGAATGACAAAGCCTTGATCGCGTAGGGCGCTGATATCGCGAAGGACTGTGCGTCTGGACGCGCCGACCTCCTGCGCCAGCACCTCGACCGTCAAGCCTGCATTGCGGCGAAGGCTGCGGACAATGGCATCTTGGCGAAGGCGGCTATTCATCCCCGCACCCTAGCACATTTAGTGACAAAATATGGCACCCATTGGATCTAGACCCGTGTGACAGACATCACAAAGGAGGGTCTTAATATGCAACGGACAGCGATAAACCCCTGGGCCTGGTCCCTTAGGCTCGGTTATAATCAAGGTGAGGTGATTGAGGGCGTGACGCGCCAGCTAATCTGCGCGGGTCAAACTTCCGTCGATTCGGAGGGCAATCCGCAACATCTGGGCGATATGCGTGGCCAAATCGCCCTGGCCTTAGACAATCTAGAGGCTGTGCTTAGCGCAGCGGGTATGGGCCTGGGCAATATTATTCGGCTGGGGGTCTATGCCACGGATGTCGATGAGGCCTTGAAGCATTTTGACCTGTTCGGCATGCGGTTTGGGCCGGTCCAATGCGCCCCGCCCATGACCCTGCTTGGCGTGACGCGGCTCGCCATTCCCGGCCTATTGTTTGAGATTGAGGCGACGGCGGCGGCCTGAGACGCCATAGCCAATGATTGCAAAAGCTGCCTAAGGCTTGGCATGGGCATAGGTGCGGACTACCCTGCTCTTGATCGCAGGCAAAGGGGGATGGCCATGCCAGAAGTCTTGACAGTCGAGGCCACTATCGCCGCCCCCCTAGACGCCGTCTGGCACGGTTATACCAATCCTGATGACATCGTGCAGTGGAATGCGGCCTCCGACGATTGGCACACCACCAAGGCGGCGGTTGACTTAAGGGTCGGCGGCGACTTTTCCTCGCGGATGGAGGCCAAGGACGGCAGTTTTGGCTTTGACTTTGCCGGGACCTATACGCGGGTCGAGCCCATGGCGGCGCTTGCCTATCAGATGGGGGATCGCACGGCTGAGATCAGCTTTAGCGAGGGGCCGGGCGGCGTGACGGTGACGGTCGCCTTTGAGGCCGAGACCGCCAATCCGATAGAGATGCAAAAGGCCGGTTGGCAGGCGATCTTGGACAATTTCAAGCGGCACATGGAAGCGAAGTTCCGCGCATAAGCGGTTTCCCAAATGCCCCAGACCCGCTAGGTCTAGCGCCAAACCCTTGCGGCGGAGCCTTGTATGGACAGTCATTATGATGATCAGGCTGATGTTGAGGCCGCCGTCGCCGCGGGTCTGCACCGCGAGCTGATCGGCGGCCTATGGGACGCGGTTGGCCAGTTGCAATTTGATTTCCTGGTCGCCGAGGGTCTTAAGCCCGCGCATCATTTGCTGGATATTGGCTGCGGCAGTCTGCGCGGCGGCGTGCATTTTGCCCGCTATCTCGAGCCTGGGCATTATTGGGGCATTGATTCTGGCCATGCCCTGATCGAGGCGGGCTATGAGATCGAGCTTGCCCAGGCCGGCCTACAAGCCAAGGTGCCACGGCATAATCTGATCACGGACGATCTATTCCGGTTCGCGCAATTTGGCCGCAGCTTTGATCTGGCCATTGCCCAGTCCCTCTTCACCCATCTGGCCGCCAATCGCATTCGGCTGTGCCTGCATAATCTGGCCAAGGTCATGCCCAGGGGCGGGCGTCTGTTTGCGACCTTTTTCATCGCGCCGGATGATCACCCCCTGGACCTAGCCTATCGCCACCCGGCCGGGGTGGAGTCCTATGCCTATCAAGACCCCTTCCATTATACGGCCAAGGACCTTGGCCGCCTGGTCGCTGACACCCCCTGGCAAGTAATCTGGCAAGGCGATTGGAGCCATCCGCGCAACCAGACCATGGTGGTTTTGGAGCGTGGGGGGTAGGGGGCGGCGCTTTACTGTGCCAGTTTGCAGCAGAAGTGACCGTTTGGAGATCTAACATTTCCCCCGCCCCCTACCACTTTTATGTCCATGCCCACCGTCCAGCCTGGCGCTTGGTGCGGGCCGAAGGTGCAGATTGGCAAGACGGGGCGGTCGCGGCGGATTGGGTTTTTACCCGCGCGCGGTCGGGACCGGATACCAATCCGGACGTTAAGGCCTTAGTCGATGTGCAGGGGTATTGCCTGTTTCGCTTAGGCGGAACCTTTGCCGACGTGGCGGCGGATATGGCCTCGCCGCCTAAGCCCTAGGCCAACCCCAAAAACCGCCGCACCGGCGCGATCCGCTTCAGCACCAGGGTCTCCACCAGCGCAATCGCGACAATCGACATCCCTAGCACCGGTAAAAACAGGCCCAGGGCCACGATCAGGACCGCCAGGCCCTTGGACGGGATGCCGGTTGCCAGGGGCGGCGGGGCGCCGAGTTGGCCGTGGGGGCGTCTTTGCCACCAATGGATGGCGGCGCTGATCACCAGGGTGCAAAGGCCAAGGGCGGTGATCAGGCCGAGCAGCTGGTTGGCCCAGCCAAATAGCTGGCCCTCATGCAGGGCGGTGCCATAGCCGACCAGGCGGTCGATCGGGTGGCGCTTGGCAAAGTCTTGGCGGCTGAGGATCTTGCCCGTGGCGGGGTCCAGGGTCAGGCTGACGCGCAGGGGCCGGTTTTGCGCGTCGGAGCGGGCGGTCCATCCGGGGCTCTTGGCCGAGGGCGGGGCAATCAGGACCGGCGGGGCGAGATTCAGCGGCCTGACCGCGGCGGTCATGGCGGCGAAGGAAGGTTTGGCGGGGCTGGCCGGTGCGGAGCTAGCACTGGGCCCGCCCATATCCATGCCTGGCATGGACTCGGCGGCGGCGTCTGCGGCGCGGCTGGTGGTCCAGTCTTGGCGCACGACATCGGTATGGGTCAGACGCCGAGCGGCCTTGAAGCCTTCGCCCCAGACCGTCGTCCAGGGCAGGCCGGTTAATAAGAGCACAAGCGCAAACCCAGAGACCCAGACCCCAGTCACCGCATGCAGGTCGCGCCAAAATAGGGTCTTGCCAGAGCCGAGCCTAGGATAGACTAGGCCCGCCAGCCCCTTGGCCCCGCGCGGCCACCACAGATAAAGCCCGGTCAGGATCATCACAATCGCCCAAGAGGCGGCCAGCTCGACCAGGAGCTTGCCGCGATCGCCAATCAAGAGCTCGCCATGAATGGCCTTGATCACGGCCATGAACCGGTCCTTGGTCGGCACGATCTTGAGGATGGCTAGGCTTTGCGGGTGGACATAAACCAGCTGATCCTGGCCCTGCGCCTTGACCGTAACCCGCACCGCGTCGTGCAGGTCCTGACGCACCTCCAAGGTTTTGAGCCTTGCGCCGGGAACCGCCTTTAGGGCTGCGGCAACTTGCGCATCGGCACTGGCGGGTGGGCCGGTAAAAGCCAGCTGGTCATAGGGCCGATCCAGCCAGGCCTCGATCTGGGCCTTGAACAAATAGGTCGAACCGCTAATGGCCAGGATCAGGATAAAGGGCAGGCAAAACAGGCCAGCATAAAAGTGCCAGCGCCATATGGAACGGTAGAGGATCACGGCCTTGGTCTGGGCCTGCGAATTCACAGCATGAACGGTCATGGCCTAGTCCTAACCCTTGATCTTCAGATCAAGCACGAATGTGCGTTGTGGAAGCGGGTGGGCGACATAGGCTTGATCATTAAACAGATTGTCTATGCCGATACTGATCTGGGCTTGCGGGGTCAGATTATAGGCGACGCGGCCATCGACCGTGAAATACTCGCTCTGAAATCCGTAAGCATCGCCGCGCACCAGGCCAAATAGGTCTGAATTTGGCCGTGAGGCATAGCGCCAGCCGAGCGACAGCTTTAACGCGTCGCTGACCCGGTAGCGAAGATTGCCATTGGCCCGCCAGTCTGGAATCCGCGGAAAGGCGACCCCTTCGGCGGCCCGGGCCGCTCGGTTCTTGACCGTCTTGGCCTCCATCCAGGCCCCGTTGAGGTCCATATCCAGTCCATCGACCAGGATGTCGGTGGCCTCTAGGATCAGTTCCGCACCCACTTGCTGCACCTGATCAATATTCTTGTAGGAGGTAACCACCGCGCCATAGGGGTTCAGGCCGCTGAAACTGAAAATGGCGTCGTCGATGTTTTGATAGAATAGGCTGGCCGTCGCCCGCACCTTGGAAAAACTCCGGCGCAGGATCAGGTTGGCATCGGTTGATTTTTCCGGCTTAAGATTCGGGTCAAAGCTTTGCGGGTCAATTTGGCGGGTCACATCGTCAATTCTGCCTTGAAACAGCTCGCCGACCGTTGGAAACCGCACAGCGCTACCAAGGCTCAGTTGCAGCCCGATGTCGCCGGGAAGCCGCCCTTGCAGGCTAAGCTTGGGGCTGACCGAGCTGTCGGAGCGATCGTCATAACCGCTATCGATCCGTGTTCCGCCCAGCGCCTTGCCAAGCCCGCCATCAAAGGCCCGCCACTGGTCAAGCCGTACGCCCGCCGTCAATTCAAAGTCTGGATTAAGCGCAATCTCGTCCTCTAACCACATGCCTAAAAGGCTGGTCTTGCCATAGGTCGAGGCCGAATAGACCGGCGCTGTGGCATCCTTCCAACGGGTTGTGGCGAAGGTATCCTGATCGGTTTGATAGAGGTTGGCATTGATCCCGAACCCGAGCTTATGCGCGCCGAACCGCTGCTCTGCGGTTACATCCCCGGTCCACCAGCCCGGCGTATTCTGCCTTGTTACTGTGCCTGCACCATTGGCCCGGCCCGTCAAATAGTCCTTTGAAGTGCGTACATCCTGGCTGGCAATCCAGTAGCGGGACAGGTTGGCCGACACCGTCCAGCCAAGCGCCGGACCACTGAGTTTCAATCCGCCCAAATACTCGGTCCGTGCCGTCAAGGACTGGGTCAGGCCGGTCGCATTCCAGACCTTGCCGCCAAAACTGACCTTGCCCTGGCCAATGACGCTGCCGGAAGTATCACGCAGAAAGCTTCGGACGTCCGTTAGGTCCTGATCGGTCTTCCAGCCAAGGCCAAGGGCCTCGGCCGTCCAGCCATTTTGCGCGGCATAGCCAAGCCTCAGCCGAAACTGATCCTGGATCACATGCACGGGCGAGGCCGCGCCAAACACGGGGCTTGCCAAACGCTGGTCATCAAACGCGCCGGTAACAGGCGTCGCTGACCCTGTGGCGGCGGTCAAAAGCGTATAGGTCATGGACTGACCGACATTATCAAAATGTCGAAAGCCTGCCCGAACAGTCAGGGGTCCGTCTGAAGGTTGATAAGACCCGCCGGCCTCGAGGCTGTAGCCCCTAAAACTTTCGTCAAAGCCATATTCTTTGAACGGCATGATCATGGTCTGGACCGTGGCATAGACCGTCTTGCCCTGTGGACGCTCGGTGGTGACCGAGATCACCCCGCCCATCGAATTGCCGCCATAGCGGGCTGAATAGGGGCCATAGACAATATCAAATTGCTGAACCTCGGCGGGCCC
>JBILKO010000102.1:0-9431 GCA_044376615.1 Caulobacteraceae bacterium
AAGGGCCTGAGAATTTATTCGCCGTCACAATTCGATTTGGTCTAGACTTATAATAACTCGGTACAGCGTCGTATTGATGACGCAAACGCCATTCAAACTAAGGGCATCATGCGCAAAACTCTTCTGATCGGTGTCTCCGCCTTTATTCTCGGCGCCGGGACCATGGCCTATATCAATCAGCGGGCAGCGGCCTCGATACCGAGCCAGCGCAGCGATACGTTTCGGCTGCTTGAATTGTTTGGCGATGTACTCGCAACAGTTCAGAATCAATATGTAACGCCGGTTGATGATAAGAAGCTGATCGAGTCCGCCATTGACGGCATGTTGACGGCGCTGGATCCGCACTCGGGTTATCTCAATGCCGCCAATTTTGCCGATATGCGCGACCAGACCCGCGGTGCCTATGGTGGGCTGGGCCTTGAGGTCACGAGCGAAGATGGGGTGGTCAAGATCATTTCGCCCATGGACGATACCCCCGCAGCACGCGCCAAGCTCCGGGCAGGCGACTATATTACCGCGATCAATAATCAAAGCCTGATTGGCTTGACCTTGACCGAGGCGGTCAAGCAGATGCGCGGCAAGCCAGGTGAAGCCATTACCTTGACTATTGTCCGCGATCGCGGCGATCCATTTGATGTCAAGCTGGTGCGCGAAACCATCAATATCGTCTCGGCCAAGGCGCGGATGGAGGGCGATTACGGCTATTTGCGCGTCTCGGCCTTCAATGAAAAGACCACGACCGAAGCTTCCTTGGCCTTAAACGATCTCTTAGCCAAGAACCCAAACATAAAGGGCCTTGTACTAGATCTTCGTAACAATCCCGGCGGCCTGCTCGACCAGGCCATTGGCATATCCGACATGTTCTTAGATGGCGGCGAGGTGGTCTCACAGCGCGGCCGCGATCCTAAGGATATTGCCCGATATAATGCTCAGGCCGGTGACATTACCCGGGGCCTGCCCCTGGTGGTCTTGATCAATTCTGGCTCGGCCTCAGCCTCCGAAATCGTTGCTGGTGCCTTGCAAGATCGCCAACGCGCCGAATTGGTTGGCTTGACCAGTTTTGGCAAGGGCTCGGTCCAGACCGTAATTCCCCTGCGCGGCGGCGCGGACGGGGCGCTGAAACTGACGACGGCCAAATACTACACGCCGTCTGGGCGCTCCATCCAAAAGACTGGCATTGAGCCAGACCTAGAAGTGGCGATCAGCAAGGAACAGGCCGAAATCCTAGCGACTCGCGCCTATCAATTCAGCGAGGCTAGCTATTCCAATGCCCTGGATTCGCAAGAGGGCAAGGAGCGCAGAGCCGCACATGCCCCGGCCGAAGTTCCGCCAGAAGGGTTTGACACCAAGACCGGCGATTTCCAACTGACCCGGGCGCTTGATGTCTTGAAAAATGGCGGCGTCGCCAAGACTCCAAAAATGGCGCCCTTGCCCGTCAAACCGCATCTGGCGGAGCTATTGGGCAATAAGGCGGCACAAACGGCCCCGGGCGCGGGCAAGCCCAAGCCTTAAACGCAAGCAGTTGATTTAGCCAATCTGCCGTCTGAGTATTCAGCTTCAGATTTGTTGCGCGTTGTCAATACGGTAATATTGCCGTATTGTGCACATAACATTTCGGGCCGAGGCTTGATACCGCTGACTTAGGCGCGGTGTCAAAGAGTCGCAAAGACGCAACGGAAGGCCTTACAATGCGAGAGCTTACCTTGGAAGAAATGGAGATGGTAACAGGTGGGTCGGTTGACCCCAAGTACGGTAACTGCCCTTGGATACTTGACAAGGGCGTTTCGCCAGCATCTGGCGGACCGGTAACCGGCCCCAATGGCAGCATTGGCTCGGTTGGCGAAACACTCCGTTGCAACCCCAGCGGTTCTGAATGCACCGTTACCGCAGGGGGGCAAGGAGGAGCGAGTTATGGCGATCGCGTTGGCCAGTGTTTTGTTTCCAACTGGCGCGGCGATATGCGTGATTCTGTGATGGGCGGGTTGGTCAGTGGGGCCCAATTCGGGTTTGGTGCCGGTAATCTTGGAGCACCAGGTGTAGGCGGCGTTGCTGGGGCAGTGGGCGGTGCTGCGATTGGTGGCGCCGGTGCCGCGATAGCAGCGCCGATTGGCACCGCTGTCTTATGTGGAATATTTCCGAGCCGATAGGCTAAGCTGTGAGTTTCGTGCTGCTTCACGCTAGGCACGAAACTCACTAGGCTGGTGCTAGCTTGTTTGGCTACATGCCAAACGTCCGATTTAGCTCAAATTGGGTCCGATCAATATGCCACTGAACGAGCAGTCATCAAAAGCGCCGAATCAATATGCGCCTGGGATTCCAGCATCGGCGTATGGAATTGTCTTAATTGAGCATGCCCTTTCGAATTATTGGTTATCAACACACCCTAGTGCCCAGCTCGCCCTAATATTAATGTGCGGATTTATTATCATCGTCTATAGTTTGTTGATCAACTCAAATTATAATATAAAATATGAAATGTCTATTAAAATAATAAATGACTCGAATATTTACCCAATAATTTACTTAATACTGCTGTTACTTCATTTGTATACGCCACTGGTAGGCCTCAATGTTTTCCAGCCTGCGTTTATTTTAATAATGACTATGATTTTTATAAGCTTGGGAAAAGCTGCTGAGCAGCGCAAGAAGCGTGTCTTAGATACGCAAACTACAGTGCATGGAAACACTGACCAATAGGGATCCCAGCCAATACTGGGCCCTAGACCCGAATATCCAGTAGGGACCCGGGCCGGGCATAGCGGCGGGGTTTTTCGGCTTCCGAAGTCTGGACCTCGACCGCGCGGCGCAGGATCGGTTCGCGAATGGGGCTAGAGGCTGATACCTTAGCAGGGGCACTCGCACTTGTCGCGCTGGCAGGTGCCTGCATGGCCATTTCGAAAAACGCGCGCCGGGCAGCGGCCTTTGGATCTTCCTGGTCGCGGCGTGCGACAGAGGTGCCTAGGCCTTGGGCCGGGTTCAGATTTGGCGTAATCGGTTGGGGCACAGGCCAAGACCTCTAGATGTGACCCATGTGTAAAAAAGTATGGTTAGCAAGACCTTAACGCAAGGCCTATCGGCGCTGTGCCTTGTCGATAAAGGCCTCAGCACTAGGCACCGTCATCGGGCCCGTATGCTTGGCCAAGATGGTGCCATCGGCTGCGACCAGAAAGCTTTCTGGCACACCAGAAATGCCAAGATCTAGCCCAGCCCGCCCGTCCTTATCGTCAAGTACGGTGACAAACGGATTGCCCAGGCGCTGGAGGAAGGCTGCCGTGTCGGCGGGCTTGTCCTTATAGGCCACGCCGACAATCGGGATCCCTTGCGCCTTTAGGGCCATCAAGACGGGGTGTTCCTCGGCGCAAGGCGCGCACCAGGACGCGAACATATTGACGATCACCGGACCGCCGCCCTGCGCCAGGCCGCCGATTTTGGCCAGATCCACCACCTCACCCGCTTCTAGCCGCGTCAGAACCCGCACCGGAAGCGGCTTGCCCACCAAGGCGTCAGGCTTGATCTGGGGGTCTCGGTGCAGGCCATAGGCAATAAACAAGATGGCCAAGGCCGCTAGGGCCGCGAGCGGCAAGAGGCTAAAAATCCGCTTCATGACAAGGGTGTTGGGTTGCGACCTGCGTGCTCAGCCTCAAGTGCGCTGGCGCGCTTGGCCCAGAACTGTGCCCTTAGAACGCTATCGGCCACCATCCAGACTAGAACCGCCACGGTTACGCCAAGGGCCGGCCAGATAAAGATCGCATACTTGCCAAAATCGAGGAGGGTCATACTCAGTCCGCCATCTGCAAGGCCAGGCTTTGCGCCCGTTTTCGCCATACCTCGGCCCGGATACGCACCAGCCAAAGTGCGCCAAACAAGGCCATATAGGCAAACGCCATGACCCCGAGTGGCCACAAATATTCCGGCGGCAGGCTTGGCCCGCCCTTCCGAAAAACAGACGCCGGTTGGTGCAAAGTGTTCCACCAATCGACCGAAAACTTGATAATCGGCAGATTGATCAAGCCCACCAGGGCCAATATGCCGCTGGCCCGCGCGGCGCGGGCCTCATCATCAATCGCCGCCTGCAGGGCCATATAGCCAAGATAGAACAGGAACAGCACCAGGACCGAGGTTACGCGCGCATCCCAGACCCACCAGGTGCCCCACATGGGCCGGCCCCATAGGCTGCCGGTCACAAGGGCAAGAAAGGTAAAGCCTGCTCCCAAGGGCGCACAGGCGCGCGCCGCGGCATCGGCCAAGACATGGCGAAACACAATGCCCATCAGGCTGGCACCGCCCAGACAGGCATAACAGAACATGGCCATATAGGCGGCTGGCACATGGATAAACATCAAGAGCACGGTTGGCCCTTGTTGATAATCCTCCGGTGCTGAAAAGCTTAACCAAAGGCCCAAGGCAAGGAGAACCGTCGCTATGACGGCCAAGATTGGCGCCGCCCAGCGGGAAAACGCCATAAAGCGCTGCGGATTAGCAAGGGCTTGAAACATGGCTCACCGATAAGGCCGAGCGCCACAATGGGCAAGGGCTGGGGCGCTTAAGACAGGGCATTGCGACATGCTGCCGCCATGGCAATCGGTCCCAAGGCCAGGGCGGCCAAGCTATAGGCCGCCAAAAAACTTAAAGCCGGACGCCAATCAAGACCGCTCGCATAGGCATCGATCACGCCTGCGCCAAAGATCACGGGCGGCGCAAACAGCGGTAGGACAATGACCGCGATCAAGACCCCGCCGCGCCGACTGCCCAGGCTCAGGGCCGCGCCAATGCCGCCGGTAAAGGCAAGACCAAGCCCGCCGATTAGGGCGCTGATGAAAATGATCGGGGCTAAGGACAGGCTTGCGCCCAGGGCAATAGCGACGATAGGGGCCAAAAGAGCCAAAGGCGCACCATTGGCCAGCCATTGGGCCAGGCCCTTGGCCAGGGCCACGATCTCAAGTGGCGCGGGGCCCAGCGCCAACATATCCAGGGTCCCGTCTTCGAAATCGCGCTCAAACAAGCGCTCCAAAGACAAGAGGCTGGCCAAGGCCAAGGCTAGCCAGGCCACCCCCGGCGCAACCGCCGCCAGCCGCGCGGGCGAGGCTCCGACCGCTAGGGGCAACAACGTCGCGACACAGGCAAAAAAGGTCAGGGCCAGGACCGGGCCGCCGCCGCGCCCCCAGCTCATGCCAATTTCGCGGCGAAAAAGAATCCAGAACGCGCTCATGCGGCCACCAGGTCCAATCGCCGCGCCGAAATGGGCAAGGGATCATGCACGGCCGCGATAATCATGCCGCCGCCCGCCAGATGCTCGCTCATGATTTCGCCAAGGACCTGGCGGCGTTGAGCGTCCAAGGGGGCCATGGGCTCATCTAACAACCAGAGCGGCCGGGGGCTGGCGATCAGCCGTGCAAGCGCCAGCCGGCGTCTTTGGCCTGCCGAAAGCTTTCTGACCTCAAGATCCAATAGGCGGTCGAGATCAAGGCGCTGGCAGGCCGCGCGGGCAGTGGCCTCAGTGCCGCCAGTCCAGCGCACCTGGAACAAGAGCTCATCCCAGGCCCTGCCCACCGATTTTAGGCCATCCAGATGGCCCATCAGATGGATATGACGGCTGCGGGCTTCATCGGGATCGAGTTCACCCTCAGACCCGGCGAATCGCACCTGGCCAGCCTGGGGAGCGATCAGGCCGGCAATGGCGCGCAGAAGGCTGGTTTTGCCCACGCCATTGGCACCGGTTAGGGCTATGGCCTCGCCGGCGTGCAAGGCAAGGTCCAGACCCTGAAACAAGAGCCTTTCACCGCGCCTTATGGCTAGGTTTTCAAGATGCAGGGTGCAAATCATCCGCTCTTCTATCCTAGCTTGGCCAGGGACATAAACGTCCGATTAAGTTGCATGGACGTAAACCGGTCTTGGGAGTATGAAAAGGCAGCCGTGCAAGGTGCACGCGGCGCAGGGTCGGACGCTGTGAGTCCGGTCCAAAAGCGCGCGATCTTGTGACCGATTCTCGGGCGGCTGAGGACAGTCCCTTTTTAGGGGACTTAACCAGAGGATGAATTCATCATGACATCACATGACAGCTTAAAGACCCGCCGCGACCTGGTCGTGGGTAAAAAGACCTATGCCTATTATAGCCTGCCTGAGGCAGAAGCTGCGGGCCTTGCCGGCATATCGCGCCTGCCCATGTCCATGAAGGTCTTGCTCGAAAACCTGCTGCGCAATGAGGATGGCGAGACCGTGACCGAAGCCGATCTGCGCGCCGTCGCCGCCTGGCTGGAAAACAAGGGCACGGTTGAGCACGAGATCTCTTTCCGCCCGGCGCGGGTTCTGATGCAGGACTTTACGGGGGTTCCCGCCGTGGTCGATCTGGCCGCTATGCGCGATGCCATGACCCATCTGGGCGCTGATCCTGAAAAGATTAACCCCCTGACGCCGGTAGACCTGGTGATCGACCACTCGGTCATGGTCGATTTCTTTGGCGCCAAGGATTCGGCGGCCAAGAATGTAACCCGCGAATATGAGCGCAATCTTGAGCGTTACCGGTTCCTGCGTTGGGGCTCATCGGCCTTTAATAATTTCCGCGTTGTGCCCCCAGGCACGGGCATCTGCCACCAGGTTAATCTGGAATATCTGGCCCAAACCGTCTGGACCGCCAATGAGACGGGCGGCGCTGAGCTGGCCTATCCCGATACGGTTGTCGGCACCGACAGTCATACGACCATGATCAATGGCCTGGCTGTGCTGGGCTGGGGCGTTGGCGGGATTGAGGCTGAGGCGGCCATGCTGGGTCAGCCTATTCCGATGCTGATCCCCGAAGTAATCGGCTTTAAGCTGTTTGGCGCCCTTCCCGAAGGCGCGACGGCCACCGACCTGGTCCTGACCGTGACCCAGATGCTGCGCAAAAAGGGCGTGGTTGGCAAATTTGTCGAGTTTTATGGCGAGGGTGTCACAGCCCTGACCCTCGAGGACCAGGCAACCATCGCCAATATGGCCCCGGAATATGGCGCCACCTGTGGCTTCTTCCCGGTCAGCCAGGCCACGATCGACTTCTTGGCCGCCACGGGCCGCACGCCCGAGCGCGTTGCCCTGGTCGAGGCCTATGCCAAGGCCCAAGGCCTGTGGCTAGAGCCTGGCGCGGAAGATCCGATCTTCAGCGATACGCTTGAGCTTGACCTATCCAGCATCCAGCCCTCCATGGCCGGGCCCAAGCGTCCGCAAGACCGGGTGCTTCTGGCCCAATCGGCCGCGAAATTTGCAGAGGCCTTGGCCGGGGAATTTGGCAAGCCCGGCGACCAGGCCCGCGTGCCGGTGGCAGGCGAAAAATATGATCTGAGCCACGGCGATGTCGTGATTGCGGCCATCACCTCCTGCACCAATACGTCTAATCCCAGCGTCCTGATCGCGGCGGGCCTGGTTGCGAAAAAGGCCAATGCCTTGGGCCTAAAAACCAAGCCCTGGGTCAAGACCTCGCTGGCGCCTGGCTCACAGGTTGTCACCGACTATCTGACCAAGGCGGGGCTGACCGAGCATCTGGATGCCATGGGCTTTAATCTGGTCGGCTATGGCTGCACCACCTGTATCGGCAATTCCGGGCCTCTGCCGGAAGTGGTCTCTAAGA
Organism: Caulobacteraceae bacterium; assembly: GCA_044376615.1. Classification (GTDB taxonomy): domain Bacteria; phylum Pseudomonadota; class Alphaproteobacteria; order Caulobacterales; family Caulobacteraceae; genus CAISGS01. The sequence continues at coordinate 7,598 of JBILKO010000102.1, forward strand.
CCATCCAAGACAATGACCTGGTTGCGGTTTCGGTCCTGTCAGGCAATCGCAATTTTGAAGGCCGGGTCAATCCCGATACCCGCGCTAATTATCTGGCCTCACCGCCCCTGGTCGTGGCCTATGCCCTGGCAGGCACAATGAGCCTAGACCTAACCACCGAGCCCCTAGGCACCGATAAGGCCGGTAATCCCGTCTTCCTAAAAGACATCTGGCCCACCACAGCCGAGATTGCCGCCATTCAGCGCAAATTTGTCACCAATGCCCTGTTTAAGGCCCGCTATAGCGATGTCTTTAAGGGCGACAAGCATTGGCAAGCCATCAAGGTCTCTGGCGGCCAGACCTATGGTTGGGAGGGCGAGTCCACCTATGTGCAAAACCCGCCCTATTTCACCGATATGAGCATGACCCCGTCGCCGGTGACCGATATTGCCGAGGCTCGGATCCTGGGTATGTTTGGTGATTCCATCACCACGGACCACATCTCGCCGGCTGGCTCGATCAAGGCCTCGTCACCTGCTGGCCAGTATCTGATCAGCCATGGGGTCGAGCCCCTGGACTTTAACGGCTATGGCGCACGGCGCGGTAACCACCAGGTCATGATGCGCGGCACTTTTGCCAATATCCGCATCCGCAACAAGATCACGCCCGATATTGAAGGCGGTGTGACCAAACACTTCCCGTCGGGCGAGGGCATGTCCATCTATGATGCGGCCATGCGCTATCAGAGCGAGCACCGGCCCCTGGTGATCTTTGCCGGCAAGGAATATGGCACAGGCTCGTCGCGTGACTGGGCGGCTAAGGGCACCAAGCTTTTGGGGGTTCGCGCCGTCATCGCCGAATCGTTTGAGCGGATCCACCGCTCCAACCTGGTGGGCATGGGCGTCCTGCCGCTGCAGTTCAAGATCGATGGCTGGCAAAAACTAAACCTGGTCGGCGACGAAATCGTCTCGATCCGGGGCCTAGCCGACATCTCTCCGCGCAAGACCCTGACGGTTGAGCTTTACCGCCCGTCTGACGGCCGGGTCGCCCGCTTCCCCGTGATCTGCCGGATCGATACGCCGACTGAACTGGACTATTTCAAAAATGGCGGCGTGTTGAATTATGTTCTGCGCAATCTGGCGCGGGAGACCAGCCAGGGCTAGACTCAAGGCCGCGTCTGAGTTGAGTCTCAGATGCGGCGTTTGTTCACGCCATAGTGACGGGCGCATTAAGGCAAATCTGGCTTAAGTGCGGTGGATGCAAGCGGTTAAGACAATTCTGATCGGGTTCGTTAGCGCCCTAACCCTATGGGCAGCAAACCCAGCCCTGGCCAAGAGCCCCGTGGTGGTGGAGCTTTTCACCAGCCAGGGCTGCGCGTCTTGCCTAGAGGCCAATGGCCTGGTCCAAGAGCTTGGTAATCAAGCCGATACAATAGCCCTGACCTTTGCCGTCGATTATTGGGATTATCTGGGTTGGAGCGATAGTTTCGCCAAACCGGAATTCACCGATCGCCAAAAGGCCTATATGCGCCGCCTTGGGGCTGGCCAGGTCTATACGCCTCAGATCGTGGTCAATGGCGGTGCCCAGGCGGCTGGCACCAAGCGCGAAAAAGTCGAGCAATTGATCCGCAGCACTAAGCGCAAGCCCGTTGTCTCGCCGCGTGTGAATCTTGCCCGCAAAAACCAGGTCAGCATCGGTGTCGGGCGCGTTCCCAAGGGCGGGGCCGAGGTCTGGCTGATCAGCTATGAGCCTGAACTCCAAAACACTGAGGTCAAGCGCGGCGAGAACCGCGGCAAGACTGTGACCTATGCCCATGCCGTACGAGAACTGGTGCGCCTGGGCAGTTGGCGGGGAA
>JBILKO010000028.1:0-26240 GCA_044376615.1 Caulobacteraceae bacterium
ACCGTCCGCTTTCCAGTCTGGTCCACAAAGACCTGAGCGTGGACCCGTTGATCAATGTAGTAACCGCCGATAGTCGCAAAGCCGGACCCGGCGTCCTATTTGCTGCCCTACCTGGCACCAAGGTCGACGGCGCGAGCTTTATTCCGGCGGCAGTTGACGCCGGCGCTGCAGCTATCTTGGGCAGTCTCGATACGCCCGATCAAAGTGTGCCGGTTGTTCGCGTCACCGACCCACGCCGTGCCTATGCCCTGGCCTCCAAGGCCTTATGTAACCGCCAACCTCAGGTCTGCGTGGCCGTGACGGGAACCAATGGCAAGACCTCAGTCGCTACCTTCTGTCGGCAGATTTTTGAAGCCCTTGGCCATAAGGCGGCCAGCATGGGCACGCTCGGCGTCACTGCTATGGGTCAGCAGCTCACTCCGCCCGGTTTGACCACGCCCGATGCGGCCGATCTTGCTGAGATGATGGCCCGCCTGGCCGATATGGGCGTGACCCATCTGGCGCTTGAAGCGTCGTCGCATGGCATAGATCAGCGCCGTCTAGACGGTGTCGATCTCACCGCCGCTGCCTTTTTGAATCTGACCCAGGATCATCTGGACTATCACGGCGATATGGCCAGCTATGGCCGTGCCAAGCAAAGGCTGTTCGACACCCTTTTGCCGCGCGGTGCCACCGCTGTGCTAAATGCCGACAGCGACGCCTTTGGCACATTTGCCGCGACCGCCGTCATGGCCGGTCAGACCGTCTTGTCGGTTGGTGAGCGCGGCCAGTCCTTGACCTTGAAATCGCGTGAGCTTTTGCCGTCGGGTCAGCGCCTGGTCATTGGCTATGCAGGCGGTGAGGCCAAGTTAGACCTGCCGCTGGCAGGTGCTTTTCAAGCTGCCAATGCCTTGGCCGCAGCTGGCCTGTGTATTGCGGCCGGTGAGGATACAGGCGCGGTCCTCGCGGCCCTAAGCAAACTCAAGGGCGCGCCTGGGCGTTTGCAGAGGGTCGGCACCGGGCCACGCGGCGGTGAGGCCTATGTCGATTACGCCCATACGCCCGATGGCTTGGAGACTGTGCTCGCCGCCTTAAGGCCCCATACCCAAGGCCGTTTGATCGTGGTGTTTGGCGCTGGCGGGGATCGCGATCGGGGCAAGCGACCGCAAATGGGCGCGATTGCGGCGCGGCTGGCGGATATTGCCATTGTGACCGATGACAATCCGCGCTCAGAAGACCCAGCGTCTATCCGCGCCGCTATTCTCGCCGATGCTCCACGCGCGCTGGATATAGGCGATCGACGCGCGGCAATCGGTCATGCGGCCACTCTCTTAACCTCAGGTGACGTATTGGTGGTCGCGGGCAAGGGTCATGAGCAGGGTCAAACCATTGCCGGAACCGTGCATCCCTTTGATGATGTTCACGAAACGGCTACTGCCTTGGGGCTGGAGGCATCGGCATGACCCGGCCGCTCTGGACGCGCGATGAGATGATTGCCGCGACCGGCGGCCTTGGTCTGGGCCCCGATTTTAGCGCTGAAGGCCTTGCGATCGATACACGCGAGCTGGCGTCCGGGGATCTGTTTATAGCCCTATCCGGCGTGCGGGATGGCCATGATTTTATCGATCAGGCCATGACCAACGGGGCGGCTGGCGCCCTTGTTAGCCAACCGGTTTCAGGTCCCGCAGTGCGCGTGCCAGAGGTCCTGGTCGGTCTGGAACTGATGGGCATCTTTGCTCGCAAACGCGCTGGCGCCGCACGCCGGGGTGCGATTACTGGCTCGGTCGGCAAGACCAGCTTGACCCAGGCTGTGGCAACGGGCCTGGCTATAGCGGGGCATGGCCATTGCTCGGTTAAGTCTTTCAATAATCATATTGGTGTGCCGCTCACGCTTGCGCGCATGCCCGCCGATACACAACGGGCTGTGTTTGAGCTGGGCATGAACCATGCCGGCGAAATCGAACCCCTAAGCCGGATGGTCGCTCCACATGTGGTCTGCATCACGACGGTCGGCCCGGTCCATATAGAAAACTTCGCTGATGGGGAGGCCGGGGTGGCCAGAGCCAAGGCCGAGATCTTTGCTGGTCTGGAGCCTGGCGGCATTGCCATTTTAAACGCCGATAATCGCTGGTTTGGAACCTTGGCTGAGGCCGCAAAGGCCGTTGGTGCTGAAATTCGCAGTTTTGGCGCGGCTGGCCGCAATGCCGCTCAGCTTGTTGATATCCAGTCCAGCAGTAATGGATCAAAGGTCAAGGCGATTATCCATGGCAAGACGGTGCAGTTTCCGATCCTCCAGGTCGGCGATCACTGGGGCCATAATAGCCTTGCAGCCATTCTAATGCTCGAAGCCCTGGGCCTAGACCAGGCCTTGGCGATCGACGCACTCGGCCAGTTTGGGCCCTTAGCGGGTAGAGGTGCCGAGCGGACCATTCGACTGGCGGGCGGCAGCCTTAGTCTGATTGACGAAAGCTATAATGCCAATCCCGTCTCCATGGCCGCTGCGCTCAAGACCCTCGGGGCACGGCAGGCCAATGGCCGAAAGATCGCCGTCCTGACCGATATGCTCGAGCTGGGCGAGGCAGGACCTGCGCTTCACGCCCAGGTTTCAGAGGCGGTGACCCAGGCCGGAGTCGATCTAGTATTTTGCTGTGGACCCTTAATGAAATCTTTATGGGAAGCCCTAGCCCCGACTCAAAGAGGCGGCTACGCCCCTGATGCTGGCCGATTAGTCGATCAGGTCCTATCGGCGGTTACGGCGGGCGATCTTGTCATGGTCAAGGGTTCAAACGGGTCGAAAGCCTCGCAGATTGCGGCGGCGATTATGGCAATGGATGTCGGGGGGCAGGTCTGATGCTGTATTTGTTATATGAGCGACTGGCGGAATATAAGTCGCATATTCCGATCCTTAACCTCATGAAATACCTGACTTTCCGTACTGGAATGGCCATATTCACGGCTCAGATTATCACTATAGCCATGGGCTCGCGGTTCATCCGCTGGATGCGGGCGCGCCAGGGCAAGGGGCAGCCGATCCGTACCGATGGCATTGCCCGCCATGTGGTCGAAAAGGCCGGAACCCCCACCATGGGCGGCTTTATGATCTTGGCCGGGCTGGTCGTTTCAACCCTGCTTTGGGCCGATTTGAGCAATGTCCATGTCTGGGTCGTCTTGATGGTGACTACCGGTTTTGGGTTGCTCGGCTTTTTGGATGACTATGCCAAGGTGACCAAACAGACCACAGCCGGGGTGTCCGGCCCGATGAAGCTCGTTTTTCAGTTCGCCCTGACCCTGGCCGCAGTCTTTATCCTGATCCAGTTTGGCGACCGGCCGCTTGAGGCACCTGGCCTCTCGACCTCGGTCGCCTTTCCAATCTTTAAGCGTCTTCTAATTGACCTTGGTTGGGTCTATATGGCGTTCGCAGCTTTTGTGATTGTCGGGGCCTCGAATGCGGTCAATCTGACCGATGGCCTCGATGGCCTAGCGATTGTGCCGGTCATGATTGCCTCGGCCGCCTTTGGCTTGATCGCCTATCTGGTCGGCAATTATGTTTTTGCCCAGTATTTGCAGCTGCACTTTGTCCCTGGCGTTGGAGAGATCGCGGTCTTTTGCGGCGCCATGATTGGGGCAGGCCTGGGCTTTCTTTGGTATAATGCGCCGCCGGCCAAGATCTTTATGGGCGACACAGGCTCACTGGCCCTAGGCGGCGCTCTGGGCACGGTGGCCGTAGCGACCAAGCATGAGATCGTGCTGGCGATTATTGGCGGCCTGTTCGTGCTCGAGGCCGTTTCGGTCATGGTGCAGGTGGCCTCGTTCAAGTTGACGGGCAAACGCGTCTTTCGCATGGCCCCCATCCATCATCATTTCGAAAAGCTGGGTTGGGCTGAATCCACCGTGGTGATCCGGTTTTGGATCATTAGTGTCGTGTTGGCCCTGATCGGGCTAGCCACGTTGAAACTCAGATAGGGGCAGTATCGTGATCCCGGTCACAGGCTTTGACGGCAAGACGGTTGCGGTATTCGGCCTTGGCCGGACCGGGCTGACCGCTGCCCGTGCCCTGATGGCTGGCGGTGCACGAGTCGCGCTTTGGGATGAAAAGCCTGCAGCGCGCGAGGCGGCAGCAGCCGAAGGGTTTGATCTGGTCGACCTCAATACGGCTGATTGGAGCCACTTCGATGCCCTGATGCAGTCGCCTGGCGTACCGCTCACCCATCCCCGTCCGCATTGGACCGTAGAGAAGGCCCAGGCTGCCGGGGTCGAGATCCTAGGCGATATTGAGCTTTTTGCCCGGACGGTAAATGCGGCACCCGACCATAAGCGGCCCAAGATCGTCGCGATTACGGGCACGAACGGCAAGTCCACCACGACCGCCCTGATCGGCCATATCTGCGCCATGGCAGGCAAGGACACACGCATTGGCGGCAATATCGGCTTTGGAGTCCTGGGGCTCGACGATATGCATGGCGGCGCGGTCTATGTGCTTGAGGTTTCGTCCTATCAGCTGGACCTGACCAAGAGTCTTAAGCCCAATGTCTCAGTGCTTTTGAACATTACGCCCGACCATCTTGATCGCCATGGCGGCATGGATGGCTATGTCGCTGCCAAGCGCAGGATCCTTTTGAACCAGGGCGTCGGTGACACGGCCGTGGTCGGGGTCGACGACGCCTGGTGCCAACGCATCTGTACCGAAATCACAGCCGCCAATAAGCGGACCATTCGCCCAATCTCGGCTGGCCGGTCCATGGGCCGAGGTGTCTATGTCCTGCAGGGCGTTCTTTACGACGGCACGGGCGATCGGGTGATTGAGGTTGCGGACCTTAACTTGGCGCGCTCCCTACCGGGCCGCCACAACTGGCAAAATGCGGCGGCGGCCTATGCCGCTGTGCGGGCGCTAGGCTTATCGCAAGAAGACGCGGCCAATGGCTTATTATCCTTCCCAGGCCTGGCCCATCGCATGGAGACGGTGGCCATTATTGGTCGGGTGCGGCTGGTCAATGACTCCAAGGCGACCAATGCCGATGCGGCCCGTCAGGCCCTGAGCAGTTACCCGCGCATGCACTGGATCGCCGGAGGCGTGCCCAAGTCTGGCGGTATCGAGCCCCTAGGCGACCTGTTTGATAAGGTCGCTAAGGCCTATCTGATCGGTGAAGCCGCTGAGGCGTTTGCCAAGACGCTCGACGGCAAGGTCCCTTACGGTCTCTATGACAGCCTGGCCGATGCCACGGCGGCGGCCTTTGTCGATGCGGCGGCAGAAGCCAAACAGGGCCGAACCGACGCCCTGGTGCTTTTGTCTCCAGCCTGCGCTTCCTTTGATCAATTCCCAGATTTTGAAGTTCGCGGCGAGGCGTTCCGCGAGGCAGTTCAAGGCCTGCTTGCGCTCGCTCCAAACGATGCTGTGGCCTGAAGGGTGAAGGACTAGGCCATGACCGCACCCAGCCAATACCATGCCTTTTCCCGCGATGATCGCTCGGCCGTTGCCAATTGGTGGTGGACGACGGATCGATGGCTTTTGGGCGCGGCATCGGTTCTGATAGTTATAGGCGTTTTATTGTCCTTTACTTCTAGTCCCGCAGCAGCCGGGCGGATGAACATTGGTGATCCGTTCCATTTTGCGCTGCGCCAAGCTGTGTTTGCCAGCATGGGCGCGGTCATCATGTTGGGTGTTTCAACCCTGTCGCCACGCGGGGTTAAGCGGGCCTGCTTTGTAATCTATCTGGTTTCGGTCCTGATCATGATGGCCCTGCCGTTCTTAGGTCATACCGCAAAGGGCGCGACGCGTTGGCTTCAGCTCGGCGGGTTTTCACTGCAGCCGTCCGAACTGATGAAGCCGAGCCTGATCGTTTTGGCGGCCTGGATGTTTGCTGAGGGGCAAAAGGGCCAGGGCGTTCCCGGCGTTTCGATCGCGTTTGGGCTTTTGTTCTTGTCAGCAATTTTGCTGCTGATCCAGCCTGATGTAGGTCAGACCATATTAATCACCACGGCCTTTGCGGCCGTATTCTGGATCGCCGGCATGCCCTTAACATGGATCTTGCTCGTGGCCTTGGTCGGTATTCCGTTGCTCGGTAGCACCTATTTTATCTTTGGCCATGTCGCCAGCCGGGTCGACCGGTTCCTTAATCCTGGCAGTGCTGATACCCATCAGGTGGACCGGGCCATGGAGGCAATCGCCAATGGTGGCCTATTCGGTCGTGGCCCAGGCGAAGGCGTCATGAAGCGGCATGTGCCCGATTTGCATACCGATTTCATCTATTCCGTCGCGGCAGAAGAATACGGGCTAGTCTTTTCGCTTTTGCTGATTGGGTTGTTCTCAGTGATCGTGCTGCGGGGCCTTTTCCGGGCTATGAAACTGTCGGATCCGTTTGAACAGGCCGCCGCGGCCGGGCTGTTTGTTCTGCTTGGCGAACAAGCCGTTATTAATGTGGCGGTTAATCTGAACCTGATTCCGACCAAGGGCATGACCTTGCCCTTCCTGTCCTATGGCGGTTCCAGCATGTTTGGCATGGCCTTAACCGTGGGGTTGGCCTTGGCACTAACGCGGCGCAGGCCTGGGGCCTATGCCCAAGGCCAAGACCCCTCACAGGCGCTCGACCAAAGATCCCCCGCAACATGAGGAAGATTGCCGTCATTGCCGCTGGCGGGACCGGTGGCCACATGTTTCCTGCCCAGGCCTTGGCGGAGGTGCTGAACACGCGGGGCTGGCGGGTCGTTCTGGCGACCGACGACCGTGGCGCGGCCTTTGCGGACAAGTTTCCGGCGGAAAAGCGTATCGCACTATCAGCGGCGACCTATCGTCCAGGCGACCCGATCGGTATGGCCGGGGCCGGGGTGCGAGTATTGCGCGGCGTCGTTCAGGCGAGGGCCGCGTTTAAGGTGATCGATCCGGCGATTGTCATCGGCTTTGGCGGCTATCCCTCCTTGCCCGCCTTGCTCGCCGCCTTGTCGGCCCGGCGGGCGACCATGATCCATGAGCAAAATGCTGTTCTGGGCCGGGTAAACCGCCTGCTGGCCCCGCGCGTCGATTCTATTGCCAGTGCCTTTCCCTTGCTAGAAAAGGCCGCGCCCAAGGTTCAAGCCCGCGCCGTGATTGTCGGCAACCCCGTGCGCCCGGAAATCCAGGCCTTGGCCAAGGCTGACTATGTGACGCCAACCGGCAAGACAAATCTGCTGATCACTGGCGGCAGCCAGGGTGCGCGGCTCTTGTCCGAGCTGATCCCAGCCGCGATCCAGCGCTTGCCAGAGGATTTGCGCCTCAGGCTAAACATCCAGCAACAGACCCGTCCTGAGTCAATGGATGGTGCCCGCAAGGCCTATGCGGATGCCCTGGTTGAGGCCGAGATTGCGCCCTTTTTTCGCGACATGGCCGGACGCCTGGCCGCTGCACATCTGGTCATTGGCCGGGCCGGGGCCTCGACGGTCAGCGAGCTGGCCGTAGCGGGTAAGCCCTCGATTCTGATCCCGCTTAAGATCGCCATGGATGACCACCAGACCTTTAATGCCCGGCTGCTCAGCGATGTTGGCGCGGCCCTAGTCCTGAAAGAAGACGATTTGACGGTCGACGCTATGGCAGATGCCTTGCGAGGCGTTTTAGCCGACGGTTCTGGCCTCAGCCGTATGGCCCAAGCGGCGCATAGCGTGGCAAGACCCGACGCGGCCGAGCGTCTGGGTGATCTTGTCGAGCGGACGGCCAAAATCCAATCCGACGTCTAAACTCGTGCCGATTTGCCTAAATTGCCTGCGCGTGGTTTGACCACCGTCGCAAATCATTTACCGATGGACCCTATGAATAGTCGCCCCGTCCCCTTCGCGCTCGGCCCCGTGCATTTTATTGGCATAGGCGGCATTGGCATGAGCGGCATTGCCGAGATCATGTTGCGGATTGGCTATGTGGTTCAAGGCTCCGACGCCAAGGCCAGCGCCAATACCGAGCGATTGGAAAAGCTCGGTGCCAAGATCTTTATTGGCCATGATGCGGCCCATGTCGAAGGCGCATCGGCCGTGGTCTATTCCACTGCGGTCAAGGCCGATAATCCTGAAATGGTGGCAGGCCGCACCAAACGCCTGCCCCTAGTGCGCCGCGCCGAAATGTTGGCCGAGTTGATGCGGCTGCAATTCTCGGTTGCCGTCGGTGGTACCCATGGCAAGACCACAACCACGTCCATGATCGCGGCCTTGCTGGATGCGGGCGGCCTAGACCCCACCGTCGTCAATGGCGGCATCATCAATGCCTATGGCACCAATGCCAAGGTCGGCGAGGGCGACTGGATCGTCGTTGAGGCGGACGAAAGCGACGGCACCTTCCTAAAGCTGAAATCCACCGTGGCCGTGGTCACCAATATCGATCCCGAGCACCTGGACCATTACGGCGATTTCGATGCGGTCAAAAAAGCCTTCGAGGATTTTGTTGAAAACATCCCGTTTTATGGCTTTGCCGCCATTTGTCTGGATCATCCCGAGGTCCAGGCCCTGGCCTCGCGTGTCGAAAACCGGCGGCTGGTCACCTATGGGGTCAATCCCCAGGCCGAGGTGCGGGCAACCAATGTTACTATGGGCCCTGAAGGCGCGCGCTTTGACGTCAAGTTCTCGCCTCGCAATGGCGCGTCCACAAGCCTGATTGATCTGCACCTGCCCATGGCGGGCGACCACAATGTCGCCAATGCCTTGGCAGCTATTGCCGTGGCGCGTGAGTTAGGGGTCAGTGACGAAGCCATTCGCGCGGGCCTGACAGGCTTTGGCGGGGTCAAGCGGCGGTTTACGACCACGGGCGTGGCCAAGGGCGTTCGGGTGATCGATGATTATGGCCACCACCCGGTCGAGATTTCCTCCGTGCTCAAGGCGGCCCGTGCGGTCAGCCTGGGTAAGGTCGTCGCCGTGGTCCAGCCGCACCGCTATACACGCCTGCGTGACCTGTTTGCCGATTTCTGTAGCTGTTTCAACGATGCCGATGTGGTGATTGTCGCGGATGTATATACGGCGGGCGAAGCGCCCATTGCCGGCATTGATCGCGACGCCCTGGTCGAGGGCCTGCGCCGCTATGGTCACCGCAAGGTTTTGGCCCTGTCTAACCCCGCTGACCTAGCTGGCCTGGTCGCCAAGGAAACGGTGTCTGGTGACCTCGTGGTGCTTTTGGGCGCTGGAGATATTACAAGCTGGGCCTATGCCCTGCCTGGTCAGTTGGAAGCCCTGGCGTGAGCAACCCTTATGACCTGGCTTGACCACCTGCCCGCCGTGCGCGGGCGAATAGCGTTTAATGAGCCCTTGGCCCCCTATACCTGGCTTAGGGTCGGTGGCCCGGCTGATGTTCTGTTTTTGCCGGAAGACACCGATGATCTGGCCACCTTTTTGAAGGCCCTGGACCAGTCGGTTCCAGTTATGGCGATTGGAGTTGGTTCCAATCTTCTGGTCCGCGACGGCGGCGTCGAAGGGGTCGTCATTCGGCTCGGCAAGGGGTTTGCGACCATCGAGCCACGTTGCCCTAACCGAATCTATGCTGGCGCCGGGGTGCTTGATGCTAGCCTGGCCAAGGCGGCGGCACAGGCCGGGATTGCGGGCCTTGAATTTTTCCGCGGCGTGCCAGGGGCGATCGGCGGAGCCTGTATGATGAATGCCGGGTGCTACGGCTCTGAGACTAAGGATGTGCTGGTCGAGGCCTATGCCCTTAACCGCGCAGGCGAGCCCGTGACCTTGAGCAACCAGGACATGGGGTTTTCCTATCGGCGCAGCGCTGCGGCCCGCGGCGGCGACCTGATCTTTACCGGCGCCCTGTTCGAGGGCAGGCCGGACGTGCCTGAGGCGGTCCTGGCGCGGATGGACGCGATTACTGAGCAGCGCGAGCAAAGCCAGCCGATCCGCGAAAAAACTGGCGGCTCAACGTTTAAAAACCCTGAGGGGCACAGCGCCTGGAAGCTGGTCGATCAGGCCGGATGGCGCGGCAAGCCGCACGGCGGTGCCATGTTCTCGCCCCTGCATGCCAATTTTCTGATCAATTCTGGCACTGCGACGGCGGCTGACCTTGAGGGACTGGGTGAGGCAGTGCGGGCCGATGTTTTATCTAAGACGGGTGTCCAGCTGGACTGGGAAATTAAACGTATCGGCCGTAAGGACACGGCGACATGACGGGAACAAAGACCATGCTGACCAAGTCTATCGCGCTAGCCGTGGGCCTAATATGCGCCGCGTCGTTCGCCCAGGCTGCGGATGCCCCATTCGCCAAGCAAGAGGCTGTCGCCAGCCAGTTGCGGGACAAGGCCCTCAAGGGCTCGATCGCCTATGATATTCTGGAATCCCTAACCACCGAAATCGGTGCGCGGCCTGCTGGTAGCCCAGCCTTATTGCGGGCCGCCGATTGGGGCGTGGCGCGGATGAAGGCGTTGGGCTATGACAAGGTCACGGTTGAGAGTTTTAAGGTACCAGGCTGGAAGCGCGGTGCGGAAACCGCCGAGGTCACAGCCCCCTATCCGCAAAAACTGGTCATCACCGCCTTGGGTGGGTCGGTCGCAACGCCTGCGGCCGGTTTGAGCGCGCCCATCGCCTTGTTCAAGCGCTATGACGACCTGCTCGCCCAGGCTCCAGGGTCCCTAACTGGTAAGATTGCCGTGGTCACTGAGCCGATTGTTCGGGCTCAGGATGGGGCAGGGTATGGCGCTGGTTATCGCATTCGCGGCACGGGGGCATCGGAGGCGGCAAAGCGCGGCGCGGTGGGCTATATGTTGCGCTCGCTGGGCACTGATAATCACCGTGTCCCACACACCGGAACCATGACCTATGACCCGGCCGTGGCCAAGATTCCGGCGGCGGCCCTGTCTAATCCCGATGCTGACCTGCTTGAGCGCATGGCCGTGCGCGGTGTGCCGGTGACCGTCAAGATGGTTGTGACTCCGACCTTTGGCCCCGACCTAGAGGCCCGTACAGTCGTCGGTGAGATTACGGGCCGTGAAGCCCCGCAAGAGGTCATTGTAATCGGCGGCCATCTGGATTCCTGGGATCTGGGCACCGGTGCGGTCGATGATGGCGCTGGCGTCGCCATCACCATGGCGGCCGGAAAGCTTATCCTGGACCAACCTGTACGCCCGCGCCGTACCGTGCGAGTCGTGCTTTGGGGCGCCGAGGAAATCGGCAAGGCGGGCGAGGCCTTTGCCAAGGTCCACGGAGCCGAAGTTGCCAATCATGTTATCGGCAGCGAGAGCGATTTTGGCGCGGGGCCGGTTCTGAAAATCAGCCTGCCCAAGGTCAAGGGCGGGGATGGGTTTGTCGAGGCCCTGATGCGGGCCCTTGGACCGGCGGGGGTCATTTATGATCGTCAGGACGCGGTCAATGGCGGCGCCGACAATGAGGAGATGGCCGCCCTGGGTATGCCAGTCGCCAGCCTGCGCCAGAACGGCCTGGACTATTTCGACTGGCATCATACGGCTGATGATTCGCTCGATAAGGTCAAGGCCAGCGAGCTGGATCAAAATGTTGCCGTCTGGTCGGCCTTTGTCTGGATGGTCGCCGATAGCGCCGCCAATTTCCGTGCCGCGGCCAAATGAAACCCAGACTCTTCGCGTTGGAGCCTTGTTTATGAGTCTGCCCTTATCCGGACGCCATGTTGCGGTGCTTATGGGCGGGCTTTCGGCCGAGCGCGAGGTGTCGCTGGTTTCGGGGCGGGAATGCGCCGATGCGCTTGAGCGGCTTGGAGCCACGGTTGCCCGGATTGATGCTGGGCGGGACGTGGCTCAGGTCTTGTCTGCGTTAAAGCCCGATCTGGTGTTCAATGCTTTGCACGGAGCCTGGGGCGAGGATGGCTGTGTCCAGGGGGTGTTAGAAACCCTTGGCCTTGCCTATACTCACTCTGGCGTTCTGGCCTCAGCCCTGGCCATGGATAAGGCCAAGGCCAAGGCGGTTTTGGCGGCGGCTGGCGTCACCGTCCCGGGCGGCGGGCTCTATAACCGTATTGAGGTGGCCAAGGCCCATGTCATGCCCCCCCCGTATGTCGTCAAACCCAATGCCGAAGGCTCGTCAGTCGGCGTGTTTTTGGTGTTTGAGGGCGCCAATAGCCCGCCCCAGGCCGTTGTCGCGCCAGACTGGCATTTTGGTGATGAGGTTATGGTTGAGCCTTATATTGCCGGCCAGGAATTGGCCGTTGCCGTCATGGGCGACCGCGCCTTGACGGTTACGGACATCATATCCCAGACCGGCTTTTACGACTATGACGCCAAATACAGCGAGGGCGGCTCGATCCATCAGGTTCCGGCCCAGATGCCTAAGGCGGCGTTTGACCAAGCCCTGCGCATGGCTGAGGCGGCGCACAAGGCCTTGGGCTGTCATGGCCTGACCCGAAGCGACTTCCGTTATGATAACGTTAATAATGTTTTGGTCTTACTAGAAGTGAACACCCAGCCCGGCATGACCCCAACCTCGCTCGCCCCCGAGCAGGCGGCGCATATGGGCATTGGCTTTGACGACTTAATTCTATGGATTGTGGAGCAGGCTGATGGCGACGGGCGTTCGGGAGGGGCAGGGTAGGGCGAAAATCGCCAAACCCAATGCCAAGATCCCGCCCTCTTCGGCCAAGCCTAGCACCCGAGGCGTGGCACCTCAGGCCAAACGCGCCGGAAAGCTGGCGGCTGCGCGCGATACCGGTATTTCAACAGTTCCCGCGCTTGGTATTGCTCTTGGCGTGATCGCAGCGGCGGTGCTTTTGGTCGCAGTCACCGGCGATCGTCCGCAAAAAATGGTGCAGGCGGTCCAGCAGACCTTTGTTAATCAAGCTGCCGCATCGGGCTATAAACTTGCCCAAATTCACGTCGTGGGCGCATCGCCGCCGTCGCAACAGGATATATTGCGCGCCAGTATGCTAACCCCTGGCCAACCCATACTGGGCCTCGATCTCGCCGCTGTGCGGCAATCGGTCGAGAAGGTTGGCTGGGTCAGTCAGGTCAAGATTGTTCGGCTATTGCCCGATACGGTGGTTATATCGGTTGTTGAGCGACCGAGGCTGGCGGTTTGGCAATATCAGGGCGTAAACCGCGTTATCGACGCCCAAGGCAAGATTATTTTTGAGGCAAACGCGGCTGGGTTTGGTAATTTGCCCTTGGTGGTCGGCGACGGTGCTGATCTCGCCGCACCTAGTCTCGTTCCTCTGATTATGGCGCGGCCGCGTCTTGCCAGCCGCCTTGTGGCGATGGTGCGCGTCGATCGACGCCGCTGGGACTTGCGGTTAAAAGATGGTAGTCTAGTTCAGCTACCCGCTTCCGGTGAAGCTCAGGCTCTTGCCCAACTGGACCGGCTGGATGCAAGCTCACGCGTTTTGGAACTGGGATTGGCCAGGTTGGACCTAAGAGATCCAACCATGTTGGTGGTTAGGCCGCGCTATGATGGGGGTAATCCTATTCCCCCAGGTGGCGCGTGAAGTCAAAGAAGCAGGAATTCGACAGAATGTCGCGATTAGAAGATCGGCGTCTAGCTAAGGAGGGGTTGAAAGGCCTCACCAACCGTCAGCCCCTTGTGGCGGCGGTCGATCTTGGCGCGTCTAAAGTCACCTGCTTTATCATGAAGGCCGATGGGGTCCGCCGCGAAGATCGCACCTTGCAAACCGTCGGCGTTGGCCATGTTCAGTCGCGCGGCGTTCGCGCCGGGTCGATTATCAACCTCGATGAGGCCTCTCAGTCGATTGCCCAGGCGGTCGAGCGCGCCGAAACCATGGCTGGCCAGAGCATCCAGGGCGTAACCGTCACCACGGCTGGCGGTCAGCTTGCCAGCCATAGGATCCGCACCCAGGTGTCGCTTGGCGCGCGGCCGATCTCGGACAATGACTTGTCGCGTGCGATAAACTCAGCCCTCGCTCAAGTTCGCTTCTTTGGTCGTCGGCCGATCCACCTATTGCCGATTGGCTGGTCGGTGGACACCTTACGCAGTATTCGCGACCCACGTCTTATGACCGGCCGGATTCTTGGTCTTGAGCTCCTGGTCGTCACTATTGACGAGACCGCGTTTAATGTCTTGAGCCATTGTGTCGAGCGCGCGCATCTGCATTTCGAAGGAATTGTCGCCTCGCCCTTCGCCACCGCCCTCGCTGCACTCGAAGAAGACGAGATGGATCTGGGCTGCGTGTGTATTGATATGGGCGGCGGATCGACTTCAGTCGCTGTGTTTGCCCATGGCTCGCTAATCCATGTTGACTCGCTAGCTGTTGGCGGCTCTCACGTCACCAATGACATTGCCCGCGGACTTTCTACATCGATTGCCGGCGCTGAGCGGATCAAGACCCTGCACGGCTCGGCGATTGCCAGTGCGAATGAAGACCGCGAAATGATTGAGGCTCCGCCGCGCGGTGATGATCCGGGCGCGGGTCCCGTGGTTGCCCCGCGCTCCATGCTCAAGGGGATTATTGCGCCAAGGGTTGAAGAGACGCTCGAGTTATTACGTGAGCGGCTCAAGGCGTCCGACATCTCCATCGATTCAGGCTCTGGTATTGTATTGACGGGCGGCGCCAGCCAGTTGGCCGGCGTGCGCGAAGTTGCTGTTCGTATTTTCGATCGCCCCGTACGGCTTGGCCGCCCACGCCGCGTACCGCATCTTGCGGATTCCGCTTCAGGGCCAGCCTTTTGTGCCGCGGCAGGCGTTTTGCATCGTGCCGCTTTTGGTCCAAGAGAGGCTGTGTCCAGCCGGGCGCTGGCTGGCGCACACAAATCCGCTAAGCCGATTGACCCAACGGCAGGTCCCTTAACTAAGATTGCAGCTTGGCTTCGCGACAATCTGTGATCGTCGGTGTCACAAGACCTGCCTCTAAATCTTGTGGGTATGGCCGGACCGAGTTGCTGGATTTTGATAATTTGCCTAGGCTATAGCCGACTCGCTATTCACGGTTAATCGTATGTTAAGCGACTTGGTTGACTCATTGTTGCGGTCCAATTGTAAACTCCGCTGTCCAGATTGACGGGGTTGGTGAAGAGGGTTTGGCTCCATGGCTATCCAATTGTCCGTGCCTCGGTCGACAGAACTGAAGCCACGTATTGTCGTGTTTGGCATTGGCGGGGCAGGGGGCAATGCGGTCAATAATATGATCGAGGCCGACCTGAAGGGCGTTGAATTTGTTGTCGCCAATACCGACGCCCAGCAATTGGCGTTTTCCAAGACGGACCGCCGAATTCAGCTGGGTGCAGAGCTAACCCAGGGCCTAGGTGCCGGTGCTCATCCTGAAATTGGCATGTCGGCCGCTGAGGAATCTTTTCCTGAAATCAATGAACACCTGGACGGTGTGCACATGGTTTTTATCACCGCAGGTATGGGCGGTGGGACCGGTACTGGGGCCGCACCGATCATCGCCAAATGCGCTCGTGAACGGGGCATATTGACGGTCGGTGTCGTGACCAAGCCCTTCCAGTTTGAAGGGCGTCACCGTATGCGCATGGCTGATGCTGGCGTGGCGGAGTTGCAGCGCCATGTCGACACTTTGATCGTAATTCCCAACCAAAACCTATTCCGCATCGCCAACGAAAGAACCACATTTGCGGAGGCATTTGGCCTCGCGGATCAGGTGCTCCATTCGGGCGTACGTTCCATTACGGACCTGATGGTCTTGCCGGGTCTAATCAATCTGGACTTTGCCGATGTGCGCACCGTCATGACCGAGATGGGTAAGGCCATGATGGGAACCGGCGAGGCGACGGGCGAAGATCGCGCCATGATGGCGGCGCAGAACGCAATCGCAAACCCGTTGTTGGACGAGGTGTCGCTCAAAGGCGCAAAGGCGGTCCTGGTTAATGTAACCGGCGGTATGGATATGACCTTGCTTGAGGTCGATGAGGCCGCCAATGCGATTTCCGATCAGGTTGACCCAGAAGCCAATATCATTTTCGGCGCCGCCTTCGATCCCTCACTTGAGGGCCGTATTCGCGTTTCCGTTGTTGCGACGGGTATGGATGGGGCGTCTATTGCCGCGATCGAGCCTAGGGCCGCGGCTACCAATCTGCGCTCAGAGCCGGTCCGCCGTCCATTAGCGCCGCCTGCTACTGCGCCAGTGCAAGACCCAATCACGAGTGTGTTCGCAGCGCCCATTTCTGCGCCTGAACCTATGAAAGACGAACACGCGACCCAGGCTGACCTTGACCGTGAACAAGACCTGTTCGATCAGGCCATCGCGGCTGAACCCGGTCAATCGCAGTATCAGCCAAGCTCAGCAGAGCCTTCTGAACCCTACCGGCCTGAGCCATCGGTTCGACCATTGGGGTCAGATTTCGGAGCTTCCGATCGGGGAACAGGGGAAGTCCGGATGCCCGCAAAGCCAGTAGACGCCCAACCCACCGTAACCAAAGCGGGCTGGCGTGGTCTGTTCGGTGGCCGTCCGCGCCACGAGATGAGCGCGATCGGTGAGGAGCCCGCGCCTGTTCCAGTTATGAAGGTCACCAGTGCGGTTCAGCCGGTCATTGAGGCTGAAGACGATTTTGAGACTAACGCGACCGATGATCTTGAGATTCCGTCTTTCTTGCGCCGCCTCGCCAATTAGGTTTGATTGGGCGCGCAGCCCGAACCCAAGTAACATTTCGAAACAGCAGTTGTTTTGCTGCTAGGCAGCATTCGTCCTAAGTCGCAGGAGTACAAGTCGTGTCCGAACGGGCGCATTGTCTGCGAAAGGTCGGGCCGTGAGTTATTCAGCCTTTTATGAGCATACCCTGGCCAGCCCGGCTGCCTTTTCGGGCGTGGGCCTGCATACGGGTCAACTTGTCCGCGTGACCTTGCGTCCTGCTGCTCCGGGGGCGGGTATTGTCTATGTGCGTACTGACATTACTGACCGTGATAATCGGGTTGCCCTTTCAGGTCGCGCCGTGGTGCAGACCCAGCTTGGCACTGTGATTGGCAATGATGCGGGCGTGACCGTTTCGACCATTGAACATTTGATGGCCGCGCTATGTGCTCTGGGTATTGATAATCTAGTCGTTGAGCTTGATGGCCCCGAAATCCCAATTATGGATGGCTCGGCCGAGCCGTTTGTTCAAGTTCTAGACCGCGCTGGCCGCCGGACGCAGGATTCTCCACGGCAATACATCGAAATTCTCGCCCCGATAGAGGTTGTTCAAGGTGATAGGCGGGCGCGCCTGACGCCTGCTGACGGCTTTGAAGTGGCCTTTGAAATTGCCTTTGACAGCGCCGTGATCGGTCGGCAGCGGGTTGATTTTGTGATGGATGAGACCGCATTTCGTCGTGAGCTGGCTAATTGCCGAACCTTTGGCTTCCTGCATGAGGTTGAGGCCTTGCGTCAAATCGGCCTCGCTCGAGGTGGGTCGATGGAAAATGCAATTGTGATCGATAATGGCCGGGTGCTTAACCCCGAGGGGCTTCGCCGCCGCGATGAGTTTGTGCGGCACAAGGCCTTGGATGCGATAGGCGACCTCTATGTTTTGGGCGCACCAATTCTTGGGCGATTTGAGGGCGTTCTGGCTGGGCACGGCATCAATAATGCAGTGGTCTTGGCGCTGCTTGATCAACCCAAGGCTTGGCGCGTGGTCACGCCCGTCTTGAGCCGGAACTTTGCCTTAGCAAAAGCCGGATAGAAAAAGGCCGCACCCTTGAGGATGCGGCCTTTAATTTTTGTGTTGAGCCGCGCTTAGCGGTATTGCTGGATCCGTGTCGTCCTCAGACCCGCGAGCCCATGGCTTTCGATTGAGTGCTGCCAGCTGGTGAACTCTTCATTGGTCAATTGATAGCGGGTGCAAGCCTCTTCAAAGGTCATAAGACCACCGCGTACAGCAGCGACGACCTCGGCCTTGCGCCGGATAACCCAACGCCGGGTATTGCTTGGCGGCAAGTCAGACAAAGTCAAGGCTTCGCCGGTCGGCCCGATTACATATTTTTCGCCCCGACTGTTGAGGCGTTGTTGTTGTAACATGGCTTCAAGCCTTTCTCATCACCAACATCGCGTCGGACCATAGACCTTCGAAAATAATGTCGGCTTAAGTAACATAGTAAAAATTCTCCTAATTCAGGTGCGATCACTATGAATTATGAGAGGGTCGGAGGTCCATTATGCTGGACCTCCATGAAGTTGATCTAAATCTACCTCTTAATACTGATTAACTCATCAAGCATTTGGTCGGTTGTTGTGATGATCTTCGACGAGGCGGAATAGGCGCGCTGGGTGGTGATTAGCCCTGTAAACTCACTGGTGAGGTCAACGTTTGAGGACTCAAGCTGTTGACCAGCTACAGATCCTGCGCCACCTAGCCCAGGGATTTTTAGGTTGTAGCTACCGCTGCTGATGGTTTGGCTTAGGGAGCCACCGGTCGCGACGCTCAACCCATCGGGATTATTGAATGTTGCCACAGCGATTGTGGCCACACCTACCACAGCGCCATTATCAAACACGGCCGAAAGTTTCCCGTCTGAACTGATCGAGATGTTTTGCAGGCTTCCGGTCGAAGAACCGTCATAAGTCACGTTATTGACCTGGGTTGGTCCGGCGTTTTGGCGAAGTGCCTTGGCAAGATTAATATTGAGGACCTGGTCTTCGATCCCAAGACCAGCGGCCCATCGGATGCCCGTAGTCGCTGCAGATGCGCCAATCGTAACCTGGGTTGCGCCTGCTGGGCCAAACACGGTCGTTAAGGCGGGGTCAAGCGTGCCGTCAGGTGTGAATGCGATATCGCCTGACGAGATCAGGCCATTTACATCGCCAGCAAGGTCTGTATCCTTGCCAAGGAGCTCTGCTTTCCAAAGATTGGGGCCGGTTTTGATTACGGCTAGGTTTAAGGTCCGTGTATTCCCTTTAGAGTCAATAATGGGAATGCTAATCTGAAAGTCTGGCTTTATACCTGTTGTTGGATTCGCGACATAGGACGCAAGAGCACCGGCTGTGTAGGCTGGTGTGCCCGAATAGGCAACAGTTGCGTCGTTTAGATTGGCACCAATGCTCAAGGTCGTGGACTTAATGGCGACGCCGCTTAAGCCCGTGACCTTAATCGGCTCGAGCTTACCCAGGTCGGCGACATCATAGTCGATATTGCCCTGCGGATCTTGGGGCCAGCCTAAGAGGTACTGACCATTGCTATTCTTCAAATAGCCGGATGGATCAGGTTGGAAGTCGCCAAGGCGAGTGAAATACCGGGCGTCGGTGGGCGTCAGACCACTGTTCTTGTCTGCAACGACGAAAAATCCAGACCCTGAAACTGCGATATCGGTGGGTTGATTGGTCCGTTGAAGCGTACCGGCCTGCGAAACATATTGCCGCGTGCGATTGACTACGCCGGTCCCATTGAACACGCCCGCTGATCCGTCAAAAGTCTTTCCGGCCACCAATTGCTGGAAGGACGCAGCGTTCCGCTTATAGGCTGTGGTGTTCACATTGGCGATATTGTTGGAGATCGTCGTCATTGCCTCAGCATTCGAGGTCAGGCCTGAAACGCCAATAAGCAGGGATGAGCTTAGTCCCATGATTTATTTCCTTCTGTAAGTCCTAGACTGAGTACGCGTTGAAACGGATGCGCAAGGTTGCGCGCTGCAGACAGATTTATGCTGGATTGGTTACCCCGATCACGGCTGAAGAGGGCACCTTGTTCTTGCCAAGTGACAGCAGGATTGAGCCATTGACGGACTCAACGCCCGTTACCAGGCCCTGGATAATTGGGGTAAGGGTTGCCGACTTATCTTGTGCGTCTTTGGTGGTGATGATGGCGGTATAGGGCCCGCCGTCGGGAAGGCTGGATCCCGACGTAGTGGTGCCGTTCCAGGTAAAGGTGTGGCGGCCAGCAGAGACATCTGTCACGGGGCCGCTATAGACGACCTTTCCGGTACTGTCCTTGATCTGGATGGTCGCACTTTTGGTTCCAGATATCGCGTCATAGATCCATTCGGCCTTGCTGCCTGTCAGCATGTTGGAATTGGTATTGACAGTGGCGACCTTGCCAATCAATCCAACCGCATTGGTCACTGACCCTGAGTTTTGATTGACAAGTGTGGTGAGCAGTTGGTTGGACAGGAGTTGCTGTTCAACCCCGGTCATTTGAGTTAACTGCTGGGTGAACTCATTATTGTCCAGAGGCTTGGTAGGGTCCTGGTTCTTAAGTTGGGTCGTCAATAGTGTCAGGAAGGTCTGATAGTTCGACACCAAGGTGGCGCTACTATTAGTTATTGTTGTCGTTGCCGCTGAGGCGCTGATCGGGGTCGTTCCAGTAGCCATGGTCTAGATCCTCACATCGATATTGCGGGAAGTGTTTGTTGCATAGGCCTTCGCGGCGGCCAGATCGACCGTATCGGCCGCATCATTGGCTGCGACAAAGGAACGGTTCTGAGCAGCGGCGCGGCGATCATCCTGCTGCGCCTGTTGTTGCGCGGCGCTAAAGCCTTGACCGCTGGTGTCAGTAAAGCTCAGCCCACCTTGGGAAACTTGGAAACCGGACTGCTCGAGACTTTTTTGTAGCTCAGCGGCTCGGCCGCGCAGTTCGGCTGCGGCCTGGGGTGTGTCGAACACCATAGAGGCCGTGACTTCGCCGCGCTGATTGATCGATATTTGAACATCAACCTTGCCCAGGCCTTCTGGCATTAGGCTGATGTCAAATTGGGCCGACTTACCATCGGATTTTCGAACGATTTCAGAGGCAAGGTGCGACACGGTTTGGGCATTGGCCGCAACTTGAACGCTAGCACCCGTCGTCGGCCCAGCATTGGATTGGGCAATAGGGGCAATCGTTGGGGTCTCAGCCGCTTCGGCCTGTGTTCCGGCGGGCGATAGCTCTGACTGTTTAATTGAACCACCAAATACAGACGGATCGGTGGGCGAGTCCGACGCGGCCTGGTCGGAATTGGATTGACTGTTAGCACCTGGTGAGGCTGACGCATTAGCAGCAACAACGGAAGGTGCGGGCTCCGAACTTGAGTGCGCTGGTGCCGAACGCGTGGGCGGTTGTGATGGCGAGGCTGAAGGGTTTAAGGTTTCAGCGCCCTTGATCGGCGTGCCTAACGGGGTCGCCGCAGTCTGAGCAGGCCCTCCCTCCGCTTGATCTTGCTGGGCAGTCTGAACCGCATTTTTCGGCAGGATTTGGTCTGGAAGTGCTGGGCTGGCTGGCGGTGGCGCTTGCGTTGGGGCAACTGCGGTGTTTGGCTTATCTGTCGGTGCGATCGGCGCAGATGGTGTTTTCGGTGCCTGCGCAACCGAAACGACCGATTCAAGTTCAGACTCTATCGAGTCCAAGGCGGCCAAGCTGTTTGTGTTATCAGGCTTGTCAGCCGGGATCGTAGTCTGAGCCGAGCTAACAGGCTTGGCGGGCGAAACAGGTTGGTCAGGAGTCTGGGGCCCAGCTAGTTCGGAGCTGGGCTGGACTGGCTGGGTCTCGGGCTTACCCTGCACCTGCACCTGCACCTGCACCTGCACATGAACCTGACCCTGACCCTGCACATGAACCTGCCCCTGAACCTTGTCGTGACCCTGTATCTGAGCAGTCTTGTCTATGGTTTGGTTCTTAATTGCCGGGTCTTGCACTTTAGTTGGCACTGCTATTGACGGTTGCGACGCAATCGGAGCAGGCTCGGGCGGGTTCATCGGCGATGCAGCTGCAGGTTTTAACCCAGTCGAAATCTGCGAGTTATCCGGCGCAGGTTGCGCCGTAGAGAGGACCTGGGCTAATTGGGCCTCTGCGGGTTTCGCTACTGCAGGCATTGGCGCAACGGGCGGCTGGGGCGCAAGATTGGCTTGCGCTGCTGCAGCCGGTGCACCTTTTGGCTCAGGCGCATTCATGTCAAAGACCGGCACTGCTTGGGGCGTTGGTGTCGCTAGCTCGGCATTTGGTGAACTTGAGTCAGGCAATTGTCCGGTTGGAGAGAAAGGTTGGGCAATGGCCAACTTGGGATCGGTAGGAAGCGCACCTGTGTTCAATGAAGCGGGGGCAATGGCCGTTGCCGGACTTGTCGGTTGAGAACCAGCTTTCGGGTCTGTGGTCGGTAGCGCTGGGGGCGGTTCGGTCGGAGCAGGCGATGACAACACTTGCAGAGGAAGCGGCAGAATCAGCGCCTGCGTCGCTAGGCTGGTATCTTGCCCCTCGACGCCTTTGGTGAAGTCAACGAGGCTGGCGGAGGGATCTTCTTCGGGGGCGGGGGCAACGATTTTCTGAGGCCCCGACGTTGGTTCTAGGAGCGGTGGGGTAGTTGCAGAGGGGTTGACCAAGAATAAGCCAATGGGACCTGGTTCGGCAGGCGTGGCTGGCACTACTGTCAAATGGGTCGGATTGGCGCTTGGCTTAACGGGAACCATGATTGGAGCAGGTAGACTGGGCGGAGGCGCAACCTCGCCAGCTACAGAATTTGCCAATACGTCGCCAAAACTTGGTTGGCTTTGGCCCTCATTGGCATCAAGTGTTCCGTTAACCGTCGCGCCAACCACACCCGCCGTATTGCCACCGAAATTGCTCGGCGGCGCACCTGTGATTGCACTCAGTATATTGGCGGCAGTCTGCATCGGTAAGCGGGCTCTTGGCCAAGGGTTGACGGTCGGCGACGAGAAACGGATCGATAGTGTCGTCGAACTAGGTCAAGCAAGGTTTAGGCCAATTTGCGAAATGTCCGTAATACGATGATTTCATTGATTAAATTTTGCTGTCTCTGCGTGTTGAGTGCGCTGCCGAAATTTCCACCTGATCATTTCTACCCAGCCGCAGGGTCAAATCTTGTCCGGCCTCTCCAGTTGCTCAGGCGTATTTGGGGCTCACTTTGACTGGCACAGGAATTGCATGATCCTTTTGGCACAGATGGTCCAATCGCAGTACGCATTGGTTGAGGCGCAGAAAGGTGAGTTTAATCAGAATGTTAAATCATGTAACAAGGGGCGGCTCTGCTCAGCGCGCGCTTACAAGTCGGCAAAATTTGCCGACCACGTCTTGGTTGCCTAGCGAGCCTCGGGAGTCACGCTAATGTCGATCAGTTCCATACTCAATATTGGTACATCGGGGCTGACTACGGCTCAGACCAATATGCGGGTCATTTCAGACAATATCGCTAATGAGTATACGCCAGGCTATGTCCGGAAAGTCGCCGATCAAACTGCGCTTGTATCCAACAGGGGCGGGGCCGGTGTGGACGTGGCGCGCATACGCCGGGCCGCGAATGCTTTTTTGGAGGCCGCGGGCTATGGTGCGGCTGCGGATTCCGCGAAAATGCGGATTGTGTCCGAGCTAACCGACCGTGCCCAGTCCCTGTTTGGTGATCCGACAGCAGGCAATAACTATTTTAAAAAGCTGGATGGCATTTACAGCGCCTTTAATACCTTGGCGGCCAGTCCGGCTGACGGACTAAAGAAGTCCCAGGCTATAACTAATATAACCAATTTCCTTAATGACAGTCGCTCGATCTATTCGGGCCTTAAGGAAATTCAGACTGATGCGGATGCCCAAATTAAGAGCAATGTTGATAAGATCAACGGTTTGCTCGCCGACATCGATCGTCTAAATGTTGATATCCGCGCTGGGGTGGCATCGAATAGTGACGTTAGTGGGTCACAGAATGCCCAAGGCGTATTGATAAAACAGTTATCGTCTTTGATGGACATCCGCGTGACGGATGCGCTTCAGGGCGGGGTCAATATAATTGGCGGTGACTCCATCAATCTGATTGGCTTGAACGGACCAGCCTCCCTATCTTACTCTGCAACCGGGAATGGCTTCGGCGACGTAACCGTCACTGAACCCGGCGGGTCAGCTAAATCGCTTCGGGACCGCATGACGAGCGGCGAAATGATTGGCCTATTGCAGCTCCGCGATACCGAAATACCGGCTGTCGCCAATCAATTGGGCGAGTTGGTTGCGCATGTAACCGAAGAACTCAATCGCGCCCACAATGCTTCCTCGGCAGTGCCCGCCCCTCAGACCCTGACGGGTCGCAATACCGGGATGGACCTGGCGACGGATGTTGCCGGATTCACCGGCGCTACGACAATTGCTGTTATGGACTCCACGACCAACACCATCGCCAAGTCTATCAAGGTTGATTTTTCGGCGGGAACAATCACGGTAGGTGCCGGTGCCCCAACCACCTTCACTCCCAGCACATTTCTGACAGTTTTGAATGGGGCTCTGGGTGCTGACGGAACGGCTAGCTTTGCCAACGGCGCGCTTAGCCTGTCAGCCTCGACCGGCAAAGGTATTGCGATCGCCGATGACGCCACCACGCCTTCATCAAAGGCAGGAAAGGGCTTTAGTCATTTCTTCGGGCTAAACGACTTAGTGACCTCTAGCAGCATTTCCACCTATGATACCGGGTTGACGCCAGCTAGCGATCCAGGATTCACACCCGGCAAGGTCTTGAGCCTGAGGCTTTCAGGCCCAAATGGCCAGGCCTTGGCGGATGTCAATATTACGACGCCTGCAGGCACGACCATGGCCAATTTGCTCACGGCCATGAACGACCCCAATACGGGGGTTGGTAAATACGGTACCTATTCGCTGGACTCCGTCGGGCGGCTAAAATTTACGCCAATCGGAAACTCTGCCGTCAGCGTCTCTGTATTGGCCGACACGACCACGACCGCTACAAATGGACCATCCATCAGCCAGTTGTTTGGCATTGGCGATGACCAACGCAGTGCGCGCCTCTTCGGGTTCTCCGTTCGCAGCGACATCGCGGCCAATCCGGTCAAGCTTGCCTTGGCAAAGCTTGACCTGGCTCCTCCAGTGGGCCAAGCCAATCTAAAGATAGGTGACGGAAGCGGTGCCCAGGCCTTGGCCAATTCTAGCGCCAACAAGGCCCAATTTGACCCCGCAGGAAACATTCAAGGGGGTCTAGTTTCGGTCGGGCAGTATTCGGCACAGGTCGCAGGTGCCTTAGCCCAACGCTCAAGTCTGGCCAAGGCCGCCCAGGTTAGCGCCGATGCCGTGGCTATTGAGATTGAAAATCGTCGGTCATCCGCGGAGGACGTTAATCGCGACGAGGAACTCGCCAAGCTCACTACCTATCAGCAGTCCTATAATGCATCTGCAAGATTGGTAACGGCTGCGAGAGACATATATGATATACTCCTCAGCATAGTTGGAGGCTAGGTCATGGTCCGTATAGGTACTGCCCGCAGTTTTGATACGGTTACGACTGCGATCATGGGCAAACTGTTCGATCAGGTAACAGCGCAAAATCAGGTATCTTCGGGCAAGATTGCCCAAGATCTGAGTGGGTATGGGGTTAAGGCCCAGTCGCTTGCTGCTACCAATTCGGCGCGTGCCAAAACCGAGTCATCGATTTCGGTGCTCGAAGATGTTGGTCGTCAGCTGGACTCGCAAGACCTCTATATGACAAAGCTCGGCGACTCGGCGGGCGCGGCCAAGCAGGCTATTATTAACGCGGTGGCATTGGGATCTGGTGTAACCGTCCTAAAGGAATTGCAGATTCAATTTTCGAATGTCGTCGATGCGCTTAATGCCCAGCATGAGGGGAAGTATCTGTTTTCAGGGTCGAAATTCGATACGAAGGCCGTGAATGTAAGCAATCTTTCCGACCTAGGCCCGGTGACGGTTGCCAGTGTTTTTGAAAATGACGACCTTGCCTTAACCAGCCAGTTCGATGGCGGCTCGACGATCACGACTGGATTTTTGGCGAGCGATCTTGGCACCCAGGTTATGACTGCGTTTAAGAATATTCAGGATTACGTGGTTGCGAATGGTGATTTTTCTAGCCCGCTTACGCCCGCGCAAACGACTTTTCTGACCAGTCAGATCGCTGTGTTTGAAACGGCTCGAGCGGACATAACCTATAAAACAGCCGCCAATGGCGCTATCAATGCCAATGTTCAATCCAACCTGAAAACCCAAAACGACCGACGCGATTTTTATGATGGGGTGATTGGGCAAATCTCGGATGTGAATGAAGCCGAGGCAATTTCTAGGATTCAGCGCGCCCAGGCTGCAGTTCAAGCTTCAGCTGAGGTCTTTAATGCCCTTAAATCCTCTTCTTTGCTGAACTTCCTACGCTAAACGGTCGTCGGGCCTCGGCAAACCGGCCAATAGGCATTAGATAGACATCCAGATTGGATGTCATTTATGGTTATGGTTCTTCAGGCCTTGTTAGGATCTGTGTCATCGGACGCAATTGCAGCAGTGCGTCAGTCTGTTGGACTTCCGCTCGGTACGCGTATCGTAGCGGCCATGTCCGGCGGCGTCGATTCTACGGTAACAGCCGCCTTGCTGATGGCCGCAGGCTATGACGTCGTTGGGGTCACGCTCCAGCTCTATGATCATGGCGCGACGATCGAGAAAAAAGGCGCGTGCTGCGCGGGCCAAGATATTCATGACGCGCGCACTGCGGCTGCGAGTATCGGCATT
>JBILKO010000105.1:0-9281 GCA_044376615.1 Caulobacteraceae bacterium
ACATTCTTGCTCTCGCCATCCTCCTCATCGAGGAAGTTGGAATGCATATGGATGTCGCCATCATCCTCGATATAGAAGCGGGCACTGACTTCTAGGGTCATTTCATCGAGCGGATCGGGCAAGGCAACGCCATAATGCGCCCCGACAAAGTCGCGCTCGGCCCGGGTAGTATTGACCAGATCGACCCAGATCGGTTGAACACGGTTCAGAGCCTTGCGGCCGGTCAGGGGCACTTGCTGTAATTTGCCATCGACCAGCTCAAAGACGCAGACCCGGCTGCCTTGAAACTCCGGTTCGCGCCCCTCGGCCAAGAGCTCGCGCCGGGCTTCGGAGATTTCCCATAAGATGTCGTTTTCCCGCGCCTCTGGTATGTGTTCCCAGACCAGCTTGGCTGCCGATACATCAATACTATCGAGGATCTCACCCAGTTCGGTCGGCGACTTGGCGGCTATGAATTTATCGATCTCAACCGCCTGCTGCTGGCTAAGCAGGGCCTCAACCAGGTGGTGGCTAGGCATGATCTGGTTATGCACGACGCCGCCGACCAGTTTTTGCTTTTCTAAGATGCCCATCAATTGCTGTACCGACATGTTGGGATCGCATCCTTAGCGGGGACGGGTAATCTAGGCTTGTCCTATTACAGTTTCGTGTGTCTGAGGCCAGGTTGCAAGCCGCCAAGCTTATTCGCTCCGATAGACGGACGCTGTTACCGGGTCCGGGATGGCCATTGCGCCACCCCGTCCGGCCTAGATTGTAACGATCATCATGCCCCAGGGGCAAACACGCGCAGCCGATGACCGTCAGGATCAAGGGCAACAAAGGTGGTGCCGAAATCCATTTTTGTCGGCAATTGGGCAATGTTTAGTCCGCGTTTAGCCCAGTCCTGATACGTGTCCTGAACCGCGTCAGCATCGGCGACCGTGAAGGCCACCTCTGAGCCGCCCGGCGCGCCTAAGGCCGCTGGCTCGACATCTGCCCGCGCCCAAAGGCCGAGCATTACGCCATCGCGCAAAGGCAGCATGGCGAAGTTCGGTGACTGATCGACGATAGGGACGCCCAATAACGCATTGTAAAACTGAGCGCTTGCGGCTGGGTTTTCGACATAGAGCAATACAAAATCGAAATTGGGCATGGACAGTCTCCTTCGTCGGCGCTTGCAGGATGCTGCGCGACGGGGAAACATCTATCGCGTCATGCTGTCAATTTATGTCAGGAGCGTTGGGAACACTCACTGTTCTCGAACGCCTGTTAAGTGCCGCCATTCCTTCAATAGAGGCACCCGCCGCCTGGGGAAGCGCTCAGGCCTGGGTACTAAAGCAGTTATGCGATCGGTCCGAAAATGGCGATATCCCTCCCGCAGCTCACACCAGGCGGCGACAACCCGCACGCGGTCAAAAAAGGCCAGGGCAAAGGGCCAGATTATACGCTCGGTCGACCGTCCGTCTTCGGCAGCATAAGCGATTTGCACCTTTTGCTCAGAGCGGATGGCAGCGCGGATCAAGGCCAGATCGCCATCGCGGGCTTCGTCCGGTTTGCCGGAACCAACCATAAGTCCCGAGCTATATAGGCCCTCGCTTAAGTCCTTAGGCAATACAGCGCCGATCTTGGCCAGAGCATTTCGCGCCGCCGCGCCGAGCGACCCGTCGGCTTGTTCCGACACCCAACGCGAGCCGAGCACCAGGGCCTCAATCTCTTCCTCGCTGAACATCAATGGAGGCAGCATAAAACCGGGGCGCAAGACATACCCAATCCCGGCCTCACCATCGATATGGGCACCTTGGGCCTGCAAGGTCTTGATGTCGCGATAAAGCGTACGCAGCGACACGCCTAGCTCGCGCGCCAGTGCGGAACCCGAAACGGGCAAACGGTGTCGGCGTAATACCTGGATCAAATCGAGCAATCTTTGCGACCGTGCCACGCGTCTGCCTCCGTCGAGGCATATTAGAGCTTACTGCCAAAATCTGGCAGTATAATTTCGAGACGCATGACGGCTAAGGCGGCCACACAGATCCAAGACGTGCAAAGGGTCTAGACTTTCGCCGTCTAGTGATGGAGCCTCTGGTCGAGCCCCTGATGGGGGAGCCCAGAGGATGCCATGTCGTTTCAAGCCTATATCGATAATATTGAGGCCAAGACCGGCATGACGCCGGACGCGTTTAA
Source organism: Caulobacteraceae bacterium (assembly GCA_044376615.1). Classification (GTDB taxonomy): domain Bacteria; phylum Pseudomonadota; class Alphaproteobacteria; order Caulobacterales; family Caulobacteraceae; genus CAISGS01. The sequence goes on from JBILKO010000105.1 coordinate 2,161, forward strand.
GGCGGCGGCCGAGCAAAAGGGCCTGCTCACCCCGACCCTAACCGCGACCCAATTCATCGACTGGCTAAAGGCCGATTATGATCTGGGGCGCGGCCATGCCATGGCGGTCTATACCCTGTTTAAGAACAAGGGCTGGATGAAGGCTAGATAACCCCCGCCCTAGCCCGCAATCTGGGCCAGGCGCTTGCCCATGACGCTGTCGGCCTGGGCCATGATATTGCGGACCAGTTCGGCGCAGGTTGGGATGTCATGGATCAGGGCATGGCTCTGGCCCTGGGCAATCAATCCGCAACACTTGCGCAATAAAGTAGCAAAATTCCTAGTTTAGCGAGCTCCCCAAACTGATCTTGGAGGTGGAAGCCTATGACCGAACGATATCCGAAAATGATGCGGATCATGCACTGGACTGCAGCGGCCCTGATACTTCCCGCAGTATTAGCCGGGCTCGCGCTTGCCTATGAACTTGTTGCAAAACGCAGCAAGGCCGCAGACTTGGTGACCGATGTGCATGTCCTACTTGGTGTAACCGCGCTCGGTGTCATGGTAATGCGGATCATCGTTAATGCGCGTTCAAACAAACCGCCTATTGCAGGCACGCGCACGGAAATTTTTGCTGCGCGGAGCGTGCATCTTGCCCTGTATGGACTGGCGATCATGATGCCTTTGTCCGGATATGCAGGCTGGATTGCCTATGGGGAAGCACCAAAGCCATTCGGCATTCCTTTGCCGAACCTTGAACCGCTCTCTGCCGCCTTGCAAAGTATCAAGGCTGGTGAATGGCTGTGGCCTATCCACAAATACGGGGGCCTTGCCCTAGCTTTTCTGTTGCTCCTACATATTGCGGCGGTCGTGCGCCGCAGCTGGTTGGCGCGCAATAGTGACATCATAGACGGCCTCGACCGAATGCGCGCTGGTCGCAAAGCACCTTAAAAATTTAGCAATTGGTGAAAAGATTCCCGTTACCGAAAGCCGCCTAGATTACCGTTATCTTCGGACAATTATGGGGACTTGCATAAAACCTGGAACCGGCTGAGTGCTGAAGGAGTGGGTAAATGACGACTGCGGTAGTCAGCACAGCTAATTCGGCGCTTGCGAGCGTAAAAATTCTCATTGTTGAGGATGAGCCCGAAATTGCTCAAATCATTGATGCGTTTCTTCGCCGTGAAAGCGCCGATTGCCTGATCGTCAGTGACGGCGAACGTGCAGTCGACACTGCACGTTGGTGGCGACCGGATGTCGTCATCCTGGACCTCCGCCTGCCTGGACGCGACGGTCTTTCGGTTCTTGCAGATCTTCGCGCCGCCGCAATCCAGCCTGGCATTATCATCTTGAGCGCGCTGGGAGAAGACATCGACAAGTTGGCCGCGTTCCGGTTGGGATGTGATGATTATGTGGTTAAGCCATTCAACCCGCTGGAAGTCGTCGCGCGCGCCAAAGTGCTCGTCGGACGGCAACGACGTCAGACGAACCAATCCGTGCTGTCCTTCGGTAACATCAGGGTCGACATCGAAGCATTTTGTGCGTTCGTCGGTTCGCGCCCACTTGACCTGACCCCGACCGAGTTCAAACTGCTGCATCTGCTTGTTAGCCGCGGTGGTCGACTAATCACGCGCGGCCAAATGGTTGATATTGCGCTTCACGACGAAGCGTTTGATCGATCGGTCGACCCCCACATAAGCCGCCTAAGGCAGAAGATCAATCGTCAGCCCGACACTGGGGTATGTCTCACCAGTATACGCGGCGAAGGCTATCGACTGGACCTGGCATGATCGGAGGTTTGCGGGCAAGGATCGCGTGGAGTGCCATTATAATCAGCGTTTTTGCTGCAATGGTGGCTGCGTTTGCACCTGACTATGTTTATGGCTTGCGGGATCATTTTTTCATCGCGAGCCTGAACCCTGCCGAAAAAATGCAACTGGCACATTTGGTCGATACTTCAGGGCAATGTTCGCCAGCGGTCTATGCATTCAAGATGAACCATGGCTTCGGTCCTTGGCGGCTGAATTATGGCTGGGCACTAGGCGGGCTTATCGCACTGACAGCCGCTGGCTGTGCCGGGTTTGCGCTCATTTCGGCTGGCAAGATTGCAGCACCCATCGAGGCACTTGCCGCCAGTGCAAGAAAAGTCGCTCAGGGCGACCGAGGGAGTCCAGCCGATATTTCTAAGGGTTCCCCGCTGGAAATCGCCGCCTTGCACCGGAATTTTTCGGAAATGGTAAAAGCGTTGTCGGATGCCGACAATGATGTTCGCTTTCGGTCAGCCGCCATTGCCCACGAATTGCGCACGCCATTGGCAGTCTTACGCGGTCGGTTGATTGGCGTGCAATCGGGCATCTTCACAATGGACGAGCCCCTGCTTGAGAGTTTGTTACGACAGGTCGGCCTGGTAGACCAACTTGTCGCTGACCTAAACCTGCTTGCGTCGCCACTAGGTCTCGACATGCACCTTGACCTGGAAAAGGTCGAGCTCGCCCCACTGGTCGCATCAATGGTCCAAACCTTGCAGCATGATGCTGCCCAACACGGCGGAAAATTGCTGCTGGATACAAGCCCAATTGTCGCGCTTGTCGATCCGGCCCGGATTGAGCGAGCCCTAGTCAATCTGTTCAACAACGCCATCCGATATGCCCCGGGTTGCGAGATTTCCGTCTCAGTACGGCGAGCCGCTGATCAGGTTGTACTCACGGTCCGTGACAGAGGGCCGGGGTGGCCAAGCGATGATCCACAATCCTTCGCTGCGCCATTTGTGCGAGGTGACGAGTCGCGATCGCGCCTTTCTGGGGGGTCAGGATTAGGGTTGGCGATAGTGAATGCCATTGCCCGTGCGCATGGCGGATCCCTAAAGCTCAGCGCGGCTGAAGGCGGCGGCGCGATGGCGCAGATCATTCTGCCCATCGATGGAAAAGACCAAGACTGAATCGCCGACCGCAACACGTCCGCAATCATCCTCCAACCCTATCGCAGCCTTAAGGACGTACTCAGCCCCATCAAAAGGAGGCGGAGATGCGATACCTAATTTTTACAATCTTGGTCGCGACGATTGGCTGGTTGAAACCGTCATTTGCACAAACAGCCACCGCGCCGTCTGCGCGCTCAAGCTATCCCGCCGAGTTTTTTGCAGATATTCATGCCCAAAGCGCATTGGACATGTTGGCACACCTGCCAGGGTTTACGCTTGTCGAAAACGACACTCTGCGCGGCTTTGGCGACGCAGCGGGCAATGTATTGGTCGATGGCGCCCGACCCGCAACCAAGGACACCTCCCTCTCCGAAGTGCTGATGCGTATCCCAGCCAAAACTGTAGAACGGATTGACGTGTTAGACGGGGCCGTCACCGGCCTGCAGGGCGGCAGCAGCCGTCTGGTGGCAAATGTCATCCTCAAGGTGTCGACTGGTAGCAGCGGCACTTTGCGCCTGGCTAGCCAGACACTATTCGGCGACAAGTTCGCGCCATTCGCAGCCGGGTCGTGGAAGGGATCGCTTGGCGGTGCCAAACTGTCAGCCAGTCTGGAAGGCGGAGTTGAAATGCTTACCCAGCTAAACGGTCAACAGCGGCTCGTCGATAGTAGCGGAGCACTGATTGAAGCGGGCCCGTTGGTCGATCGTCGGCGATTTATAAGCCATTCAGGTTCGCTCAGCGTCGCTGCCCCAATTGCAGGGATCAGTACCATGTTGGCGACATCACTGCGGTCCCAGAATTTTCGCCGCCGCCATCGGTTCGATGCTTTTCCCTCTGGCGCAGAAGCGTCTTCAAGAACTCAGTTAGAATATGAAGGCTATCCGAGCCGAAGCGCCGAAATTTCACTCGAACTGACGCGTACGATTGGTCTTGGCGAAGCCAAGCTGATCGGTCTGCAAACCTGGACAAACGATAAAAGCTTATCTCTGGCCGAGGCTCAATTTGCCTATGGCGCAATCGAGCAGTCGATCTTCAAATCTAACGATAGCCAGTCGGAAAGCATACTTCGCACCACCTGGGGGCCGCGGTGGGAAAAGCTGGCCGTGGATGTCGCCATAGAAGGGGTGCGCACCAATCTAAGCGCTGATACAGCATACATCCGGATCACTAATAGTGGCACGCCGCCGCCGGATACCGAGCGTACCCGCGTGGCGGAAACCAGAGGATCGGTCGCGCTCTCGGTAACCTATACCGGCATTGCTGGTTTATCGGTCGAAGGCGCTTTAGCGCTAGAGGCGTCGCGCATAGGCTTGGCCGAGCCACTCCAAATTGCCAATACCTACCGGTTCTTCAAACCCCGGCTTGTTGTGACCTGGAATCCAAACAGCCTCACAACCCTGACCTTGCGTGCCGAACGCAAGGTCGGTCAGCTCGATTTCAGCGATTTTGTCGGAGCGCAACAGGTCGCTGACGGCTCGGCAACCCAGACCAATGCCGCATTACAGCCCTCCCAGACCGACGGACTGCGGCTAACCGCCGAACGCAGCTGGGGTGAGCGCGGCAGTTTAAGTGTGACCTTGGTCAAAGAACGCGTAACCAATGCAATCGACGTCGTGGCGGTCGGGGACGGCGAAGGAGTCGGAAATCTGCCCTCAGCGAGCAGCAGTGGTGCGGATTTTCTGGCGACAATCCCGGTTGGTTTTTTGGTGCGTGGCGCGGAGCTATCAATCAATAGTGCTTGGCGTAAAACCTCGGTTCGCGATCCTTTCGACGGCGCTACGCGGCCACTGAAAGGTGTCGAGTTTGCCAATACGACCATCCGCTATCGTCACATCGTCAACCCGCGCATTAGCTATGGAGGCAGCTTCACCTATCAGCCACCTAATCGCTATTTTAGCCGTCAGTTGACCAGAACCTTCACGCGGGGGACAGATTTTATGATCTATAGCGAATGGAACATCCGGCCAGCTACAAAGCTGAGGGTTGAAGTCAAACAGTTGTTCGGTACACGTGTGGACCGAGAGCTGGCCCGCTATAATGGTCGTCGCGGAACCAGTGCGATCAAAAGCATCGAGTTTCGTAATCGCATTGATAACCGCACATTTACCGTCCAGATCGAAAAAACGTTCTGACTCGCCCGCCCGACCGTAGCCTAGTTCACCAACCAGCTAAGGCTCGATTATGATCTGGGCGGCGGCCGTGCCATGGCGGTCTATACCCTGTTTAAGAACAAGGGCTGGGTGAAGGGGAAATAACCCGCGCCCTAGCCCGCGATCTGGGCCAGGCGCTTGCCCATGACGCTATCGGCCTGGGCCATGATATTGCGGACCAGTTCGGCGCAGGTTGGGATGTCATGGATCAGGGCCTGGCTCTGCCCCGTGGTCCAGATGCCACCGTCGAGATCGCCGTCGCGCAGCACATTCTCGCGCCCGCGCACGCCGGCCATCAGTTCGCGCACATCAGCAAAAGTCTTGGTCGGGTCGCGCTGGATCTCAGCGACCTGTTCGGCAATGGCATTGCGCGCCACACGGGCTGTGTTGCGAAGCGAGCGGCCAACCAGGACCGTATCGCGCTCAGTGTTTTCGACAATCTGACGCTTCACATTCTCATGGATCTGGGCCTCGACCGTGGCGCAAAACCGCGTGCCCATATTCACGCCGTCAGCCCCCAGGGCCAGGGCGGCGACCAGGCTGCGGCCATCGGCCATGCCGCCGGACGCAATCACCGGCACGTCGACGGCATCGACCGTGGCGGGCAAGAGCACGACCAGGCCAATATCATCCTCGCCTGGGTGACCGGCGCATTCAAAGCCGTCAATACTGATCACATCGACGCCATGCTTGACGGCCGAGACCGAGTGCCGGACCGAGGTGCATTTGTGGATGACCTTGACCCCGTTCTCCTTGAACCTGGGCAAGTGATCCACCGGCGCGCGGCCAGCGGTCTCGACGATCTTGAGGCCCGAGGCAATAATGGCCTCGCGGTAATCGTCATAGGGAATGGGATTGATCGAGGGCAAAAGCGTCAGATTGACGCCAAACGGCTTTTTGGTCAGCTGCTTGGTCTTTTCGATCTCGGCCAGCAGGGCCTCGCCCGAGGGGAACATATGGGCGGTAATAAAACCAAGCGCCCCGGCATTGGCCACCGCCGCAACCAGCTCTCCATAGCCAACCCCGGTCATGCCGCCCATAACGATCGGCGTCTCGACCCCAAACATTTCCGTAAGGCGCGTTTTCATCCCAGTCTCCCCGCTCTTGTTTTGCCTGCGAGTATAGGCATGAAGGCGATTAAGATTAAAGAGGGCCGCCCCTAGGACAGAATATCGCCTAGATTCAATAGGCTAAGCCAAGGTCGTAAGGCTGCATCCCAGGCGCTGACACAAGTGCCGATTGTTCATTAAAAATTTACTCGCACCTCAAAATTTTTCTGTCTAATCTACTCTAGCGGGTTATTTCACCCTAAGCAGGAGTCAAGAATGAGGATTGCTTCAATCGCGGCCCTAGCCGCAACCGGCGTTCTGTCCATAGCGACCGGCGCCATGGCCGCCGGGGGCGGTTCGGCCTATACCAATCGCGCCCCAATCTATCAGACGAATTACCCTTCACCCACGAGCTCTGTGACCCCGGTTCGGCCGCCGGCCACCGCAAAGATCACCTCGATCAATGTCAATTGGGTGCTCAGCCGAAGCTATTCTGGCGTACAACTTCAACTATGCGGCAGTATTAACCCATGCCAAACGATTGTTCAGAGCACCTATGGCGCAAGCGGGTCAGTCTATTTTACCGGCTTTAATGGAAAGCAAGCAAACCAAAGCTGGCGTATCGAAGCGACGGCCTTGTCGGGAACAACCAAGACGATTACACCGGTTCTTTATCATGGTCGGCACTTGATTACAGTAAATTATGGACCCTAAGGGCTTGGCGGGGGTGTCTTGGCACCCCCGCCTAACCTTTTATGCGCATTCAACCACCGACTAATGACTGGCCGCCTTTTGCAGCGGTTGGTCTTTGACTTCGTCAGACTGGGCCTGTTTGGCCTTTTCAAAATAGGCCTTGGCTCTGCTGAGCCAACTCTCAGGAATATCGGCCTTGCATATGGCCATTTTTTCGATCCATTTCTGGAACCAATCCCCATCTAGGCTGGTTTGTCCCGTGCGGGGTGAGCCGTCGGGATTGCAGGGCACTCCATCTATTTCAAAATTGGTATAAACGATATCCCAAGC
>JBILKO010000029.1:0-24990 GCA_044376615.1 Caulobacteraceae bacterium
CGCCGTCGGGTCGTAACTGCGGACGCGGTCAATAAGTTCGTACTGACGAAGGACCTTGGGCCGTGGTTTGGTCCGCACTGGCTGGCCAGGTATCGGACCAGCATCCCTTAGGACCGGTCCATCTTGGGGCGTGTTTTTAAGGTCGGCGGGTATCGCCGCCTCAATCGGGAGCAGATCTGTGCCGGATTGGCTCAGTATCGCTCCTCCTGTCCACCGTCGCGGTCGCTTTGCAGGGCGCGAACCAGTTCCTGCTCGCTCATATGCATATGCTGGGGATCGGCCAGCAGGGCCAGGGTCTCGGCCTCTTCTTCCGCTTCTGACCGTTCGTCCACGCGCTGCAGGGTGGTGATCAGGCTTTCGCGCAGGGTATCGGCGTCTACGACGTCGTCGGCGATCTCACGCAGGGCCACGACGGGGTTCTTGTCATTGTCACGATCGATCAATAGCGGCGCGCCCGCCGAGACGGCGCGGGCTCGATGCGCAGCCAACAGCACCAGGCTAAACCGGTTGGGAACCTTTTCGACGCAATCTTCAACGGTAACGCGGGCCATGTAATCCTCGGATCGGGAATAGAACCAAACAAACTAAAGCCTTATGCCCAATGTTGCAACCGCGAACGCCGCGAATTCAAGCCTTTCGGGCAATTGGTTCAGCATCTAGCCCGATGCTGGCTTGCTCAAACAGGGCCTGAGCGCTCTGCCCTAGCACGGGATGAACCCAATCTGGCGCAATTTCAGCCAAAGGCCCCATGACAAATCGCCGGTCCGCAGCACGCGGATGCGGCAAGATCAGATCTGGGCCGGCCTCGACCAAGTCCCCGTAGGCAATTAGATCAAGATCAAGCGGCCTGGGCGCATTGGCCAGGCCTCTCTCCCGTCCAAATTGCGCTTCAATTTCAAGCAAAAACTGCATGAGTGGAACGGGTTCGACTTGGCTCAGGCCTGTGATGATGCCATTTAAAAAGGCAGGTTGGGTAGGATCAGGCCAGGCCTTTGAGCGCCACCAAGAAGACCGATTGACTTGATCAATTCCGAGCTTACATAACCGGTTTACAGCGGCATCAAGTACGGCTTCGGGTTCGAGGTCCTGATGCGACAGATTGCTGCCCAAAGCGATAATGACGAAAACACCATTCTTCATAGACTCATTCTTAACTCTAAGGATTTGAAAAATATGACCTTTTATCCAACCGACAAGATAGCGCTGTTTATTGACGGTGCGAACCTCTATTCCGCGGCCAAGGGTTTGAATTTTGATATTGATTACAGAAAATTGCTCGACGAATTTCGTAAGCGCGGCATTCTGATCCGGGCCTATTATTATACAACCCTGGTCGAGGACCAGGACTATTCCCCCATCCGCCCGCTGGTCGATTGGCTCGACTATAATGGGTTTGCCGTTGTCACCAAGACGGCCCGTGAATTCACAGACGCTGCAGGGCGCAAGCGTATTCGCGGCGATATGGATATCGAAATCGCGGTTGATATGATGGATATGGCCGCCCGCGCTGATCATCTGGTGCTGTTTTCCGGCGATGGCGATTTTCGTCGCCTAATCGAATCCGTTCAGCAAAAGGGCGTGCGGGTGACTGTGGTTTCGACCGTCAAGTCGCAGCCACCCATGGCCTCAGACGACTTGCGGCGCCAGGCGGACTCCTTTGTCGATCTAGCCGACCTGTCCAACATTATCGGCCGCCCCCGCCAATCCCCCCTGCCGCGCTTCTTGCAAGACGGCGTTGCGGCGACCGATCAGGATGATGGAGACGACGAGTACTAGGCTTACCGGCCATGCCTATTGCAGAACCGCCGCGCGACTGTTCGCTTTGCCCAAGGCTTGTCAGTTACCGGGACGAAAATCGCGCTGCCCATCCTGACTGGTTTAATGGGCCAGCACCGTCGTTTGGCGATCCAGACGCTGAGCTCTTGGTCATAGGCCTGGCCCCTGGCCGGACCGGTGCCAATCGCACAGGACGACCCTTTACCGGCGATCATGCCGGGCTTTTGCTCTATCAGACCCTGCTAAACACCGGATTTGCGACTGGTACCTATGATGCTGACGGCCATGATGATCTGAAACTGATAGGCTGTATGATCACCAATGCCGTGCGCTGCGCGCCGCCAGGTAACAAACCGCTTCCGGCTGAAGAGGCGGCCTGTCGTCCACACCTGGCTGCGCGGATCGCCGCCCTGCCCCGGCTCAAGGCCTTGCTCACACTTGGCGATGTTTCGCGGCGCAATGTCTTGAAGGCGCTTGGGGCCAAACCCAATGCCGTCGCGCCCGGCCATGGCAGCGAGGGCCAGGTCGGACCCTACCGCCTGTTCAATTCCTATCATTGCTCGCGATTAAATACGAATACGGGACGCCTGACGCCCGCCATGTTCGAAGCGGTGTTTCTGGCCGCAAGGGCCTACTTAAAAGCCTAACCCCGGTCGCGCATCAGCCGGCCCTGTTCGCGTTTCCAATCGCGGTCAGCCTCGGTCGCACGCTTGTCATGCAACTTCTTGCCCTTGGCTAGGCTGAGCTCGAGCTTTACCCGGCCCTTTTCATTGAAATAGAGCCGGGTCGGGATCAGGGTCTGGCCATCGCGCCCGACCGCGCCGAGCATCCGGTCAATCTGGCGACGATGCAGCAAGAGTTTGCGTGGCCGCCTCGGCTCGTGATTAAACCGATTGGCCGGGCCGTATTCGGGGATATAGGCATTGACCAGCACGATTTCGCGCCCCTCAACCGCGGCATAGGACTCGGCAATATTGGCCCGCCCTTCGCGCAGGGCCTTAACCTCGGTCCCGGTTAGGGACAGGCCTGCCTCGACCGTGTCTTCTAGAAAATAATCAAATTTGGCCCGCCGGTTCTCGGCGATCAGCTTGTGAAACGCCATATTCAGACCACCCCGGCTTCTCGCATGGCCTCAAGGATCAGGGGCTGGACCGCTTCAGCACAGGGCGCGATCGGCAGGCGCACCTCAGCCTCGCAAAGGCCCAAATGGGCGAGCGCAAATTTGGTCGGCGCGGGCGAGGCATCCAAGAACAAAGCCTTATGCAGCTGGATCAAGCGGTCTTGCACAAACAGGGCCTTGCCCCAGTCGCCGACGCTCAAGGCATTAAACAGGCTGGCCACCGAAGCGGGCGCGACATTGGCGGTCACCGAAATACAGCCATGTCCCCCATGAGCCATATAGCCTAAAGCCGACGGATCATCGCCCGACAACATGACAAAGGACTCGCCGCACATCAGCCGCATCTGGCTGGCGCGGGCAAGGTCGCCGGTTGCATCCTTGACGCCAATGATATTGGGCAGCTTGGCCAGCCGGGCAATGGTTTCATTGCTGATATCGACGCTCGTGCGGCTGGGAACATTATAGACCAGCACGGGCAATTGGACGGCATTATTGATCGCCTCATAATGCCGATAAAGACCCTCCTGGCTCGGACGATTATAATAGGGCGTCACCACCAGGGCGGCATCAGCCCCTTCAGCCTTTGCAAACCGCGCCAACTCAATCGATTCTGCCGTGGCATTAGACCCGCACCCGGCAATCACCGGTACTCGCCCCGCCACGGTTTTGAGGCACAAGGACACAACACGGCGATGCTCGTCGTGCGAAAGTGTTGCGGTCTCTCCCGTCGTTCCAACCGGCACAAGCCCATGAATACCCTCGGCAATCTGGCGCTCGACCAGGGCTACAAAGGCATCTTCGTCCACCTGACCGTTTTGGAACGGTGTGACCAAGGCCGTAATAGCGCCGTGAAACTGCAGGTGAGACATGGTACGAAAAATGCCGTAAAACGCCGCGACGAGGGTTGCGGCCTGGAAAGTTGTTTTGACAATAGGGCGGCAGGGCGGTTTGAGGCAACTGCTCTGAGACAATGACTTGGGTTTGAAGGGTATTTTCGTGTGATGAATTTTAGACCGCTGGGCTTGTGGGTTGGAATTGCCCTGGTTTGCGCCTCATCCCCGGCAACCGCCCTTGACACAGCTGCTCCCCCGCTGGGTTTCAACCCCTTCCCTGCACCAGCGCCCCTAACACCGCTTTCCGTCTCGCCAGCACCCTTCATTGCCTATCAGGGCATCGACCAACTCGCCGCCGCCCTGACCGCGGCCAGCCGCGGCATCGACGAGCCATTAAAACAGATTGTCAGCAGCGACGCCGATAGCGCCTTGCGCAAGATCGCGCTCTGGGCCCTGGCCGATGGCTTGAATGACCGGCTCAGCTTCTCCGAGCTTGATCAATCGCGCACCCTTCTGGTCGGCTGGCCGCGCGAAAGCCGCCGCCAATTGGCGACGGAAAAGCGGCTCGAGGCCTCTGGTCTGTCCGACCAGCAGATCGTTCAATGGTTCAAAGGCGCACCGCCGCAAACCGCGCAAGGTACGCTGACCCTTGCCACCGCCTTGCGCCGCCTTGGCAAAACTGAAGCGGCGCAAGGACTCATCGTTCGGACCTGGCGCGATAGCTTTTTCGACACCTCGACCCAAGCGGCCATGCTACTGCGCTTTGGCGACCTCTTGACCGCGCAGGACCATGCCAAACGCGCTGAAATGCTGTCGCTGGGCAATAATGCGGCCGCGATCCAGGCCCTGATGCCGCTGCTCAGCGAAGACCAACGCCTATTGGCAAGGGCGCGGCTGGCCCTTCGCGGCGGTGCCAATCTTGAGCAGGTCTTGCTTGGCCTTCCGCCCGAATTAGCCACTGACCCATCGCTCGCCTATGACAAGGTGCAGCATCTGCGCAATCGCGGCCGGGAGCGCGAAACCTTGGCCCTGGCCGGTGCCCTGCCCCAGGTCCCGGCCTATGAAGATGCCGCAACCAAGGTCTGGCGCGAGCGGCGCCTGATTTTCAATCTTGCGGTCAAGTCCGGCGATTATCAGGCCGCCTATTTGGCGGTGAATAATCACGGCTTTAGCCCTGGCGTGAACTATGCCGAGGCTGAATTCTTCGCTGGTTGGCTGGCCTTGGCCAAGCTGAATGATCCGGTTCAGGCGGACCTGCACTTTGCCCGTATCCAGGCGACTAGCGTCTCGCCCATGAGCCAGTCGAGGGCGCTCTATTGGCGTGGCCGCGCCGCCGATGCCATGCGCGATCCCGTGGCCGCTGCGACCTTCTATGGGGATGGTGCCAAGTTTATTACGACCTTTTATGGCCAGCTTTCGGCTGAAAAGGCGGGACTGCAACAGATTGACCTGCCCCGCGAGACCCCGCCGACCGCTGCGGATCAAGCCCGGTTTGAGGCGCGCGACATGGTCAAGGCCATTCGGATCCTGAACCAGATAGGCCGAAAGGATCTGGTCAAGACCTTTGTCCTGGCCCTCGATGACACCCTGCCCAGCGCCGAAGAATGCGCCCTGCTGGTCGATCTGGCGCGCAGCTTTGGCGATCAGGACCTGTCGATGCGGGTCGTCAGAGGCGCAGCGCAACGCGGGTTTGTCTTGCCCGAACGGGGCTATCCGGTCCGCGAGGTGCCCCTCGCGCCTGAAGCGCCCGAGCCCGCAGCCATCTTTGGCATTACCCGCCAGGAAAGTGGCTTTGATCCAAGGGTCCGGTCCGGCGTCGGGGCTCAAGGTATGATGCAGATCATGCCTGCGACGGCCAGGAGCACAGCCAGGCGGATTGGTGTCGCCTATGAGCCTGGCCGGATGAATGATCCTGACTATAATATGCGCCTAGGCTCGGCCTATTTAGGCCACATGATCAATGGCTTTGGGGGCTCTTATGTTTTGGCCGCTGCGGCCTATAATGCGGGGCCAGGGCGACCAGCAGCCTGGGTTGGTTTCTGCGGCGACCCGCGCAGCGCAGGCACCGATCCGCTCGACTTCATCGAATGCATCCCATTTGCCGAGACCCGCAATTATGTCATGCGCGTCCTAGAAAATGTGCAGGTTTACCGCGCTCGCCTCAATGGTGGCTCCGCGCCGCTGACCCTGTCACAGGATCTGCGCCGAGGAACCTTTAGCTTTGGAACCACGACCATCGCGCAAACACCGCCCGCCATAGCAACAGACATGGCGGGCGACAATGCCGTTGGGGCCGCTCTAGCACCGCCTTGATAAAGCAATTAAAACTGAAGCTTAGACCTAATATTTAAGAGCTTTTGAGAAGGTCTCTGGATCGACATTGCCGCCCGAGGCAATGACTAGGGCCGAGCGGCCAACCAGGCTCATCTGGCCTGAAAGCAGGGCCGCCAAGCCAACCGCGCCGCCGGGCTCAATCACTTGCTTGAGGTGACGAAACGCAAAGGCCATGGCGGCTAGGACCTGTTCGTCTGTGACACTTAATGCGCCCTCAAGCCGCGAGGCATTAATCGCAAAGGTTAGGTCGCCGGGCCTTGGCGCCATGAGCGCGTCGCACAAGCTGGCTGGACCGGGCGCTCGTGCAACAGGGTGACCCGCTTTCAGACTATCCGCATGATCGGTAAAGCCGTCTGGCTCGACCACATAGAGCGCTGTACCGGGAAGATGGGTTTCAAAAGCCAAGCCAATGCCTGCCAATAGGCCGCCGCCCGAGGCCGGACACAAGAGGACATCTGGACAGGCGTCCATGGTCTTAAGCTGGCTGGCGGCCTCTAGCCCAACCGTCCCCTGCCCCGCTATGACGTGAAAGTCATCAAAAGCAGGCACAACGACGGCCTTCCGTTCAGACGCCAGTTTTGCGGCAATGGCTTCGCGGCTTTCGGTGAAGCGGTCATACAAGATGACCTCAGCGCCATAGCCGATGGTGGCATCGCGCTTAATGGCCGGCGCATCGGTTGGCATGACGATGACGGCCGGCATGTCCAGGATCTGAGCCGCATGCGCGACGCCCTGAGCATGATTGCCGGACGAGAAGGCCACGACGCCGCGGGTGCGCTCATCGGCGTTTAACCGACACAGCCGATTATAGGCGCCGCGAAACTTGAACGAGCCGGTGCGCTGTAGGGTTTCCGCCTTGATCCAGACCTTGCCGCCACAGGCTGCATCCAAGGCATCGCTGCGCACCAAGGGGGTGACGACCGCCAGCGGCGCTAAGCGACTGGCCGCATCCTCAATATCAGCAAGGCTTGGTAGGTCGGGGCGCGCGCTCAATCGGTCACCAGGCCGTGCAAGATCCCGTCCAACATGCCATCGATCAAGGTCTTAGTCGGCTCCCAAGGAAAGCTTGGCCGCACGATTAAGAGGGCGACCAGGCCGTGACAGGCCGCCCACAGGGTCTGAGCCGCCGCATCGACTGATCCAGTCCGCAAACGACCGCTCGCGGCAATCTCGGCCACGACACTGCGATAACAGTCATAATTGCGCTCACCCAAGGCCATGTTTTCCTCAGCCCGGTCGGGCGTGATTTCGGCGGGCGATGCGCCAAATAGCAGCTGGTAGGCATTGGGGTTTTGAAGCGCAAAATCGATATAGGCGGCGAGCATGGCCCGTACACGTACCACCGGATCGGTTGGCATCTGGGCGATAGCGGTATTCGATTCCAAAAGATGTTGAATCGCCAAAGCACAGATTTCCAATAGGATTTCCGCCTTGTCCTTAAAGTGCATATAAAGCGCGGTAGAGGACAGGCCGACCTCATCGGCAATCTTGCGAATGGTCGCGCCTTCATAGCCCTCAGCGACAAAAATCCGCTCGGCGGCGAGCAGGATCTCAGCGCGCCTTAAATGGCCATCGCCCTTGGGCTTGCGCGAGGAGCGCGGTGGCTTAGCGAGTGTCAGCGACACAGTATACTCCGGACTCGGTTCAACCCGCGCACTAAACGAGAAAGGTCACGCAGGGGCAAGTCCTTAAAGCCAATCGATTCGCGTCCGGCGCGATGGACTGATTCGTTAAGCAACTTTTAATTGCTGTTGCAACCCAAAAGGGTTTTCCATGGTAGCCGCCATTCCAGTTGGGAATGGCCCATGACCAAAGCTCCCTTCAGCAAGGTTATTGACCGCAATAGCATAGCACAGCGGCCAACGGCCCAGTGCGGCCCGTCGCGCTTGCAAATCTCTGTATTGGTCGTGACCTTCTGCAGCCTTGGACTCGGCCTTATCGTTACTCCAAAAGGCTGCTGGCACCTTGCCCATGGGGCGTTTGCAGGTCTTTTTCTCATGGCCGCATTGATCAAACTCGGCTCGGTGGGTTTGGCAGGCGCAAAGCCTTCAGCCCCTGTTCGAGAGCACCAACCAAAGGCCTCCTTACCGACCTATTCCATCCTCGTGCCCCTGTATCACGAGGCAGACATGGCCGGTCAGATCATCGCGGCCCTCAAGGCCCTCTCCTATCCACGCGATAAGCTGGAAGCCCTGCTTGTGGTCGAGGCTGATGATCATGAAACGCGAAGAGCCCTCCATGCCGCCCGTCCGCCACATTGGATGCGGGTTGTGACCGTTCCAGACGGCCAGCCCCGCACCAAGCCTCGCGCCTGTAACCTGGCCCTTGCCCAGGCGCGCGGTGAACTGGTGGTGGTCTATGATGCCGAGGACCGGCCTCACCCTGACCAATTGCTTGAATCTGCCGCTGCCTTTGCCAAGGGCGGGCCAAGCCTAGGCTGCCTGCAAGCACCCTTGCGGATTCCGAATTGTCGCGGCTTTTTTGCCCGGCAATTTGCCCTGGACTATGCGGTTCAGTTTGAAACCCTTTTGCCCGCCCTGGTTCGCGCTGGGCGGCCTATCCCGCTTGGCGGCACCAGCAATCACCTTCGCACTGAAGTCTTGCGTGAACTCGGCGGCTGGGACCCGTTCAATGTGACCGAAGACGCCGATCTCGGCTTTCGCCTCGCCTTTGGCGGCTATCGTACCGGTCTTTTAACCCTGCCGACCTTTGAGACCCCGACGCGAAGCTTTGCGGCCTGGCTCCCGCAACGCGCGCGTTGGCTAAAGGGCTATTTGCAGACCCTGTTTGTTTGGACCCGGGCCCCTGGACGGCTGAATATTCCTGACCAGGTCACGCTCTGGATAACGCTTGGCCTATCGGTCCTGTCCGCGCTTATCCATGCGCCGCTCATGCTCTGGCTACTGGTCCAGACAGGCCTGGCCATGGCGGGACACCCGGCCTCTAGCTGGCCCATGGACCTTAGCGTTCTAGCGCTTGGCTGGACGACCACGGCGACCGCCATGCTCGTGGGCGCAGGCCGGACCGGCTTTAAGGTCAAGCTGTCCGATCTCATCCTCTCAATCGCCTATTGGCCGCTAGCCAGCCTGGCCGCCGCCAAGGCGATTTTCCAGTTCATTGCCCGCCCATTTCACTGGGACAAGACCCCGCATCAACCCGAAGCTTTACGAACCGCCCTGTAAGCGCCTATCTCAGGGGTCATGAGGTCAGATCCCAAAGTCGCCGCCACGCCCCTGGTCATGCGTACCACCGCCTGGAAGGACTATGCCCTGCTCGATAGCGGGCATGGCCGCAAGCTCGAGCGCTATGGCCCCTATCAGGTCATCCGGCCCGAGCCGCAATGCCTCTGGGCCCCGCGCCTGGCCGAGAGCGTCTGGGCCAAGGCCGATGCCGTCTTTGATCCAACCGATGAGGATGAGGCCGGTCGCTGGCGGTTTTCTAAGCCGGCCAAGGAGACCTGGCCCCTAGGCTGGCGCGATGTGAAATTCCATGGCCGCTTTACGGCCTTTCGCCATCTGGCCTTTTTCCCCGAACAGGCCGCCAACTGGGCCTGGCTGGACGAGCGGGTGCGCCAGCGGGTCGCCAAGGGCGGCGAAGCGCCCAAGATCTTGAACCTGTTTGGCTATACGGGCGTGGCCAGCCTGGTCTGCGCGGCGGCGGGCGCAGCGGTCACCCATGTCGATGCCTCGAAAAAAGCCATTGGCTGGGCCAGGGATAATGCCACCTTGTCGGGCCTGAATGAGGCCCCCATCCGCTGGATCTGTGAAGATGCGCGCAAATATGTCCAGCGCGAGGTGCGGCGCGGCACGAGGTATGACGGCATAATCCTCGACCCGCCCAAATATGGGCGTGGACCGACCGGCGAGGTCTGGCGCCTGTTCGAAAACCTTCCTGAACTTTTGGGCCTATGTTGCGAACTTTTAGGCGAAAATGCGGAATTTCTGATACTCAATGCCTATGCCGAGCGCATTAGCGGCCTGTCCCTGGCCGGGCTGATGGCGGGTCAGATGCAGGGGCGCGGGGGCACAATTGACTGGGGCGAGCTGGCCCTGATGGAGGACAGCGAAACACGCGGCGTTGGCCTGTCCTTCTTTGCCCGCTGGGCCGCCCAGAACCCATGACCAGCCGCACCATCACCTCCCTGACCAATCCGACGGTCAAGGCTGTTCGGGGCCTGCATATGCGCAAGGAGCGGGAGGAGAGCGGCCTGTTTCTCGCCGAGGGTCTGAAGATCATTACCGAGGCGGTGGATCTTGGTCATGCGCCCAAGATCTTGCTGCATGGGGCAGAGGCGGCCAGCCATCCGGTATTTCAGCGCGCCGCAAAGGCCGCCCAGGGCAGCGGCGGCGAGGTGATCGAGGTCAGCCGCGAAATCCTTGAAAAGGTGTCGCGCCGCGATAATCCCCAGGCCGTGGTCGGGGTGTTTGAACAGGTCTATACGCCGCTAGCCGACATCAAGCCGCAAACCGCCGCCTGCTGGGTCGGGCTGCAAGCCGTACGCGATCCAGGCAATCTGGGCACAATTATTCGCACAGCCGACTCCGCGGGCTGCGGCGGCGTGATCCTGATTGGCGACTGCACCGATCCCTATTCGGTCGAGGCCGTGCGCGCGACTATGGGCTCGGTCTTTGCCGTCCAGGTGGCCAAGGCGACGATCGAGGAATTTATAGACTGGCGAAAGTCGTGGCCTGGGAGTGTGGTTGGAACGCTTTTAACCGCGACGCACGACTATAAGGCCGCCCCCTATCAGCGCCCAATCTTGATCCTGATGGGCAATGAACAGGCCGGCCTGCCTCCAGAGCTCGAGGCGGTTTGCGACGTCGCGGTCAAGATCCCCATGCGCGGCCGGGCCGATAGCCTGAACCTGGCCGTCGCCACGGGCATTATGATCTATGCGGTGACCGAATAGCGGGTCTGAAGTCCGGCCTGAATTAACGCAGATCGGTGTCAGCCTAAAAATTGCGATTGCCTAGTCATGCTGCACGTATAAAAATTTATCAAATCGAGGAGTTTGAAGTGAGAAAGTGGCTCAGTTTCGCAGCGGCGTTTGCGCTTTTGGTTCTCAGCGGCACGGCACCTAGCGTGGCCCAAGATGAGGCGCGTTTCAGCGCCTCTATTAACGGTCTATACAATGTTGAGATCACAGAGGGTTGGCAAGACACTGAGAGTTTTAGTCAGGTTACGTATAAACAAGTTTATCACTATGCATCATTTAATACTTCATTGAATGATGATTTCAGAAACAAAGTCATTATTGCCTCGATTATTGATGACGACGGACCAGACGGCCCTCTTAAGGCAGGTTTGGATTCCTTTTGCAAAGGTATGTTTCGAGATTGCGCCAACGACATTCGCAGTGATGTCGCCAATCTTTGGGCAATTACATACATTGATGGTGGTATGGGGTGTCAAGCACAACTGGATTTAGCAATGCTTATTGCGCGTCGCCTGGGCTATGAGGTCTTGGGGCCGGGTTTATGCAACTTGCTGGGGTGGAGTTACCGGTCAACAAGCAATGGGCCAGCTCATTCTAGCCCCGAAAAAAGCAGCCAGTGCCGGTCAATGCACCGCTAAAAGCTATGCGGGTGCTTGGTCACGGCCAGGAACGGGTGAGCAGCGCGCACAGGTGCGTTTGCAATTTGATGATCCAGCCGCCACCAAACAGCCGATGGGTCGTGTTTCAGGCTTCAATGCCTCGCCATACGGTGAGGGCAATTGGACGCGAACGGACGGCGCGCAAATCAGCGTCGCTGGGGTGCGGTTTAAGGATGGCGGCAACGCCCTTTTGTATAATCACCCAACCGGCGGCTGGCCCCAAGGCGCGTTTAAATTCAGTCAGATTAAGTCTAAAGGCGCTTGTGATTGGGAAGCCCAGTGCGCAACCGTCTATCGCGATTCAGCCAAGGGCGGATTCAACACCGTCCGGGGGGCGTGTACCCTGACTGTTGATCCTGAAACCAAGACAATGACGGCGAGTGGTACCCATGGTACGTTCAAACGCTAAGACCATACTTTTGGCCGCAATTGGGCTTTTTGCTGGCATGGGCTGGCCAGCCTTGGTGCAGGCGAAGGACTTATTGGCCAAACGGCCCGATCCGGCGAGAATCGCCGCAGCCTATCCGCCCAAAGCGCGTCGGGAAGGTATCAACGGATGGGTGTCGCTTTTGTGTGGCGTGCGCAAGACCGGGCAATTTGAGAAGTGCATTGTTCAGGAAGAAGACCCACCAGGTTTCGGCTTTGGTGCCGCCGCGCTTGCCTTTGGTCCAGACCACTGGATCAATTTGAAAGACCCTAGGGCGAGCGCAATCGTCGGAGACTATATACATCAGGATTTCTATTTTAAGCTTGTTGATGCACCAAAAGCGCCCACCAAGCCAGTCGTGGCACCCGCTAAACCCGTCCCACCACTTTGCCCAAGCAAGAAAGACTGCATGGAAGTGAATTGATCTGAAATGGCCCTGCTTAGGGCGGTCACTGGTTCTGCGGAAAACTGCTAAAGCGGCCATTCCGTTCATGTGTTTGATGCTTTCTAGCTCAAAATGCCTTCAAGGCCGCCGTGCCCTATTGGCGACCGACCTCAATCTTGATCGGCCGTGAACAGGCGCGGTTAGGTACCGCGCGGCTTGGCCCTTGACGTCGGTGCCGTATTGACCGGGTCTTCGGGCCAAACATGACGCGGATAGCGGCCACGCATTTCGGCGCGCACAGCCTTCCAAGAGCCGCGCCAAAAGCCAGGCAGGTCCTTGGTCACCTGGATCGGCCTATGGGCCGGCGATAAGAGCGCTAAGGTCAGGGGCAGTCCTGCGACCACCGGATGACTGGCTAGGCCGAACAATTCTTGCACCCGCACGGCAACCATTGGACCGCCCTCGGCGGCATAATCGATGCTAAAGCGCGAGCCGGTCGGGGCAACGAACCGCTCTGGCGCGAGGGCCTCCAGCCGCCTTTGCTGGTCCCAGGCAATGAGGCCAAGCAGGGCCCGCTCCAAGGCCGCCGCACCAATATCGGCCAGGCGGCTTCGCCCGACCAGCAGTGGCTCCAGCCAGTCCTCCAGTCGCGCTAGCAAGCCCTGATCAGACAGGTCTGGCCATCCATCGGGGTCTGTAGATCGCAAAAAGCCGACCCGCGCCCGCAAGGACATGACCCCCTCACCCCAGTTCAAGCCCGACAGGCCGCCTTGCCTTACTTGGTCGAGCAGGGCCGCGGCAATCAGGGCCGGGTCTGGCCGCTCAATTGGCTTTTCTTCAATGACGATGCGGCCCAGACGGCGCAGACGCTTTGCGCGCATATTGCCGGAGGGACTGGGTTCCAGCCGGTCTTCCTCGGTGATCTGATCGGCAAAGGCGGCCAGGACCCGGGCCTCATCGAGCGGCGCGGCCAGCAAGATGCGGTCCTTGGCCTCACCGGCCCCCAGCTCACCCACGGCCATCCAGGTTTCACGCGCCAAGGCATCGTTCGGGTTCAAATAGGCGCCGCGCCCACCAACCAACTGAAATTCACCCACTGGCCCCCGCGCGCGCGCCACCCGCTCCGGATAGGCCAGGGCCAGGAGTTGGGCCTCGTCGAGCGCCGCCACATCGCCCTTTGCCTTGCCCGCTGCCCTGGCCCAACGGTCGGCAAGCAACTTGGCCTCCTTGCCCCTGGGCGTCGGATCACGATCAGCTTGTTGCAATCGGTCGCGCAGATCGGTGCTGGTGCCGCCAAGGCCGCGCTCACTGATCACAGCGGCAATCTTGGCCGCCCTTAGCCCTGCTCCCGCCTCAGCCCCGCGCAGGACCATATGCGCCAGACGCGGTGGCAAGGGCATGGTGCTCAAGGCCCGGCCATGAGCGGTCAAGTCACCCCGGTCATCGAGTGCCCCCAGCCGCTTAAGCAGGCTGAGCGCCTCAGCCATGGCGACAGCAGGCGGGGAATCGAGAAAGGCCAGATCGGAAACATCCTTCGCGCCCCATCGCGCAAGGTCGAGCGCCAGACCCGACAGATCGCTATCGAGGATCTCGGGCCGGGCAAAGGCAGGCAAGGCCCGGGTCTCAGCCTCGTCCCAGAGGCGATAGGCTAGGCCCGGCTCAGTACGCCCCGCCCGGCCTCGGCGCTGGTCGGCCCCGGCCCGGCTGACCCGCACGGTCTCGAGCCGCGTTAGGCCGCTGGCCGGATCATAGCGCGGCACCCGCGACAGGCCGCAATCCAGCACCATGCGCACGCCATCAATGGTCAGGCTGGTCTCGGCAATCGAGGTTGCCAGCACCACCTTACGCCGCCCAGCTGGCGAGGGCGCTATAGCCAGGTCCTGGGCGCTTAGATCAAGCGCACCATAGAGCGGCGCGACATCAATATTGGCCGCCAAGCCCGCCTCAAGCAAAAGCCGCTCGACCCGTCGTATTTCGCCTTGGCCCGGCAGAAAGACCAAGAGGCTGCCCGTCTGTTCAGCCATAATCTTACGGACCGCGCGGGCGGCGTGATCCTCGAGCCTACGGGCCGGATCGCGGCCGAAATAGACGGTCTCGACTGGGAATTGCCGACCTTGACTTTCAATGACCGGGGCCTGGCCGAGGAGGCTGGCGACCCGCGCGCCATCAAGGGTAGCCGACATGACCAAGAGCCTTAGGTCAGGGCGCAAGACCGACTGGGCATCCACAGCCAAGGCAAGGCCGAGGTCGGCATCAAGGCTGCGCTCATGAAATTCGTCGAATAGGACCGCTGCAATGCCTTCCAGCCCAGGATCATCCAGGATCATGCGGCTGAACACGCCTTCTGTGACGACTTCAATCCGGGTTTGAGCGCTGATCTTGGACTCCAGCCTGACCCTTAGGCCGATCGTCTGACCGACACCCTCACCAAGGCTTGCCGCCATGCGCGCGGCCGCCGCGCGGGCGGCGAGACGTCTAGGCTCCAGCATGATGATCTTGCCGCCACTGCCCCAGACCTCATCCAATAGGGCCAGTGGCACGCGCGTCGTCTTGCCCGCGCCCGGCGGGGCGACCAAGACGGCACTCGCCCCCACAGCTAGGGCAGCCTTTAGGTCTGGCAGGGCCGATTCGATAGGCAAGGTCATGGCCTTGCCGTCCTACCAGAATTTAATTGCTTAAGCGTCGAGCGTTTGACCCTGAATAAGCAATCTGTGCGGTGTCAGGACTATCGTTTTCGCGAATGCATTGCGTTAACGCGTTTGGCTAACTAACGTCGCGTCCAGAATATCATTCGGGGCTGCAAAGATGGCTCCGCATTAGAGGGCGAAACACCATGGCATTAGACGCCGCACCCAGCGGACACCGACTTCTGATTAAGAAGTCGATTGACCAGATCCAGCGTGAGGCCAAGGGCCATGCGCTGAAACGTACTCTTGGCCCCGTCAATCTAGTCTTTCTTGGCATTGGCTGCACTATCGGTGCAGGCATTTATGTCATGACCGGCAATGCGGCGGCCAATTTCGCCGGACCGGCGGTCATGCTGTCCTTTGTTATCGTCGGCCTGGCCTGCGCTTTTGCAGGCCTTTGTTATGCAGAGCTGGCCTCGACCATGCCGGTGGCCGGTTCGGCCTATACCTATGCCTATACGACCTTGGGCGAGGTGTTTGCCTGGACCATGGGCTGGCTATTGGTGCTGGAATACGGTGTGGCGGCCGCGACCGTGGCGGCGGGCTGGACCGGTTATGCCACCAGCCTTTTGAAGGATCTTGGGATCATAGTGCCGCCGCAATATGCAAGCTCATTTATTCAATCGGTCGCAGGGCCTGACGGTGCCTTGTCGTTTGTGACGACCGGCAGCTTTAACCTGGTCGGCGCTTTTGGCATTTTGGTTGTCACTGGCCTTCTGGTCCTGGGTGTGTCGGAATCGGCCAATGTGAACAATGTCATCGTGCTGGTTAAGGTCGGCATCTTGCTGCTGTTTATCGGCTTTGGCATCTTTTATATTAACTCCGACAATTGGCACCCGTTTATCCCAGAGAATAATGGCCATTTCGGTGGCTATGGGGTCAGCGGTGTCTTCCGAGCCACCTCGGTGATCTTTTTTGCCTATGTCGGGTTTGAAGCGGTTTCGACCGCTGCAGCCGAGGCAAAGAACCCGCAAAAGGATATTCCGATCGGCATCTTGGGATCCTTGGTGATCTGCACCTTGATCTATATGGCCGTCGCCGCCGTCCTGACCGGGGTCGTCCCCTACACCAAGCTCGGCGTGCCTGAGCCCATTGCCGTAGCGGTCGACGCCATGAACCTTCCCTGGTTCGCTAAGTTGATCAAGATCGGTGCGATTGCTGGCCTGTCTTCGGTCATGCTGATCCTGACCTATGGCCAGACCCGCGTCTTTTTCGCCATGGCCCGTGATGGCCTTCTGCCCAAAGTGTTCGCGACCTTGCATTCAAAGTACCGCACACCCTGGATTGGCACCTTGTTGCTCGGTACGGCGATCGCGATTGCTGCCTCCATGCTGCCGATCACTATTCTCGGCGACCTGGTTAGCCTGGGCACAGCAACCGCTTTTGGCATTGTTTGCCTGAGCGTCATCTATCTGCGCAATACGCGGCCAGACCTTGAGCGGCCGTTCTCTGTACCCTTGGGCGGTATCAGGATCGGCGGTATCTGGCTCGGCACGGTGCCGGTGCTCGGCATCTTCTTCTGCCTAGTAATGGCTGCGCCCCTGGTGATTGACATCATTATCAAGGCGACCTCTGGTGACCCGATCCCCGCGATAATTCTGGTCAGCTATGCCGCCATCGGGGCCGTGATCTATATGGTCTATGGCTACAAGAATTCCCGCCTGTCTAAGGGCCTGGACGTATTGGATGTTGGCCCTGGGGCTATGGATATTCCAGGTCACACCCACACAATGGGCGACAAGAACGACCTCTAAATTTTTTAGAGCGCCAAGACCCTGGCCCGCCGTCTTCGGATGGCGGGCCTTTCTTTTGCGCCTCTACCCGACAAAGCCCTTTCGCCTCAGCCAGTCCAGGCAGGTGGCGACGCTCTGGGCCATCTTGTCGGGCTGGCCCATATAATAGTGGCTGGCACCCTGGATGACGTGCATTTCCTTGTCGCTATGGCCCACCCCGTCGAATATCCGGCGCGTGTGCGAGGGCGTGCATGCATCATCGGCCGAGTTTTCGATCACCAAGACTGGTACGCCGATCTGGCCTGCACATTTGGGGCCATCGGCGCGACTATGGCTGAAGGACCATTGCGATAGCCAGGAGCGCAGGCTGGAATAGCGCGCAAGACCCGCCGGGCTCATATTCACCACAGACGGAACGCCCATATAGCACCAGTTCGGCCCCTGGCGGTCATTGGCATCGACGCTAGGATCCAGCCAGCGCGGATCAGCCATTGTCCCATGCACGACAAAGGCCCGCTCCATCTCGCCGCGCGGATTGCGTTTCAGGGCCTCCAGCTCGGTCTGGACCCAGGCATCAATCTTGGCCGACCGGGCAATCTGGGCGGCGCGGTAGCGGTCCAAAAAGGCCTGATCGTAGGGCGGCTTTACCAGGTGGCCATAGAGATCAAGTTCAGGGTCGCGCTTGGTCGGATCATGCTCGTCTAGAATAGAGGCATCGATCCATTCAGTCAGGGTTATGGCGCGCGAGACATGGGCAGCCAGCTGCATGACACCGTCGGCGGGGATCAGACCCGCCCGTGTCAGGTCAAATTCGTCGCCCGCTGGCGTATGGGTGAGGGTCGGATGCTCAGCTTGAGACTGGTAAAACAGCGAAAGGGACCCGCCACCGGACCAGCCCGCCAGGACCACCTTTTCAAAGCCAAGCTTTTCCTTGGCATAGCGGACATAGGCCGCCAGATCGGCCGCGACCTTTTCCATGATCAGGCCGCTGTCATTATGCGGATAGCGGCTGGCGGCGCAGATGGTTGGGATACCCGCAGCAGCCAAGGCATTGGTCATGGGCAAGAGATTCATGACCCCCGTCGGGTGCATGAAAATGACCACGGTTCGGCTAGGCGGGGCAGGATTGGCGCCGGTGGTAATGGGCCGCAGAAACTGGCCCTCGACCAGGACCTGATCGACCGCGCCGCCATAGGTCTCTTTAAAGCTGGAGCTTTCGCGCCAATAGAGGTGGAAGGGCACCCGATCAAAGGCATATTGCGGCACGGCCATGTCTATTCCTCCCTTGCCCCATTCTGATTGCGGGCTAAACAATGATCTTAAGGCCTAAATTTGTTTTGAGGAGCCGCCATCTTGGACGCCGCCGCCCCCGCCATCAATGCCATGATCGCTCCAGTCACCCCCTTGCAGCAGAACTGCACGATTGTCTGGTGCACCAAGACCCTAAAGGCCGCGATTATTGATCCGGGCGGCGAGACCCCGCGCCTGCTGGGTGCTATAGCCGACCGTGGCCTGACCCTCGACAAGATCTGGATCACCCATGGCCATCTGGACCATGCTGGCGCCGCCCAAGCGATCAAGGACATTACCGGCGTGCTAATCGAAGGCCCACACAAGGCCGACCAGTTCTGGATCGACGATATCCCCGAAAGCGGCCGCAAATACGGGATCCCCGATGCAAAGAGCTTTCAGCCGGATCGCTGGCTAGAGGATGGCGATGTCGTCACCTTGGGCGAAACCGAATTTGAGGTCCTGCACTGCCCTGGCCATACGCCAGGCCATGTGATCTTTTTCCATCGCGGATCACGCTTTGCCCAGGTGGGCGATGTCTTGTTCAAGGGTTCAATCGGCCGAACCGACTTTCCGCAAGGCAATTTCGAGCATCTCATCGCCGCCATTACCCAAAAGCTTTGGCCCCTGGGCGATGATGTCCAGTTCGTGCCCGGCCACGGCCCCATGTCGACCTTTGGCGCTGAACGCAAATCCAACCCCTATGTGTCCGACCTGGCCCTGGAGTCTATGAACCTCTAGCCCGCAGCGACGGGCGCGCAGATATCGTTTGCCCGCGCCTTGGCCGCCGCCGCAAAGGCCTCAGCCGAGGGCGCCAGTCGCCGCTCCAGGACAACGCCGCGCTGGGTCGGTGACTGGACGACCGTGCCCATTCCTTGCGGTGCCGTCTGGCCCTTGCCAACCAAGACAAGCTGCACACCATTCGGAGACTGGCGGTCATTAATGGCGAAGATGTTGTCGCTATTGGCAGCATAGACCGAAACCGACATATAGTCCGCCGCCTTACCCGCCACGATCCGCACCGGGCCCTTGCTGAGGTCATAGACGCAAGACGAATAGGCCAGTTCCGGTGAGGGCCGCACCACGGCGCGCGAGGCCTCGGTCGTGCGTGGGCCATGGTACCAGGCGTTAAACTTATGCTCGCCAAAGCTGACCCGCTTGAGCGCCACGGCCATGATCACGTTTGGAGTCGCCAAGATGATGGCCAGGTGCACCACGATCGCGGTTACGACGACTATGGCCGCTGACTTCAAGTATCCGTTCATGCGGCACCTCTTGGGCAGGATACAGCTTTCACGGTAGGGAACGGGATGGAGGCAAAATCATTTCGCGCCTTTTCCTGCGGATTATAGAGCCGAAGCGTCAGGCTGAATTTTCCCGCGTTTTTGGACGAAATCCAGTCGCTTGCCTCGCCGCGATCAGCGGCGATCCGGGCCGTCCACCGACCGGTCGGTGAGGCACGGGTGGCCATGCGAGTCATATCGACGGATTGGGCGTCCTGCCCATTGACTGGCAAATAATGATGAGCGTCATAAATTGTTACTGACCACCAGCGCGCGGGCATGGCACCACCAGACAGGACATAGACGCAAGACTCGTTCAACGGTCGACCCTGCTCGTCTGTGCTACGGGTAAAATACATCGCCTCGGTCTGAGTCAATGCCAATAGGCCGGTCTTGGCGACTATGGCGCGGGTATAGGGATCGGCGGCCTTGGCCCCTGTCAAATGATTGCCGGTCCAGCCCTGAACCGTCTCGCTTCCCAGGCCTGAGCCCAGGCCGCCGCTGCTCAGCATCATGGCCGCCGAGCCCGCGCCGAGCGCAACACCTAGGCTCACCAAGAGCGCTAATCGCAATCCCGGCCTCACGGCGTCACCTGGTCAATCAATTCACGGGCAAAGGATTTCATGGCGCCGTCTCCCAACAGGCTTATAAGTTTGGCCAAGAATAGACGCCAAAGCCCGCGCCACGCAATGGGGCAATCACGGCAAGCCCAGATGGAGCCCGACCATGAATCTCGACCTGACCGACCGCGTTATCTTTGTTGCCGGGGCCAGCCGCGGCATTGGCCTTGGCATAGTCGAGGCCTGCCTGGCCGATGGGGCCAAGGTGGCCATGACCGCGCGGGGGCCGGAGTCGCTAGAGGCCGCCCATACCCGCCTGGCCGCGCAATATGGCGCCGATAAGGTTTGGTCCATGGCCGGTGATATGCGCGATGCCGATACGATTGATGAGGCGGTGGCTCGGGTCGAGGCCGAATTTGGCCCCCTCTATGGCGCGGTGGCCAATGTTGGCCTGCACCCCTGTCCCAATGGGTTTGAGATTGATGACGCCACCTGGGATGCCGGGTTTTCGCAAAACCTCGACAGCGCATATCGCCTGGCCCGCAGCGCGCTCAAGCCCATGACGGCGCGGGCCGAGGGGTCGGTCTTGTTTATCAGCTCGATCGCTGGGCTGGGTGCGCTCGGCACGCCGCTCACCTATGGCACAGCCAAGGCGGCCATGAACCATATGGCCAAGGAATTGGCGCGAATCACGGGCGCCAGCGGCGTGCGGGTCAATGTCATAGCGCCCGGCAATATCATCTTTCCCGGCGGCGATTGGGAAGAGCGGGCCAATGGCCCCAATGGTGAAAAGGTCATGCGCTGGATTAAGCGCGAAGTGCCCATGCGCCGCTTTGGCCATCCCGAAGAGATCGGCTCAGCCGCAGCGTTTTTGCTGAGTAACAAGGCCAGCTTTATCACCGGCGCGGTCCTGCCCGTCGATGGCGGCCAAACGCGCTAGGCGTGACTTGCGCATGGTCAAGCGCCCGGTTCCAGTATAAAACCCCGGCCTGAACCAAGGCGAGGCCCATAGCCTCGCCTCCATCACCGCCGCAAACCCAGCGGCCAGATAGGGGTCTGAACACTATGACCATTGCGCGTATTCCTGCCCGTATCCGCACCCTGGCCCTGGCCTTGCTGTTGCCGCTCGCGCTCGGGGCCTGCGGGATCAATGCCATCCCGACCAAGGAAGAACAGGCCAAGGCCGCCTGGGCCGATGTGCAAAGCCAGTATCAACGCCGCGCCGACCTGATCCCCAACCTGGTCGCCACCGTCCAGGGCTATGCCCAGCAAGAGCGCGCGGTCCTGGTTGAGGTCACCCAGGCCCGGGCCAGCGCCACCCAGGTCAAGGTCGATGCCTCGACCATTACCAATCCCGCTGCCTTTGCCAAATACCAGGCCGCCCAGTCCCAGTTATCGGGCGTGCTTGGCCGCCTGATGGTCATTAGCGAGAAATACCCCGACCTGAAATCCAATGAAAACTTCCTGGCCCTGCAATCGCAGCTGGAAGGGACGGAAAACCGCATTGCTGTCGCCCGGCGCGATTATAATGAGGCGGTGCGGGTCTATAATACCGAAATCAAGACCTTTCCGGGCGTGATCTGGGCCTCGACCGTCTATCGCTCGGCCAAGCCGCTGGAATCCTTTGCCGCCAGCGCCAACGCCCAATCGGCCCCGACCGTCAGCTTTGCCCCGCCAGCGGCCCCTGCCGCCGCCAAGCCCGCGAACCAATGACCCTGACCCGATCTCTGCGCCTGGCGGCCCTAAGCCTAGGGCTGGCCATAGCCTGGCTGGCCCCGGCCCTAGCGGCCCCGAGCTTTCCGCCCCTGACCGGGCGGGTGGTCGACCAGGCCCATATATTGTCGGACGCCACCGCCGCCGAGCTAACGACCAAATTACAGGCGCTGGAGGACAAGACCGGCCATCAGATGGTGGTGGTCACCCTCAATTCCCTGCAAGGCTATGAGATCGAGGACTATGGCTATCAGCTGGGCCGGGCCTGGCAGATTGGCCAAAAAGGCAAGGATGACGGCGTCCTTTTGATCGTCGCGCCCAATGAACGCAAGGTCCGGATCGAGGTTGGCTATGGCCTCGAAGGCGTCCTGACCGATGCCTTGAGCAATATTATTCTGCAGCGCGAGGTCCTGCCCAAGTTCAAGACCGGCGATATGGAGGCTGGGATTGTCGCGGGTACCGATGCCCTCATCACCCAGCTTTCGGCCGATCCGGTCGCCGCTGCCGACGCGATCAAGGCCGCCAAAAAGGCGACCGCGCGCACCCAGCGCAATATTGACCCGGCCGCGATCTTTTTCATTGTCCTGTTTGTGCTCTGGGTCCTGGGCGGCGTGTTTGGTCGTCGGCGCGGCGGCCTGGGCGCGCTTCTGCCCTGGATCATCCTCAGCGGCGGCGGCGGGTTTAGGGGCGGCGGCGGCTTTAGCGGCGGATCGCGCGGATTTGGCGGCGGCGGCGGCTCGTTCGGCGGCGGCGGATCGTCAGGGAGCTGGTAGCCATGCGCATGACCCCACAAGACCATCACGATATTGCCCAGGCCGTGACCGAGGCCGAGACCCTGACCTCAGCCGAAATCGTCTGTGTCATCACCCAGGAAAGCGCCGATTTTCGCGAAGTGCCCCTGGCCTGGGCCGCCGTGGCTGCCCTGATGGCGCCCGCCGCGGCCTTTGCGCTGGGCCTAAGCCCGCACCTCTTGACCCAGCTGGTCAATGGCTGGGTTGCAGCCCATTCCAGCGGTTTTGACGCCGCCATTCGGGTCAGTCTGGGCGCCTATGCCATGGCCCAGAGCGCAGTCTTCCTCGCCGTCTGGATGCTGGTCAGCTGGCCCGAAGTACGCCGGTTCATGACGCCTGCGGGCCTGAGAAACCGCCGCGTGCACGAGGCGGCCCTGCGCCAATTCGTGGCCCGGGGGATTTCAAACACCGAGGAAAAGAACGGCGTCCTGATCTTTGTCTCGCTGCTGGATCGGCGGGTCGAGGTCCTGGCCGATGCCGGGGTCCATGCCGCCGTCCCCACCGGCACCTGGGACCGGGCCGTCGCCTCTGTGCGCAAGGCCATGCGCGCCAATCAACCGGCCCAGGGCCTGGTCGAGGCGGTCTGTATCTGTGCCGAGGCCCTGGCCCCCGCCTTCCCCGCCAGCGATCACAATCCCAACCAATTGCCCAACCAGCCGGTCGAAATCTAGGCCCGCAAAAGCCTTGGCGAATGTTTTATCGCCAAACGCCACAATTCGGCACACCTAGCCTTGCTGCACCCGCCTGTTTTTTGTAACAAGGCCGCAACGGAGACGTGGCCGAGAGGCTGAAGGCACCGCTTTGCTAAAGCGGCGTACCCCTCAAGGGTACCCAGGGTTCGAATCCCTGCGTCTCCGCCAGACTCCCGTCGCAAACCCGGTACCGGGCCGCCGCAGGGGCGCAAAGCCCCAGTGATTGCGCCATTTTCCCGATGCCGTCCAAACCCGGTAGACTGGCGGACGCGGTCAAAGCTGTCTCTGAACGCAATTTGTTTGTGATCACCCGAACCTCGCCCTCGGCAGTTCGGGTTCAAAATCGTCCGCATTTACAGCGTTTTCGGCTGATAAATGGTCCGGAAGTTCGTGGTTGATATTCCACCAAATGTGCAGTCAGAGAAACCGAACTGGAGGTATTGGCGCGCAATTCTGAACGCGCATGGCCTGTCCGTCCGGACGGCAATCGCCAGCCTGGTCGACCGCTTTAGGCTATTTGTAGATAGAAGCTCTCGTGGGGACCGGTTGCGGACAGCCAGGCAAAGGTCCGCCTTCTGGCTCGGGCATTAAGACCGCTTTCGACCCAATGCGGACGTTCGGACGGTCTGGTTTCCGGCTGTCTGGGACTACCTGGAACTCCGTAATAAACAGGCAGAGTCCACCCCTCGAAACGATGCTCGTTATGGGTGGACGAAAGACGGGTGTCTCGTCAGCTGCGTCCGCTTGAGCGACCATGGTTGGCTAGTTTCAGTAAACTCACGATTCATCTTGCCAAACACAACCCGTTCTGTCTAGATTTTGATGCAATCTGATAGTTAGTGTTTGTGCCCATCGGAACGATTTCACGTCGGAGTTCCGCAGTGCGGACCTCTGCCGGAGGTTGCCGAACGTGTTGGATCTAATCGCAGAGAGAATAAGTCATGCGACTGATAACTGCGCTTTTGGCACTTGGCCTAACTGCGTCAACTACGGCGGCACACGCACAAAGGGTGAATTTGCCCAAAGCGATAACGATTGATGGCTACCGCGTGTCATGCCTGAACACGCCAATCCTACTAGACCCAAACCTTCCCGACATGGGACGCGCCGGTCCTGGGCTGATCATCATCAATAACGCAGCGATGCGTGGGATGGCTTCGTCCTACAAGGTCTTCATTTTTGCCCACGAGTGTGCTCACGCCCTAGGCATAATGAATGAAGCTCAGGCAGACTGTTTCGCGGTTCAGCTCGGTCTCGACCAAGGCTGGTGGGACCAGTATGGCTTTATGAACCTCGTCGCTCATATGGGCAACAGCCCGGGCAGCTACACCCACGCGCCTGGTTCGTTGCGAATTCAAAACATTATTCAATGCTCAGAGTTATAGACCCTGGTGACGTCATCATAGACAATGACGAATTAATTTGGACCTGTGAGTTCGGGGAGAACAAATTATGTTGTTTTTGGTGGTTGCTAGTCACCTTGTCTTAGCGTGTAACCCGTCCGAAACTCAGACTGAAAACTATAATCGTCGGGAAATTGCTGCGGATTTTATTCAGGCATTCGGCGAAAATGATGGCAATTCCGCGTATCAACTGATGACGCGGAATTCCAGAATCGGCTTCGGTACTATAGACGGAAATGCTACTATTTCGGGTGACCTAATACGCGAATTTATAGATAGCAGGTCACCCAGCGATTACCGGATCCGGTCGTTAGTTCAAACAGACAAGCAGGTCGCCGTCACGGCGGAGAAAAATGGACAACTGCAAC
>JBILKO010000176.1:0-2829 GCA_044376615.1 Caulobacteraceae bacterium
CTTTGGGGCGGCTGCAACACTGGCTTTGACGAGTATGTCCATAAGCTTTTCTTCAGGGCCGGTCCAACCTGCAGGCTTGACTAAATCACGCTTAAAGCCACCACGCTTTTTACCATTCTGGCCTAACTCCTTGGCCATGTTACACTTTATAACTTCTTCAAAACCTTCAAGCAATGGAAAGCCATGACGCTCGAGTGTGCCTACAGCGAAGACGATAAGATCCAAAAGAGCGTCATATTGGTCGACTGATGTTTCCGCTTCAGCGTACTCGTTAAGTTCTTCTTGCATCGCGGCAATGCGGAATTCTTTTTCTTCTTTTTGTAAACTAATCGGGCCTACAGCATTAGCTAAACCAAACTTTTCGTGCATGGCTTTGACAAGGCCCATGATCCTGCTTTCCATAAACAACTCCTTCGTATTGATTGGTAGTTGATTGTACAACTAATTAGGACAGGCTTTGCACCTGATTGACACGCCAACCCGTGTTGGTAAATGGCAGGTTAGCCAAGCATGTCGTTGTCAGCTTGTGCAAAGTCAGCAAAGTCTTCAGACGCGTCTGTGCGACCGCTGAATGCTTCACCGTCCTTGGTTTTCATAATGTTGTCCAAAGCAATCGAAACTCCTTTTCCACCGGTAGGATGGTCCCAAGCATAGGCACGAACTGAGGCCCGATAGTAGGCACCTGAATAGATCTCATTTGCGTCCATGATAGGCTGCAGTTGAGCGTCAACAATTCCAGGTTTGTTGTTGCTGGTAGCCTGAATGCTATAACAACCGGCCAATTCAGGTCGTTCTTCCTCGTCACCATCTTTGACAGGCGACTTCATTTTCGGGGGAATTTTTCCCCATTTGGCTTTGGCCGTCTCATCAACCATTTGATTGAGCTTGGTCCAAAAAGCATCTTTTTTTGGCAAAGGAATTGTGATTTGGTAACGCGGTTTGGCATTCTCCACACCTTTGATTGCGTGCGGCTCTAACAGGTGGACAAATGATCCACGAAACTCCGGGGTAACTAACTTTGTGCTCATAGTTAACTTTCAACATTAAGGTTATAAAAATGGCCGTCTTTCCGACCTGGCAACCCGATGAGATAGCATCGGGCAACTATTTACGTGCTAAGCAACAACGTCCATCAGAAGGCCGCGTGCTTTATTTTTCAAAGTGTTGCCATAGCCAAACCATGCTGCGTTCATGTTCAGCCCGTGATCAACATGCTCTGTGACTGCATTAAGCAACCCCCAAGCAGTGCCTTCAGCTTCAATAAACTCATTGCCCAGCGCATTGCCTTTAAACAACGCCATGATGGATTTAAATGCTTTGGTCTTTTCAACAGGTTGTACTTCTTTGGTTTTTACATCTATGCTAACAGGCAAAAGTGTTTTAAGGAAATGAACCGCAAAGGTCTCATTAACTTGCTTCTTAGCAAGAAGGCGGGATTCAATAAGAAACTTGTCAAAGCCATTGAGTGCAATGCCTAAATCCAATGCAGCATCTTTAGCACTAAATGCTTTTGAGTGGTTGATACGAACCGTGTCGCCGGACTCAGCAGAAGCGTAGCCGAGTGTATTGCTGCACACAACACGAACACTGGTAAAACGCGCTGTGGTAGCGAGAGTGCCATCGTATGATGTTGCCAACAAGACATAAGGTTTGACAACGTCCTGGTTAATTATGGTAGCACCGTCATTGACTTTTGCCATTGCCCAAATACGCTTACCACCAGACAAACACCCTGCGCTTTCAAGTTCAAAATGATTGTTCTCTGCAAGACGAGCAAAGAAGTCAAGCACATCTGCAGGTTGAACGATGTTATACTCGTTGCTAACCACACCGAGAGGTGCAAATGTATCTGAGCGATAAAGCACATCTTTGCCAGGAAAGGCTGCAAAAGATCCTTCGTGATCTTGAAATTGAACGGCCGAACGCTCGACAGTATGGGTCAAGCCTGCAGCTTTTGCCCATACGTCGATTGATTGACCTGCTTCGAGGATTTGACCAAGACCATGCCATGCACCTTTTTTGGCAAGTGCAACGTTAGCTTGACCATTAGAGAAATCGAGTTCGTGTGCCATGATATACCTTTACAACATTGATACGACAAAAGCGTCGTGGTAGCATTATACGTCGGATTTTTAAGAGTTGTACAACTATTTTGTAACGGGTTCAAAATCCTTTTTAGCTGACTGGGTTTTGTCTACACCGGCTCTGCCATCTGTTACCGGTGCAATGGTTGGTTGGCCATAGCTAACCTTAACTAATGGCGACAAGTCTAATGCCTCTCCTTTTAACGCTTTTTCCATTTGCGCAACGCTAAGTAGTGAAGGCTTAGTGTATATGTCGTCGTAGCCTTGTTGTTTGAGCCACAGTTCAGTGGCAGCTCCATCAGCCCAGTCACGACTCTTGCGGCCTTCAACCACCTTGTAGCCTTTGACAATTCCACCATTGAGGAGAGTGTCTTTAGCCTTAGCTTCAACCGCCTCAATAAAGGATTTGAGTAAGGTGAGCTTAGGCATCCATTCGTCAACTGAGTCTGGTTCTAAACCTGCAAAGTCCAATGCAGCAGCTTCTCCGGCGAGCCGCTTCATCTCAGGGCATTTAACTCTTGCATGACACCATTTACATGCTTTCTCACTAGCTACATACTTGTTAGGTTCATTTTGTATTGCTACGTATGCACGCTTGAGCTCTTCGGCAAAGGACAACAATTCATCAAGAGTGATAGTCCATGAGTCAATGCTGTTCATTGGTGGTTGGACAATGGTCACCACTATGGTTTCAATGTCATAAACCGGCGCATATTTAAGGTATGCACCAAGCGCATAGCAGAGT
>JBILKO010000106.1:0-8835 GCA_044376615.1 Caulobacteraceae bacterium
CCCCCCTCAGATTCCTCCGGTAATTGCTAGAGTCCTTCCATCGAAAAGAGCCCCGTCATGGCTGGAGGAGTTTCCGGGGGACACGTCACCATGTAACGTCCTATGCCCAACCAAACATTGACAGCGTCGCCATCTAGACCGGAAATCGCGGATAGGGCTAAGAACGAGGGAAGGTCGGATCCGATGCTCGGCCTCCTCCTCGGTGCACGTTGAGTCGCCGGTACCCTTCTGATCTGAGCTCGCCGGAAGAGGCCCCGCCTAAGCCTAAGCCTAAGCCTAAGCCTAAGCCTAAGCCTAAACCTTGGGTCGCCGTCGGTTGATCGCGTCCAGGCCAAGCCAGCAACCGACTAGGTCTCGGAGGAACCGGTGGTGGCCATCGAAAGGATCTTTCAGCGTAACGTCATGGATGGCGAACGTCGTCTTGGCGATCCCCAATGGCAGTCGGGCACGGGCCGGAACGTTGACTATGACCTACTCGAAGCAACCGAGGCCGCACGCCGTACTTTCGAGACTGCCTTGGCCGCCGCTATGACCAGGCGCCGGGTGCTTCGCAGGGCGGTCGATGCCATGGATTCGCTGATAACAGGCTGGCGGGAGCGGCCGGGCGATGACTACGGCTATTGCATCGCGACCCTTCACGAAATCCGTCGGGAGTTAGCCACGCAATGATCCAGGCAAGCTGAATCCGAGTGGCAACGAAGAAGGTAGGTCACCGTCGCCGTCCCCCCACTTAGCTGTAATCCCTTACGCATGAACAGCACGTGGGTCAGGGCGGGGTGGCCTTCCGCAAGGGATGGGCTCAGGGACTATGCCTGTACCGTCTAGGGTCCGGTTTCCGCACAGAAGCCGATGTCCGCTAACCGCGGATATTGGACCTTGGGAAAGTCCGCTTGCGGGGGTTCATCCGGGCCTAAATGTCAAGTTCTATTCAGGGGAGCGCCGAAGGCAGCAGCAACCTAGTCTGCCCACGGCAGGTCGGCAAAGGCCGTCAGGTCCTTGAGCGACACCGCCAGTGGGCATCGCTGCAGCGGCAATATCTCGAGAACAGCCGGGGGCAGATAGGCCAGCTTGATCAACCTGCCGATGTAGCGGTCCAAGACATCTTCGACGTGGGCCAAGTCGAGATTGGTGCTCGCCTTTCCGGTCTCCAGCTTGCGCCGCCGGCCCCATGCCTTCGCGACGGCGCGCAGCACATGGGCCTCTGCATCGGCCTCGTTGGCTTCCACCGGATTTGGCGGCGGCATGATCTTGGGTCGGCGGTTCCGCTTCCGGATGGCCAGCGGGATGATGACCCGGATTGTGGTGGGCGCCGCTCTCATGCCGCCATCTCCCGGCGCGGCGTCACCATTTCCCAGCACGCAAAGTGCGGAGCCTGCTTGCTTGAAAAAACACCATAATGGTGTTTTCTAGCGCAATGACTAGTCCCACCTGCCCGGAGACGGGCCAACCCATGGTCCGCGGCGTTCGGCCCATGACCATCACCTATAAGGGCCGCGAAGCCTGCTTCGACATGCCCGGCTGGTATTGTGATGCAAGCGGCGAAAGCCTTCATTCCGGCGAAGACCTAAAGGTATCTGACCGTGCCCTGAACCGCCTAAAAGCCGAGGTCGAGGGCTTGCTCGCGCCCGAAGCCGTGCGCCGCATAAGAAAGCGCCTGCAACTCAGTCAAAAAGACGCTGGCCGCCTGATCGGTGGCGGACCCAATGCCTTCCAGAAATATGAGAGCGGCGATGTGGTTGTCAGCCACGCCGTCATGAGCGCCCTGCTCCTGCTCGACCGCGACCCATCGGGGCTGTCGGTTTTGCAGCAAAGGGCGGAGAGTAGAGAGGTTGTTTAGGGGGCAGGCGGGGTTGGTTAGGCGGGAATTCCAACCCCCTAAACACTCCTGACAAAAGGTGTCAGTAGCCCTATGGTATGGATTGTTTGGTTGCTAATTCAAACAGGAGAGAAACATGACCAAACATACATTAGAGGTGGTGGAATTTCGATTGAACAATAATGTAGAGGAAGATGCATTCATAACTCAAATTAGCAAGACGGATGCATTTCTTTCATCATTGAATGGCTTCATTAAACGTAACACAGCAAAGAATGAGGACGGTCTTTGGATCGACATCGTGGAATGGCAAGACATGAAGTCAGCTAAAAATGCCGCAGAAAAGTTTATGACGGTAGCAGAAACTAAAGAATTCGGCGCAATGATAGATCACAAGACCATCAGAATGGAACACTTCGAAGTTAAAACTTAAATTGAATGAGAAAGATAGATCGGCTCTTCGAAATTATTCAGCTATTGCGCGGCCAAAGGCTGTGTACCGCTGATTTTATTTCTGAAAAGATCGGCGTCTCGGTTCGCACGGTTTATCGTGATATTCAAAGCCTCATCGCATCGGGCGTTCCTATTGAGGGAGAGCGAGGCATTGGCTATGTTATACGTCAACCCATCGAACTTCCGCCACTGCATTTTTCACCCCTTGAGCTTAAGGGCATACAGCTTGGCATTGATATGGTGAAGGCAGTGGCGGATCATGATGTCGCCGCTGCTGCAAGAGAAGTTGCCCTGAAGATTCAGGACGCATTGCCAACTAAAGATCGTGGCAAAAACCATAGGCCGATTGCGCACATTTACTTTGAAAGCGACCTTCATACACGAGGCACGCTAGCAAAACTGCGCCGTGCGCTGGATGAGAATTACATATTAGAGATAAGCTACAAAAATGAAGCGACGGCGGAATCGTTTCGGACGGTAAAGCCACTTGGTATTGAATATTGGGGGAAGGTTTGGACCCTGGCTGCCTGGTGTGAATTGCGGAACGATTTCAGAGTATTTCGCATAGATCGGATAATATCGTGCGAGATTACAAAGGACGCGTTCAAGAGTGAAGCTGAGAAAACTTACCGTGACTATTTAGCCAATATTGGTGTGATTATCTATGATTGAGTTAGCTTTCTTATTCACTGCTGAATTGTGGGCGTATCCCGGAAAGTCGGCTTGGTTTTTTGTTACGCTTCCCAAGAACGAGTCCGAGCAAATAAAATTCTTAAACAACCATAAGCGGCGCGGCTGGGGATCCGTGCCGGTGAAGGCAAGGATTGGCGAAACCGCGTGGAGCACGTCGATATTTCCTGATTCCAAAGCGGGCGCTTATCTGATTCCGGTAAAAGCTGATGTGCGCAAAAAAGAAAGGATCACCGCCGGTGACTTAGTGACCGTTAGCGTGAGTGTCGTTGGGTAGCGCATAACTGGCGTCTCATCTGACGATGGGGCCCTTTGGTTTTGGGCGAATGAAGCAGGGATCACCCTAGGCATCCTCTTGAACAAGGCCGCCTCACCAGGCCATCCTGCCTAAATCGCCTTATCCACCCTGCTCCCCCAAGGCCCTTGCATGGCATCACCCCCCGCCTCCAAAGCTCGCAAGGCGCTTCTGGCGCGACTGGAGCCCTATTGGATGATGGAGGCGGCCAATGCGGTTTTGGTGCCTTTGTTTGTCCTGTTTGCCACTGGTAGCCGGATCGGGGTGATAAGCCTGGCGGCCGTGGCGCCCGTCATCTTGCTGCTCGTGATCGGCGCGGCCTATTGGCGGGGCAAGGTCTTGCAACTCAAGGGCCAGCGGCCCGATCTGGCTCCCTTGATGAAACAGATTGCTGCATGGCGGCGGCCCGCCCAGGGCCTGACCCTAGCCGGTTGCCTCGCGGCCTTGGCGGGATGGCTGAGACCGGACTGGTCCGTCGGCATGGCTGATCGCATCGCCGCGACAGTCTGCGCGGTCCTGGCGGTCCTTGAATACGTCAACTACTATCACCGCCAGCTACAGCATTTCGACAATTGGGCCGATTTCAAGCGCCTGATAACCGGCAAAGGCTTTCGCAAGTCCTGGATGGCCCGCGACCTTGAGGCCTTGAACGCCTAGTCCTACCGACGGCCGACGGGGCCCGCCATGGCTAGGCCCACCGCCTCGGCGACCTTTATTCCGTCGACGGCGGCCGACAGGATACCCCCCGCATAGCCTGCGCCCTCGCCCGCTGGATAGAGGCCCAGCGTATTGAGGCTTTGAAACGTCTTGTCGCGGGTGATGCGGATCGGCGATGAGGTGCGGGTCTCGACCCCGGTCAGGACGGCGTCGGGATTGTCAAAGCCGGGGATTTGGCGGCCAAAGACCGGCAAGGCCTCGCGCACGGCGGCAATGGCAAAATCGGGCAGGCAGGCCGATAGGTCGGTGGGCCTGACGCCCGGCTTATAGGAGGGCAAGACCTCGCCCAGTTGGGTCGAGGGCCGCCCGGCCAAAAAGTCGCCCAGCCTTTGGCCCGGGGCCGTATAGTCGCCGCCGCCCGCCTTAAAGGCCTGTTCCTCCCAATGCCTTTGCAGGGCAATGCCTGCCAGCGGATGGCCGGGAAAGTCCTTGTCCGGGGTCACATCAACCACCATGCCAGCATTGGCATTGCGCTCTTTGCGCGAATACTGGCTCATGCCATTGGTCACCAGCCCACCCGGCTCTGAGGCCGCCGCCACGACCGTGCCGCCCGGACACATGCAAAAACTATAGACGGTGCGGCCATTGGCACAGGCATGCGACAGCTTATAATCGGCCGCGCCGAGATCGGGATGCTTGGCAAAGCGGCCAAACCGGGCCTGGTCGATCAGGGACTGGGGGTGTTCGATGCGAAACCCGATCGAGAATGGCTTGGCCTCAATATGGACGCCGCGATCATACAGCATCTGGAACGTGTCGCGGGCGCTGTGGCCAATGGCCAGGACAATGTGCGGCGACATCAGGTGCTCGCCGCTTTCCAGCGCCACACCCACGGCCTGCCGCGCGCCAGACGGGGTGGTTTCGATCAGCAGGTCGGTGACCTTGTTTTGAAACCGGTATTCACCGCCCAGGGCCTCGATCGAGCCGCGCAGGCTCTCAACCATGGAAACCAGCCGAAACGTACCAATATGGGGATGGGCCTCGGTCAGGATTTCGGGCGGTGCCCCGGCCTGGACAAATTCGGTCAGGACCTTGCGGCCCAGATGGCGCGGGTCCTTGATCTGGCTATAGAGTTTGCCATCGGAAAAGGTCCCGGCCCCGCCCTCGCCATATTGGACATTGGATTCAGGGTTCAAGACCTTGCCGCGCCACAGGCCCCAGGTGTCTTTTGTCCGCTCACGGACGACCTTGCCGCGATCGAGGATGATAGGGCGAAACCCCATCTGGGCCAGGATCAAGCCGGCAAACAGGCCGCAGGGTCCGGTGCCGATAACAATGGGACGGCTAGGCTCCTTGCCCGTCGCCTGGGCCACCGGCTTATAGGCCTGATCGGGCGCGGGCCTTACGCGATGATCGCCGCTGCAGCGGGCCAAGACCGCCGCCTCGTCCCGCACCGCCACATCGACCGAATAGACCATCAGGATGGCAGATTTTCGCCTTGCATCATGCGCGCGGCGGGCGATCTCGTAATGCTCAATCTGATCTGGCTTAATGTCCAGACGCTCGCAAATCGCCGCACGCAGAGCATCAGGGCCATGGTCCAGGGGCAGACGCAGTTCGGTCAGTCGCAACATGGCGCGCTTATATCACGGCTTTT
Source organism: Caulobacteraceae bacterium (assembly GCA_044376615.1). Lineage (GTDB taxonomy): Bacteria > Pseudomonadota > Alphaproteobacteria > Caulobacterales > Caulobacteraceae > CAISGS01. Next base: position 5,569 of record JBILKO010000106.1, read on the forward strand.
GCGCCAGGCACGCCCCTGTGCGAACGGGCCTTGAATCTCACCCGCATTCGATGACATTCTGACACAGAGGGCGCAAAAGGGAACCAGATGGATGTCGTGATCAAGATTTGTTGGATCGCCTTAGCGGCGATCCATTTTAGTCCAGCCGCTGTCGCTTTTCGGCCTAGCTTGGTGAAGACCCTCTATGGCCTGGAGGCTGGAGGCCCCTTGGCGGTACTGTTGACCCATCGCGGCGTCCTTTTTCTGGCTGTTATGGCGGTCTGTATCTGCGCGGCGCTTGATCCAGGGGCACGGCGCGCGGCTACGCTGGTTACGGCAATCAGCGTGGTCGGGTTCTTGATTATCTATGCCAGAGCTGGATTTCCGACCGGGCCGCTGAGGTCTATCGCCGTGGTTGACGCTGTCGCGGTTCTTCCCCTAGCAATCGTGATTTACGACGCCTGGATTCGCGCCAAGGGTTAAGCTAGGCTGATCTTATTTCCGAATTGAGAGGGTAATATGAAGGGCGGATGTCACTGTGGCGCTGTTCGGTATGAGACATCGGGCGAGCCGATTACCCATGCACTCTGTCATTGCAGCGATTGCCGCCGCCATGCCGGTGCGCCCATGGTCGGCTGGGCCATGTTCCAGGAAGGCCAACTGACCGTCATCCAGGGGCAGACCAAGGCCTATGCCTCGTCTGACCATGGTCGGCGGCAGTTTTGCTCAGACTGCGGGACGAGCCTTTTCTATACCAATGCGCAGAACCTGCCCGGCATAATCGATATTCAGTCGGGCACGTTCGATGAGCCCGACCGTCTGCCGGCCCAATGCCACATCCAGACTGCAGAGCGGATCTCTTGGTTGGCGACGAACGATGCGCTGCCGCAATTTGAGCGGTTTCCACCAGGGTGACAGGGTGGGAACCGCGCCATTAACTCCAAGGTCATTGCCGCGAACGCAAAGCAGCCATTAGTCTACGCTGAAACCCGCCAATCGGAGGAATGACCATGATCGCGTTTCGGGCCCTGCTTATCTTAATGTTCGTCGCTCTTGCGGCCTATACCGCCATGGTGATCAGCACCGAGGGCTGGGACCTGCTCAGCATATTTTTTAGCGACATGACCAAGATGCAGTGGCCGGGCCAATTTAATCTAGACTTCATGTTCATGCTGACTCTGTCGGGCCTTTGGGTCGGATGGCGGCATCAGTTCTCTATAGCGGGCCTAGGCCTGATGGTGCTGGCCTTTTTTGGCGGGGCCCTATTCCTGAGTGCATATCTGTTTATCCAGCTTTGGCGTAACCAGGGCGATCTTCGCGTCGTGCTGTTAGGTCCGGCCCGCGCTGGGGACTAGGCCGCCCCCCGGGAGGCCGCATAGGCTTTGGCATGGTCCCGCTCAGGCTCCTGATCGACGGTCAAATGACTGACCAAGTCTGTCAGGCGGTGGGCATTGGATAAGAGACCGGCCGCAACCTGATTGTACTCCTGGGCCATGGCCGCGTTTTCCTGAGTTCCCCGATCCAGATCCGAAATGGCAACATTGACCTGAGTCAATTGCTGCGATTGGTCTTGGGTCGCATCGGCAATTGCGCTAATCAGCTCATCCATAGTCATGATCGCATCTTCAATGACCTCCAAGGATCGGCCTGTCTCACCGACAAGGGCAACGCCCTTATCCACCTGAGCCACACTATTAGCGACCAGTTCCTTGATCTCCCTTGCCGCAGAAGCCGACCTTTGCGCCAAGGCGCGAACCTCTTGGGCGACAACCGCAAAGCCGCGCCCTGCCTCACCCGCACGTGCCGCTTCAACGCCTGAATTTAGGGCCAAAAGATTGGTCTGAAAGGCAATCTCGTCAATTGTGCCCGTGATATTCGCAATTTCGCGCGCGCCATTGCTGATTTCACTCATGGCCATGACCGCCTGCTGCACGACTTCGCTGGAATGCTTGGCCACTTCGAGCACGGTTTCAGCGGTCTTAGCCGTCTTGGCCGCGTTTTGGGCCCCTTGCACGACATGCGAAGTGATCTTACCAATCGCCGCTGCGGTCTGCTCCAAATGGGTTGCTTGCGTATCTGTGCGCTGTGCTAGGTCTGAAGCCGACTGGCTGATTTGCTCAATGTCATTGTTCAAGCCATAAGACGCCGAGGCCACCTCTCGAACCAGTGTCGACAACTGCTCCATCGCGGCGTTAAAATCATATCGAAGTTTTGAATACTCTTTCGGCAAATGGCTTGAGAGACGCACCGTTAGGTCACACTGCGCCAGCCGGGCAATACCTTCACCCAAGCGCTCAACAACAAGCGCACGCTCCGAGCGCATTGCCTCGTCAGCAGCCCGGCGTAGCGCCTCATCTTCAAGCTCACGATGCGCACGACTAGCCTCTTCGAAGGCGCGAGCTTCAATGGACAAAGATCTTAGGACTTCGAACGCCCTGGCCATGGCATCGATCTCTTCAGTACGACCGGCGGGCGGCAGGGGTGCCTCCATATTGCCATTGGACAAATCGATAATCGCCTTGGTGACCTGTTGTACCGGAACCACAACCCGGTGACGAAAACCCAGTATGGCTCGGGCCAAGGCCGCAAAGATAATCACTGCGCAAAGGCCAACGGCAACAAAGGCCAGAACCGTCAAGGCCATGGCTTCCTTTTCCAGTTTAGCACTCCAGGCGTTGGATTGCGCAACCACCTGATCAATTATCTTTCTGTGCCGACCATACGCAAGCCTGGCCTTGGCATAAGCTGCGTTCGCGGCATTTAGATCGCCTCGCTTAACGGCAGGCAACATGCCTTGCTCAACAGCTGTCCAAAAGGCCTGGGCCTCCTTGTCTGAATGAACCGTGAGTTGATATTTCAATTCTTCGGGCAAGTTGGCCGCTAGCCAATATGCCCGCCTATCATCGTAATCTTTGCGTAATTGCACCAGCCTATGGGCGTGGTAGCTGTAGCCTTCAGGTTGATTGATGATCAGGGTGGCCTCCAAATAGGCCTCGATCACATATTCTGGCGGCGGCAAAATATCGGCGACTAAGTCCTTGCCCAGCACGATCTGGCGATAGACAGGTCCGTTGATCCGAAGATAGAGGGTTGAAGCGACCGATGCACCAACAGCCAAGATGAGGCCAAGGGCGACTATGGTTCCAAGCTGACTAAGCTGGCCGGCAATCGAGCGATTCTTCAAGGCGTGGCACCTTAGCTAAAGGGTATAATCAGCACAGACCCTCGGGATACCCACGAGTCAGCTGCCGAGATTTTCGTAGTTATGATTACTATTGCGCGAATAAA
>JBILKO010000173.1:0-2775 GCA_044376615.1 Caulobacteraceae bacterium
AGGAGTTCCAAGGCATCGCTAAAGCCCTTGGGCGGCACAGGCTGGCGCAAAAAGGCCAGGATTTCCCCGACCTCACGCAATTCTCCTGCGGTCGTGCGAGACTCCCCGCCAAGCGTTACCCCCATGGCCACCCGCTTGACGGTGCCAAACAGATTGACCAGGCAGGGCATGTCCGAAGGCTGACCATCGGCCCGGATGACGTTCTCAAACAGGACAGCAGGACCGCCCTCGGCCAAGAGCCGGGTCTGGATCTCGGTCATTTCCAAAACCGTCGAGACCGGCTCGGTGACCCGCACCAGTTCGCCCGCCGCTTCAAGCTTGGCGATAAAATCCCTCAGACTGCGATAGGCCATATGTTCTTCCCTGATCTGAGCGGGAAACTAGGGCGATGGGGCGCTAAAGTCACGCCCTACAAGGTTCTGGTTTCGTTTGGGTCGCGGGACGTTTAATCAAAGGGCGTGACTGAGTCCGCAAACCTTGCCCCTATTCCACCGGCCCTGGTCGTGCATCCGGGCCGCCGGGCGGCCATGGCCGATCAAGGCGGGGTCAAACGCCTTGCGCCAGCACCAGCCAAGACCTTGTTCGAGCGCGGACCGGTCCTGATTGTTCATGCCAGCCTGACGGCCAGGCGGCTGGGCCTAAACCCGCCGCCGCGCGGACCCAACCATTTCGACGTGCTTGAGCTCTATGCTTTCGTTCGGCCAGCCAGGTTTTGCGCCCCGTCTGCGGCAGGCCTCGCCCTGGCGCTCGGGCAGGCCGAGCCGCGCACATTGGAGGACCAGGCTCTGGCCCTGCGCGATGGCACGGCCAGCCTGCTTGCTGAGCTGGCCGGTCGGCCCTGGCCGAGCCGTGAGGATGCTCTAGGCCTGGCCGAGACCCTGGGCCGCGCCGGTTGGCCCTGGGCCGCGCTTGTCATTGCCGCCATTCGCTCAGGTCCCGTGCGCGATGGCTCCCGCTCAGCCGGTATGGATGTCTGGTCGCGCATCCCCGAATGGGAGGATCAGGCCCCGCCGGGCGAGTCTGGAAATCAGCCGGTCAGTCCTGAGGCGGCGCGCACAAGACTGGCGGAGCTCTTGGCGCGTTCGGGCCTGGATGAAGCGCGCCCGTCTCAAGCCGACTATGCAGCCGAAGCCGCCTATGCCTTCCAGCCGCGAGAGCGGGAGGGCGAGCCGCGCATGATGCTGGCCGAGGCTGGCACAGGGGTGGGCAAGACCCTGGCCTATCTGGCTCCGGCCTCGCTCTGGGCCCAGGCCAATGGTCCAGCAGTTTGGATCTCGACCTATACCCGGGCCCTGCAACGCCAGATCGCCCGTGAAAGCGCCGCTTTGTTTCCGGATCCGGCCGAGCGGGCACGCAAGGCGGTGGTGCGCAAGGGCCGCGAAAATTATCTGTGCCTTTTGAATTACCAGGACGCCGTCCAGGCAGCGCAACTGGGCAATGGTGACTTGATTGGCCTGGCCCTAACCGCGCGCTGGATAAGAGCCAGCCGTGACGGCGATATGACTGGCGGCGATTTTCCAGCCTGGCTACCGGGCCTATTTGCAGTCGCCCCCGTGGCCCAGGCCAGCGCGGCCAATCTGGTCGATCGGCGCGGCGAATGCGTCCATGCGGGCTGTGCCCATTACCGGGTCTGTTTTATTGAAAAAGCGGTGCGGGCATCGAAGCGCGCCGATCTGGTGATTGCTAATCATGCCCTGGTCCTAACCCAGGCCGCCTTTGATGGCGCGCGAACGGCGCGAGGGCAAAAGGCTGATCACGAGACGACCATGCTGAAGCGCATTGTGTTTGACGAGGGTCACCACCTCTTCGACGCTGCTGACAGCGCGTTTTCGGCGGCCCTGTCTGGGGCAGAGGCGGCCGATATGCGCCGTTGGATCCGGGGGCCTGAGGGGCGCAAGCGGCGCGGGCGGGGCCTCGAACAAAGGCTGGGCGATCTGGTGGGTGAGCGCGAAAGTGCGGCCAGGGCCCTGACTGACGCGGTGCGCGCTGCCGAGGCCCTGCCAGGCGAAGGATGGTCAGGGCGGGTTGCGCCAGGGCCAGACTATGAAGGCCGCGACCAGCAGGCCCATCCCGACGGGCCGATCGAGACCCTAATTGCCAGGGTCCTGGACCAGCTGCGGGCCAGGGCCGCGCCGTCGGATCTTGGCCAGGAGTGCGCGGCGCGGCCGACCCTGGACAGTGTGCGTGAGGCGGCCGCTGCGGCCGCCAAGGCGCTGGCGGCAATCGAGGCACCCTTGCTCGCTTTTGCCCGGCATTTGGAGGACCTGCTCGATAGCGAAGCCGAAGACTTGCCAACCGGCGACCGGGCCAGGATTGAGGGCGCCTTGCGCGGCCTGGATCGCCGGGCGCGCATGGCCCTGCCGGCTTGGCGCGCAATGCTTCAAGCCTTGGTCGACCAGAGTGATGATGACCCCAATTTCGTCGACTGGTTTGAGGCGACCTATCTTTATGGCCGCGTTGTAGATGCCGCCTATCGCCGCCACTGGGTTGATCCGACCGAGCCCCTGATGGCGGCGGTGCTTGCGCCCGCCCATGGCATATTGGTCACCAGCGCCACCCTATCAGACCAGGCCTTGTCCGATCCTTTTGCCTTGGCTGAAATGCGCACCGGGGCCGCGCGTATGCCAGAGCGGCCAAAGACCCTGCGCCTGGCCTCGCCGTTTGATTATGCCAATCAGGCCCGGGCGATTGTGATCACCGATATTACCAAGGACGATCCGCGTCAGATTGCAGCGGCCATGCGTGAGCTGTTTCTGGCTTCTGGCGGCGGCGGGG
>JBILKO010000180.1:0-2749 GCA_044376615.1 Caulobacteraceae bacterium
GGTCGACAAGTATATCAAAGACCTGAACAGAGCCAAGCTGACCGCGCAGAGCGCGCTGATTAATTACCGCAAGGCCACTGGCCAGGCGCCCGTTGCTACGCCTGCCGCAGCCGCAGCGCCTCAGTTCTCTATAAAAGAAGGCGCCTCGTTGGCGGACACTGCATCCTTAGCCGGGGCTAACCGAGTCTCATCGTCGCAGACCTGGCGAAAGGGGCGGGACTTGAAGGTCGCGCTCCAGCAGCGCGTGATTGACGCAGCTGCCGCGCAGGGCATAGACGTCTCCACCGATAGCCCCGAGACCCGTGAGTACCTGAGCGAAGTAGGTATGAAAGACGCACTGGCCGCGCTAAACCAAAACCCCAACGCCATTGGCTGGTACGACATTAAAACGCGCCAGGCCTTAGCCGTGATGTCTCTGGTTCACCCAGAAATCGCACGCGATGAGAACGCCCGGTTTGCGTTTACCTGGGCTTTGGCCGTTACTTCAAACGGCATGAAGGTAGACCAGAATTTTGAGTTAGCCGAGAAGGTGTACGATCGGTACAAGCGCGACGGCGTAATGCCGTCAAACGTGGGGACGGGTACCGCTGGAAAAGCGATTAACCAATCGCTCGCAATGTTCAACGAACTGCGCGACGCGTGGGGCATCGACAACCTACGCCAGTTCATGCAGACCAATTTTACGGTTAGCGAGATCACCGGCCTGAGCAAAGACCTGACCCCGGGCGGCGAGTTTGCAAACACCACGGTTAAAGGCGCTGCTATCCTTGGCCCTAAGATCGGCAACGGGTTCTTCTCTAACCTGTACGGAGACTTCACCAGCCTGACCATGGATCGATGGCTTATCCGCACCTGGGGACGCTGGACGGGGACGCTTATCAAAGCGATGCCTGAGCAGACCGCTCTGGCACGCACCCGGTTATCCAACAACGTGAAGGCTATAGTAGCGAACAAACAAGAGGCCGCTCGGTTAGAGGCGCTCATCGGCGCTGAGATCACCGCCGACATGGACGTTGATCAGTTGTCCGCGGTGGTACAAAAAGCGTCTATGGATCCTAAGATCCGCGCAAAGCTTAACGAGACTGATCTAGGGCAGACCCTGCGACTGGCCGGCAATAGCCTGGCCAAGTATCTCGACGGGCAAAAAGAAGCGCCATCTGGGCCAGAAGAGCGTCAGTACATCCGTGCCGTGTTTAATGATATACTTGACGAGCTGAATCAGACAGACCAGTATAAAGACCTCATGATGGCAGATCTCCAGGCTGTCCTGTGGTATGCTGAAAAACGGCTATACGAAACTGCTAAAGACGACCCAAATCAACTTGCCGCAGACGAAGGCGTCGAAGGTTATGACGACGAGTCTGCGCCAGACTACGCTAACGCCGCCGCGCGTATAGCTCGTCAGAAGGGCGTCACAGACAAGCGTATTAATGCGACATTAAAGAGAATAGAAAATGAACGATCAACAGCAGCACGATCTGAAGATGGCGTCTCGCAAGACGCTGGAGACAGGCAGCCGGCAACAGGTAGAGGCTTTACTCGCCAAGAAAAACGCAAGTTCATTGGAGAGCGAGCCGTCCTCAGAGTCAGGGCCGATCGAATGGGCGATGCGCAATCACCCGGGTCTTACTCGTCAAAAGGCCAACCAGATGGCGGACGCGTTCGGGTTCTAAAATCTTTAGGTGTCTCGTACACCAACGAGTGGAAGTTAAACCGAGACGCCGCCACGGCGTTCAGGGCTAATAAGATGCCTGCTCCAGAGTTCCTGGAGTTGGCATCAACTGCAGAAAATGCTCAGAAATTTGCCGAAAGCATCTCAGAAAATAAAGCCACACATCCTTTTGGCGCAGCTGTTTACGTGTACTCTCCTGAAGAGTACCGAGACATGCGCCTGTTCCTTACTGAAGACGGCAAGTCTGGCGTAGCAATCAAGCCTGACGGGGACATCGTTTCTGTGTTCAGTACCGGTGGCGCCGGACGAGCTGTAATGGAGCTGGCGGTGGCCGCGGGCGGAAGAAAGCTAGACGCCTTTGACACCATCCTCCCAAAGTTCTACGCACCGCATGGATTCCGAGCCGTTGCTCGAACCCGGTGGAACGACGAGTTTGCACCAGAAGAGTGGAACAAAGACACGTTCGAAGAGTTTAACAACGGCGAACCCGACGTTGTATTCATGGTTTACGACCCCGCTAAGATGGACGCCGAGTACAGCGCTAAAGACGGCAAAGTCATGGCTGAGTACGACCGTGCGGTAAGTCTTCAGAACCGTGAGATGAAGCGGTTAACGCCGCAGTTCAGCCGCAAGCAGGGCGACGTCCTGGCCAGAGATCCTCGTCTGGAGCAAGCCGCTCAGGGGATGAAGGAAGGTACGGTTACAAGCGCTGAGTACCGCGAGCTGGTAAATGCAATCAAGCCGGTTACCCCGTATACGGAAGCCCCAGATCCAGCCAAGCCCGAGGACATTCGACGCGCGCTGACGTCTGACAAACTTGATCGGATCGGCGTGCCCAGTAAAACGCTTAAGGCCGGAGACCCGGTCGGTCTGCGCCTGGATATCCCAGCCTACGCCAACCACGGCGTGTGGGTTGTCTCTGTTCACGATCAGATACCAGGCTTTGCTGCCGGCAAGTCTATCGGCTACGAGAGTGTGGCTTCGGTTACAAACCCCACCTTTGGCGTCGTTGAAAGCGCAGCGCTCAACATTGCCTCCGGGAAACCGAAAGCCACCATCGCGGTAATGAAGGGCGAC
>JBILKO010000108.1:0-8687 GCA_044376615.1 Caulobacteraceae bacterium
CATTTCTATTAGGGCCAAACCGCGACACTTCTAACCGGCCTAGACAAATGTATATTGAAATCTGTCCGAGCCTGGCTATCCTCTGGCTATGGTCATGCCCATAACAGACCCAAAGTCGATCGCGGTTATTGTTGTCGACCTGCAAGAAGCCATGTTTGACGGCAAGGCTCTGCCCCCTGTCTATGATGCGGCTGGCTTGGAGCGACGGGCGCTGGCCTTGTTGTCCTGGGCAAGGTGCTCCGACATAAAGGTCGCCTTTATCCAGCATGATGGCGAGCCCGTGCACTTGCTGGCACCGGGCGCGCCAGGTTAGCCGCTGCGCGCAAGTCTTAATCGACAGGACAATGAGCCGATCTTTTCCAAGTCGAACGGCAATGCCTTTGACAATGGCAAATTGCTCGAATGGATAAAGGCCTTACATGTCTCGAAAATCATCTTGCTTGGCGTCCAAACCGATCAATGTGTCGCCCTCACCCATGCTGGTGCGCTGGAACACGGATTGAGCATTGTAGTGGTTGCCGATGGCCACAGCACTTGGGACTCAGATGGGAAGACCGCCGAAAGCCTTATCAAAGCCTATAATCAAGACTTTTCCCATGCAGAGTCTGCAGTAGTTTCGGTCGCCACGCTTATCGGTCACTATACCCATACTCGTTCGGGTAGCAAGGATTGAGAGCGTTGGTAGCTTAACGTCTATCCCTGATCTTACTGCACAACCGGGGGACACTTACCGGCGGGAGGCGGCGTTACCACGCGAGCGACTTGGTTTGGGTTGGGTGGCCCCTACCCTTGATTATCGCCGAACCAACCACGCCACGCAAATGGGCGAGCCAAGTCGGCCTTGAGAATGTGTGATGCCAATCGACCCACCGCTCACGCCATGACGGCGTAAAACCGGCCAAACAAGCGAGACCGGTTCGTCAAGCGTCATTCGGCTATCCACGAAGACTTTGCTGAACCTTGTCCATTATACCCTGAAATCCAAGCGCTGCGCCCATGTCACCGATGACTTTTAGTTTGCCTGTCATCATTGCGGTCGGTCCAGAGGTTTTTCCTTCAGACAATGCTATAAACGTGGCATAATCCATCCTTATTGTAGCCGCCGCATCACGGTCGACATTGTCAACCGTTGCTGGAGTTACAGAACCATCATAAACAATCGGCGCTTCCATACCGAACTCCATCTTGATGATCTTCCCAGTCGATGGAAGTGTCGCAGCGACCTCCGCGATGGCATTCGTGATGTTTTCGAGTGTGTATTCCAATGACATCGGAGCTTCCCAACAATGAAACAAAGGTCAGAGCGCGCAAGGCTTGAGGCATCCACACCATTGGTATGCCTGTAACGATCATACAGGATATTTGTTATATATCAACAAAATACTGACATTATTGTCAGTCTAGCTGAGGCGATTGGCTACCTTCCACTGTTGGCCGGAACGTGCGACACGTTCATCAAAGAGTAACTGGTCCAAGTCGAACTTATGAAGCAAACCAAGGTTGAGCACAGCGGCACAATTGCCACCCCAAACGGTTTAAAGCCCTCTCGCGATGAAATACTTGTTGCGGCACTAGCGTGCTTTTCCGCGCGAGGATTTGACGGGACTTCAATCGCAGATGTGGCGCGCGCCGCAAGCGTAGGCCACCCCCTTGTGCATTATCACTTCCGCAACAAGGACTACTTGTGGGAGGCTATGGTCGAACACGCGTTTGGAGACCTGGCCAAAACATTCGAACTTGTCCGGCAAGCAGCTGCTGATCTTGATCCCCTTTCTGCCATCCGCTTGTCGCTCAAGACTTTTGCGCGGTTCTGTGCCAAATACCCTCAGCATATCGATTTGCTTCTGATTGAAGGCAGGTCCAACACACCTCGCTTCTCGAGTATTGTTACGATATATCTCAAACCTTTACATGAACTCGTTGATGGCTTGATTGCCAAAGCCGTCGCGCAAGGCCAGATACGGAATATACCGCCCCTACATCTTGCCAATATGATGGTGGGAGCTGTTACCCAGTTTGCAACAGCTCGGGCACTGATCGAACAGCTCTATCATACCAATTCTATCGACTCAGACCTCATTGCTTACCATGCCGATCTGGTTCTTGACGTCGCTTTGAATGGGATCAGCCTTCAACCAGACCAGAAGCGCTAAGAAAACTGATTAGGGCCGGGTGCTGCTGAAGGCACTAGTCGCCCCGAGCCGGTGCGCGAGCGAAGACAGTTTCGGAACCAGCGCCGGTTCTAGGCCGCCCAGTTGGGATAGCATCTCGATCACAAGCGTCGCGGCTATGTCGGCATGGGTCAATCGCCCACCAAACAAAAAGCCATCCGATAGCACGGCGTCGTCCGCCCTAGCTTCCGCCGCCAGCGCGCCGCCGATCGCCTGATCATGGCATTGCTTAGCCCAATCCGGCCAGATCTTGTCGGTCGGTCGCCGCCGCGATTCATAGAATGTTGCGACAGCCTTCTCAAGTGACCCGGTAAGCAGGGCCACCATCTGGCCATAGGATCGGAGCAGCGTGGCGTCGTGCGGCACCATTGCCCGATCGGGTCCCACTTGCCGGTCAAGTTCGGCAAGGATCTGGTGGCTATCAATTAAGACTTCGCCATCATCAAGGACCAGCGCCGGCACGCGGACTAGTCCGTTAAAGTGGCCGATCGTCTCTCGCCCGTCGACAACCGATGCCGCGATCTGCTCGAACGCCATGCCGTATAAATTAAGCGCAATTGCGACCCGACGGACAAAGGGTGAGACATAGACTCCAACGAGTTTCATTTCAGAAAGCCTCCACTGCTGTTCGAACGTCGAACTCATGCGACCAGGCCTTGGGCGGTTGGCGGTATAGAAATTCATAGAGATCAACTATGCCTTCGATATCCACCAGCCCCTGGTCTCCTTTCAGCTGAGCGATCTCAGGGCGCCCGAGGTGAATGCGTTCACCATCGACGGCGCCGTCGATTACGACGTGTGCGACATGGATGCCTTTTGGCCCAAATTCCCTTGCAAGCGATTGTGCTAAGGCACGTAAACCGGCCTTGGCTGCGGTGAAGGCCGAGAAGAATGGTTTTCCGCGCAAGGACGCACTTGCGCCGGTAAACAATAAGGTGCCTCGACCGCGCGGTGCCATTGCGCGCAATGCTTCGCGGCTGAACAAGAAGCCGCCAAAGCAAGCAATCCGCCAGCACTGCTCGAAATAAGCTGCTGTCATCGACAGAAAGTCGCCTGGCATGTTATTGCCAGCATTGAAGACCGCCAGATCGACTGGACCGACTGCTTCAGCGGCGGCGAACAGCGCGACGACTGTAGCTTCATCGGTTGTATCGGCTTCAATGGCCGTTGCGCTTCCACCAGATTGGCGAATAGCTTGAGCAACGGCTTCGACCTTGGACCTGGTCCGCCCCGCAACGAACACATGAAGACCGGCCCGAGCAAAGCGGCTGCACAGGCGCGCGCCGATACCACGCTCCGGACCAACGCCGATGATGACAGCGGTTTTTATGGACATCTCACTTCCCTCTGCGAAATTCTCTGGCAATGATTGTGGAAGCGACCTCGCGCCTCACTTGAGTCCGCCTGGCGCAATAGAGTGCGGCACTAGACTGATCCCCGATCAGAGCGTCGCCCGCAGTCCCAGGGGCATGCGGTGAGTCCATCAAATCCGGCCCGCCGCGCCCTGAACAAGCAGGTCCTTGACTGGCACGCCATCATGAAACTTGGCGGCCAGCAGATCGGGGTCGAATTCGACCCCGATCGGATTGGACTCGAAAACGCCAGACGAGAACCAATCTGCGAGCTCCGCCTCGGTAGCGAAATTGTCTACTTGCAGCTCAACTTGATTTCCGTCGGGATCGGCAAAATAGAATGAGGTGGTTGGTCCGTGATTGATACACCAACCCGGATTGATGCCCTCTTGCTTCAGCCGCTCAAACGTCGAGATGAGGTCCCCCAGCGAAGCATACGTGAACGCAACATGATCAAGCCCCGCCGCCATGGGCTCATTGTCTCCTAGCTGTGGCATGTTCACAAACGCCACACGATGATGTTCGTCATCGTATGTGATGAACGAAATCATCGGAGTTTCGAACGCTATGCTGGCATCGAGCACCTTGGTGTACCACGCCAGCATTTCCTGATAGCGCGGCGTTCTCAGTACAATATGGGCCAATTTGGCCGGTGAAATCTGGCCGGGGCGGCGGGGCGGAATCGCTAGGGAAGCTTCAGTTTTCATGAGAATTGGACCCTTTGAGTGGACGATCAGGATGGTTTGTAGAATTTCGGTCAGCGCGTTTACGCTGCGGCCATGGCGGTCGCCGCCCGACCAAGTGCGATAAAGCAGGCTTGGCGCAGGCTGGCCCGGGCATTACTGTCGCATTTGGATGCACGCCATCCGATATGGCCGTCGGGCCGGATCAGAATAGCCCCCGACCCCACCGGACCTCCCACGCGCGCCCAGTTCCCTTGAGGATCGGTGTAGCCATCGGTCGCGCCGATCAAGTGGACGTCGACCGGATAGCCCAATTCAGATGCGATCTCCGTAACGAACCTAGACCAGGGCTCGCTGTCAGCACCGGCCAGCACCACGAGTCGACCATGCTTTATCAGATCCAATGTTGAGGTGCGCCGCCCCTGCTTTTCCAGCCAAGCATGCGGCAACCGTGACCCGGGCCGCGTACTGGGCACATAGCGTGTGACTTCAATTGGCAGCGGATCGCTGCCGTCCTGAACAAGCGCGCCGGTTTCATAGCGCACGCCAAAATCAAGGCCAATTGAATCATAGTGTTCCAATTGGTCCTGTAGGGCCTCAGCCACGGCGGCACGCTTGGTAACGGCTTCAGGCGTGTCGCCATCTAGGCCATAGTCCAACGCTGGCGAGGCCGGTTGCAAGGCCGCCTGAGGGGTAACGGGTGCCATTGTCGCTACACCAAGAACACTGTCGATTTGGAATAGCCGCATGGAATTGCCGACGCTCTGCTCGCAATTGACCTGCACGACCGGGCGGCGCTCTTCCTCGTAGGTGTTTAATAGCTCAACACCAGCCGCACCCTTGATCACAGCCGCCAGCTTCCATGCCAGATTGTGGGCGTCCTGCACGCCCGTGTTCATGCCCAGGCCACCGGACGGAGGGAAACGGTGAGCCGCATCTCCTGCGAGGAATATCCGGCCCGCCGTGAAGCGATCAGCAATCTGAGCGCTCATGGTCCAGTTGGAGATCGCCGTTATCTCGAAGCGGACATCCGTATCTCCGATGGCCTTGGATACCATTGCGGCCGCGACCTCCGGGCCGTAGTCTTTCGGCGTGTTCGGCTCGGCATATGGGCACATCAGGGCATAAGTCCCCGCAAGGTCAAACCCGATGAGCACGCCGCGCACGTCGGGGCCGACAATCCACTGCAATGGCCCCGAACGCCCACCGATGTGGCAATCCAGATTAGCCGTGAAATAGACCGTGATAAATTTTTGGAGCGAAGTCGGCCCGATCATCTCGATGCCAAGCCCACGGCGAACGCCGCTGCCAGCGCCATCGCAGGCGACTACATAGTCAGCTTCTATTGCGAATTCGCGCCCGGCATTGTCAACCACCAGCCGGGTGCCCGATTCATTGGCGCTGACGGAGATGACATCATGGTCAAACCTTACCACCCCGCCGTGCGCCACAAGATGATCATAGAGGATTGGCTCCAAAACATTCTGCGCCAGATTGACAACATTCGTTGGGCTGAACGACAAGCGCTCAATTATCGCACTCGGATCATTGCCTATAAGAGATAGGCGTCCGAGTACCCGACCCGCTAAGCTTTCGCACCAGCTAACAAAGCGAAGCCTAGAAATCGGCGCTGCCGCAGCGACTACCTTGCGATCCAGGCCAAGTGATCGGAACACCTCCATAGTGCGGCAGTTCACAACATGCGCCTGAGGTAGACGATGCAGTTCGCCGCGTCGCTCGAGCACGACCGCTGAAACTCCAGCCTGACGCAGCAAGGCGGCGAGGCAAAGGCCAACTGGTCCTGCGCCTACGATTGCTACCTCAAACCGATTATCGAGCATTGCTACACTCCCATGCTGCACACATATTTGTTTGACAAGCTGACATATATGTCAATTATAAGATCATTGAATTGACACAAGTGTCAACTGGAGGACTCATGAAACTCGCGACTTTTCGTCCAGGAGCCGAAAGCCCTCGGGTTGGCGTTGTATCGGCTGATATGCAATCAATCATTGATGCGGTTGGCCTAGCTAAGGCACAGGGCGCATCCGCTGGGCCCTATCTCTCCATGCTTGCCCTTATTGAGGCCGGACCAGAAGCGCTGAACCAACTCAAGGACTGGGTTGATTCCCCTAGTCTCGGTTCGGAGGCTTGGCTACCGATCGCCAGTGTGGCGCTGGACGCGCCGATTCCTCGGCCGCCGCGACTGCGCTGTTTCAGTGTCTATGAAAAACATCTGGTGAACGCGTTCAAGCAAGTGCTCCGCCACAAGCTGGGCCGCGTCGCCTTCGCCCTCGTCAACGGACTTGGCCTGATCAAGGCACCGAAGCGCTTTTTTAAGGTGCCAGCCTACTATAAGGGCAACCACCTCGCCGTCACCGGACCCGGCCAAGTCATCATATGGCCTAGCTATAGCAGGATGCTTGACTACGAGCTGGAATTGGCGCTCGTCATAGGCAAGTCGGGAAAGGATATTGAAGTCGGCGATGCCCCGGCACACATTTTCGGCTACACCATCTTTAACGACTTCTCGGCCCGCGATGCGCTCATGGAAGAAATGGGAATTGGTCCATCGGCGGGTCCTGCCAAGGGCAAGGATTTCGACACATCCAATGCAATCGGCCCCTGGATCGTCACGGCTGACGAGCTAGACAATCCAGAGTCGCTCGCGATGACCGTCAGTGTGAATGGGGTTGAGCGTGGGCGTGCACGCGTGGGGGAAATGACGCATAGTATCTCCGCCCTGATCGCCTTCGCCAGCCGCGGCGAAACACTGCAGCCAGGCGAAGTATTCTCCTGCGGGGCGGTAGGCGGCGGCACTGGGATCGAAAGCTGGACCTTCCTGAACCCCGGTGATCGCGTGGATCTGTCAATCGAAGGCATTGGCACGCTCACCAACACGCTGGGTGACGCGTCTCACTTCAAGGCACTCTAGGCCAGATTGGCAAAAAGGGACGCCTCGGCCCAGTCCAACCAGTCTCTGCCCCACGACCTCAGGTTTGCCTCCAAACCCATCATTTCAAGACAAGCGCAAGGCACAGCAGCGGTCCGGTCACAAAAGTCCCTAGCGCGCCCGCAAACCTAAGGACATTGGGCTTGTTCATGGTCGAGGGCAGGACCATGCCAGCGACATGCAGGTAGCGGGCGACAGTCGCAGCAATCATGGTCCAGACGACCCAGGGCGCGGGATTATGCGCGCCGAGCCAGAGGATCAATACGGCCAGGAACGGGGCATATTCAGCCGTATTGCCATGCGCCCTGACCCATTTGTGCAAGGTATTGGCCGGATCGGTCTCATTGCCAATGAACTGACGCGACACCCCACGTAAGGCTGAAATCACCGGGCCCAGGCCGAAGAGCAAGACGCCGAGGGCGGCGACGCAATAAAGCGCGATCGGGTCCATGCTCCGGTCTCCGGTCTAGGCGGATTTGATCAGGCCTAGGTCGAGTAGGCTCTGGGCCGTGGCCGCTATGGCGTCTTCGCGGCTGATTGGAGTCCAATTCAAGAGCCGCTCTGCCTTGGCACCGGTGGCATTCCGCGGCTTTCCCAGTTCCGGCAGGATCAGGCGGACGGCGGGGTCACGGAGGGCCGCGAGACGAAGCAGCCAATTGGGCAGCTCGCCCGTCGGAACCTTGGCGGCTGCCGGACCCATGCGATCTTTCAGCACCTTGGCAATGCCAGCAAAACTCATGGTATCGCCGGAAATGGCCAAGAACCGCTCGCCCTTCGCCTCAGGTGCGGTCATGGCGCGGATATGCAAGAGTGCGACATCGCGGACATCGACAATGCCGAAATTCAGCTTTGGACAGCCGGGCAAGGCCCCGCTCATCAGGCGCTGAATGGCCAGGATCGAGCTAGAATAGTCAGGTCCGAGCACCGGACCAAACACCCCGACCGGATTGATCACGGATAGCTCCAGCGCCCCACCCTCGCGCGCCATAAAGTCCCAGGCAGCGCGCTCGGCAATGGTCTTGGACTTGACATAGGCGCCAATGCCCTTGGCTTCTGGATCAGTCCAATCGGTCTCATCCAGCACCTTGGTCAAGGCCTTGCGGCCATAGCCGACGGCGGCAAAGGACGAGGTCAAGACGACGCGCTTAACCCCCGCATCTCGGGCGGCACGCAGGACGCGCAAGGCCCCTTCCCTGGCTGGAATAATCAGCTCGTTCTCATCCTTGGGCAGGCCCGGCGGAAATGGCGAGGCAATGTGGAGGACATAGTCACAGCCGGTTACCGCTTCGGTCCAGCCGGCGTCACTTTCCAGATCAGCCTGAAAAAAGGCGACCTTGGCCTTAGCGGGCGCACCGCCTTGTTTCAGCATGGCCAAAACATCATTCTGGCGCGCCAGGTTCCGCACAGTTGTGCGTACCGTATGACCTGCCGCGATTAGCTGAACCAGGGTATGGGCACCGATAAAGCCTGTGCCGCCCGTTACTAAAACCGTACTCATCCTTGCGTCCCCTGCCCTTGCCATTGG
>JBILKO010000030.1:0-23852 GCA_044376615.1 Caulobacteraceae bacterium
CCCCCAAGGGGGGAGGATTTATTTAAGGTCAATCTTCCCCCTCCGGGGGAAGTACCCGCGAAGCCGGGGTAGGGGGCCTTAACGCGGTTCGTAGCGGCCTTCGCGGGCGCGGTCGGAGAACTTGGTCAGGTCGGCATTGAAGTGCAGCTTGACCGTGCCGATGGGGCCGTGCCGCTGCTTGCCAATAATGACCTCGGCCAGATTATTGATCTGATCCAGCTCTTCCTGCCAGGATAGGTGTTCGGGCGTGCCAGTGCGCGGCTCGCTGCGGCTGAGATAATAGGACTCGCGATAGACGAACATGACCGCGTCGGCATCTTGTTCGATCGAGCCGGATTCGCGCAGGTCAGACAATTGCGGCCGCTTGTCTTCGCGCTGTTCAACCTGGCGCGATAGCTGGGACAGGGCCAAGACCGGAACGCCGAGTTCCTTAGCCAGCGATTTAAGGCCCATAGTGATCTGGCTGACCTCTTGCACTCGGCCATCGACGCGGCTGCCTTCGCTGGCGGTGACCAGTTGCAAATAGTCGACAATGATCAGGTCAAGCCCATGTTGACGCTTCAGACGCCTGGCCCGGGCCGCGAGTTTGGAAATGCTCAGCCCGCCCGTGGCGTCGATATAGAGCGGGGCTTCCTGGATCTCGATCGCCGCATCGCGGACCCGGCCAAACTCTGACGCGTCAATCTCGCCCTTACGCAGGCGGTCAGACGATACGCCAGACGCATCGGCCAAGAGGCGCATGGCCAATTGCTCAGCTGACATTTCGAGCGAGAAGAAGGCGACAATGCCGCCATTGACGGTCTTGCGGCTGCCATCGGGCTGGGGCTCCCAGGCGTAGGACTTAGCGACATTAAAGGCGATATTGGTCGCCAGGGCCGTCTTACCCATGGACGGGCGACCGGCCAGTATCAAGAGGTCGGACGGATGCAGGCCGCCCAATTGTTTGTCCAGGTCCATAAGGCCGGTGGATAGGCCAGACAGGCCACCGTCACGGCCATAGGCCTCGGCCGCCATCTCCACGGCGCCGCGCAGGGCATCAGAAAAGCCGATAAAGCCGGTCGAGCTCGTCCCGGTTTCGGCCAGGGTATAGAGTTGTTGCTCGGCCAATTCGATATGGTCGCGGGCGCTTCGATCGCCATCGCCAGACGCTGCCGCCGCAATATCGCCGCCGATCCGGATCAGGTCGCGGCGCAGGGCCAGGTCATAGACCACCCGGGCATATTCGGGCGCATTGGCAGCAGGCGGCGCCCGGTCGACGAGATCGGCCAGATAGCGCAGGCCGCCCAGGTCTTCAAACGCGGGGTCGCGCTTGAAACGCTCCATCAAGACAATGGGTTCAGCCAATTGGCCTTTGCGAATATGGCTCTCAATCGCCTCAAATAGGCGCTGATGGAAGGGCTCGAAAAAGTGTCCGGCCTTGAGCTGATCGCTCAGGCGTTCATAGGCCGCATTGTCATACAGAAGCGCGCCCAAGAGGGCTTGTTCAGCCTCAATATTGGCAGGCACATGCGCTGGAATGGGATCGCCAGACTGCGGATTACGAAGGTCAAGGGCCGGGACAATGGTCATAGCGATAGCTTACTAAAATCTAGGCAGGCCGTAGAGGCGGGAATACACTTTCCCACAAGATTCGGCTGATCACTGTATGTTCCATGACATTTCTGTGGCGGTCCAGACGCAAAAACGGCGCAGGGTTTGCCCCGCGCCGTTTCAGTGTTTTGGTCTAGGAGTAAAGCCTAAGATCTACATATAGTCGCGGTCGTTACCAGCAGAGCCAGCGCCCCCTTCAGCCATGTCCGAAGCCGCTTCAGCCGCTAGGGCCTTGTCTTCTTCGTACTGGGCGCTGACAACGTCTTCACCCTTGGCTTGACGCTCGGCCTCGTCGACGGAGCGGGCAATATTGACCTTTACCGTGATCGAGACTTCGGCGTGCAGACGTACAGTGACGGTGTGAACGCCAAGCGTCTTGATCGGCTTGTCCAACACCACCATGGAACGCTCAAGCTTACCGCCTTCGGCGATAACCGCATCAGCGACATCGCGGCCGGTGACCGACCCATAGAGCTGGCCCGTTTCGCCGGCCTGACGGATCATGACATAGGTCGTGCCGTCCAGCTTGGCGCCAGCCGCTTCCGAGGCTTCGCGATTGCGGACATTGCGGGCCTCAATTTCGGCGCGCTGGGCGTCGAAGATCTTGAGATTGGCCGAATTCGCGCGCAGGGCCTTGGAGCGGGGCAAGAGGAAGTTACGGGCAAAGCCGTCCTTCACCGTGACCACGTCACCCAGACCACCGAGGCGATCAACTCGTTCGAGTAGGATAACTTTCATCTGGGGCGCTCCTTACTTCACGACGTAGGGGAGCAGAGCCAGGAAGCGGGCGCGCTTAATGGCCTTGGCCAGTTCGCGTTGCTTCTTAGCCGACACCGCAGTGATGCGTGACGGGACAATCTTGCCACGCTCAGAGATATAGCGTTGCAGCAGCTTGACGTCCTTATAATCGATCTTCGGTGCACCAGCGCCCGAGAAGGGGCAAACCTTGCGGCGACGGAAGAAGGGGCGGCGGGCCCCGCCAGCGGCGGATTCCGGAGCGGTCGTATCGGTCATGACCCTCTTATCCTTCTAACAGATTGTCATCAAAGCTGGATGGCTCGTCGCGGTCAGGGCGGTCGCCCCGCTCGGCACGATCACCACGCTCGGGCCGGTCACCGCGATCGCGGCGGGCCAGGACGGGCGAGAGTTCCATGTCCAACTCTTCGACGCGGACGGTCATGAAGCGCAATACGTCTTCATTGATCGACAGCTGGCGTTCCATTTCCTTGACCGCTGCGGCCGGCGCATCAATGCCAAGCAAGGAATAGTGACCCTTGCGGTTCTTTTTCACCCGGTAGGTGAGGTTGCGCAGACCCCAATACTCGATCTTGGCAACGGTGCCGCCGCCTTCTTCGATCAGAGTTTTAAGGGTGTCATTGAGCGCTTCGGCCTGTTGCGGCGAGATATCCTGCCGCGAAATGACCACGTGTTCGTAAAAAGCCATAGGCATCCTTCTTCCGAAAGAAAGACGGCGTTATCATCGGCGGAAGCTCCGATGCGAACGATGGATCGAAAGCAAGGCGTCCGGGCTGCATGCCCAAGATCAAACAAAACCAAGCCCGACCGTCTTTCAACAAGCGGCGGTGTGTACGCGGTTTGGGCGGCGAAGGCAAGGGCGGGGTATCAGATCAGATCACCGATCACGTCGAGACCCTCAGCCTTAGCGGCCTGTATCAAGGCCGCATCGAGTGTGGCTAAGGCTAGTCCCTCGCGAAGGGCTAGCTCGAGATAGGCCGCGTCATAAGCGGTTAGTTTATGGCGGCGGGCTAAGGTCAGCAGGACCGAGTCATTGGGGCGATGGTCCAGCCGAATAGGAAGCGCGTTTAAAAGCGATAGGAATTGTTCGGTTATTGCTGGGTTCAATCGCCCACGGCGCTCGCTGGACAGAAAAATATTGCGCATCTCGAACCACCACAGGCTTGGCGCAATCGCTGTGTCCCTTGGAAATCGATCAAAGGCGGCATCGGCGATAGGATGGCTTTCGTCCGGTAGCAGCCAGCATGCTGAAACCGAAGCATCGATAACAAAAGGCATTAGTAGCGGTGCCCTTCGTGCCGCGCCTCGAGCATTTCATTCAAGCTGATGTCGGGCATGGTCGCCCGCAGCGCCTTGATCTGATCCATGGTCCGCTGGATGGCCTCGGCCCTTTGGTCAAGCTCCGGTACCAGCCGCGCAATCGGGCGTCCATGACGGGTAATGACAATGGTTTCGCCCCGTTCGACGTCGGTTAGGAGCTGTGTCAAATGGGTCTTGGCGTCCGAAGACTGAACTTCACGCATGGCGAACCTCAAAGCGATTGGTCGGTTTAACTGGTCGATTTTAACACAGATATACTGTGTCGTCAGTTGCTATTTTTGCGGAGCCCTGACCGCAAGAATAGATCGGCTATGCAATAAGATAGTCTTTTTATCGATTAAAGTGTTTGACAGAGGAAAACAACCAGAAGAGGCTCGATAGATAGTTGAGGTGGGGCTGGTCATGTCACAACAGACCAAATCGCTGAATGAGCCGCCGAGCCGCCGAGCCGCCGAGCCGCCGAGCCGCCGAGCCGCCGAGCCGCCGAGCCGCCGAGCCGCCGAGCCGCCGAGCCGCCCCCGACCCGTCTGACTTTTTTCGGCCCGAGGCCATGGCCGCCGCCCGCGATCGGATGGGATCACCGGTAAGGCCACTGGGTCCAGCCAGTTGGATGTTGCTTTGCTTTATGGCCGCACTGGTTATTGCCGTTGTCACCTTTTTGGGAACCGCTCATTATGCGCGCAAGGAAACCGTTATTGGCCTAGTTACACCGGCTGAGGGGGCGGTCCGGATCCTTGCGCAAAGATCAGGGATTATCAGCCGCGTCTGGGTTCAGGACGGCCAGCGCGTCGTGGCCGGACAGCGCCTGATCGATGTGTCCTATGATCCAACCTTACAGTCAGGCGGGGCCTTGTCCGACCTAGCCTTTGCCAATCTGGCGCGGGAAATCGCAGCCTTTGAGGACGGTGCAGCCGCGCGCGAGCGGGTGAATGATCGCCAAGCCGTCGAGGCCGCTACCCAAAAGCGTGGCCTCATGGCGGATGTTAAACGTCTTGAATACGCCATGACCTTGCAGGCCCGGCGTAATGAGCTTCAGCGTCAGACCGTTGCTGCGGCCCAGACCCTGACTGAAAAGGGATTAATGGCGGCCCTGACCTTGCGTCAAAGGCAGGACGCCCTCTTGGCAGGCGAACAAGCCCTTAGTCAGTATGAGCGCGAGCGTGATGGTGCGCAAAGCCGCATCGCCCAGCTTGAAGCCTCGATGGCGCGGCAATCGGCCCAGGCTGCTGCTGATCGTGCCGATGCCGTCGCCAGCCGCGCGCGTTATCAGGAAAAGCAGACCGATGCCGAGGCCAGTCGCGGTGCGGTCTTGGTTGCACCGCAAGACGGCATAGTTGCGGCCTTGCAGGCCCATCAAGGGGCAACGGCTGAGCCTGGTCGTACGCTGGCCCTGGTCCTGGCCGATAAGGACCCGCGTCACCTTGGCCGCTTGGAGGCCGAGCTCTGGGCCCCGTCACGCGCCATCGGTTTTGTTCGTCCGGGCCAGAGCGTTCGGCTGATGTTTGACGCCTTTCCCTATACCGTGTTCGGGGTCGGCAAGGGGGTGGTCACCGCCGTGGCCCGCGCCCCGACCAATCCCAATGACCTGCCTGTGCCGATTGAAACCCGTGAAGCCCTGTACCGGGTCCGTGTCTCGCTTTTGTCTAGCAACCAGACCGCCTATGGCCGCGACTGGCCCCTAAGCCCTGGCATGCGCCTGACCGCGGACCTGGTGCTGGAAGACCGCAGTTTCTTGGCCTGGCTATTGGATCCCCTGCTCGCTGCACAAAAGCGGGCAGGGACATAAGGGGCGCATTGGGCGTCCGGTTTAGAAGAGAGAGGAAACGACCATGAGAGAGATGACGCTGGAAGAAATGGCGATGGTGACAGGGGGAGCGGATAGTATCGAAGAAGTTGTGGTAACTGCAAAACCATATCCACCCACCGGCTCGTGTCAGGTGAGCAATAACAATTCTGTTGACAAATTGCTTATGAAGTTGGACGCAGCGGGTAAAAATGTCTGTCCCAACCCATCTGTTGATGACGTAGCGCATAAAGATGGCGTTGATTTAAGCCACCTCAGTGTGCCCATGAAGCAAGCTCTGACAGTAGTAAAAGAGGTTTTTGCCAAGAACAAAGAAATATTGGTCGTAACTTCGGCAAATGATGGTCAGCATATGGATAATTCAAAGCATTATACAGATAATGCTGTTGATGTTAGAGCTAATACAATGACCGATGCAAAGCAAAAGCAGATTGCATCTGAACTTCAGTCAAAACTTGGTAGTAATTATTATGTTGGCGCGGAGTTTTTTGCAAATCCTGCCAATGATCATATTCATGTAGAGTATGACCCGCCTAAGCATTGATCAGTTTATTGTATTTTTTGAATCATAGATCACCAGAGATTCTAATGTTGATATATTAGTCTCTGGTGATTTTTGAATTGAACTTCAGAAATATGGAGGACTAGACATTGAATATGTTAATGAGAACGAAACTTCTAATAACTATCGCGTTTTCACTATGCTTTCCTGCATCGGTGTTTGGAGAATCTGAGTTTGGCGCGTGGGAGCGGGTCGAGCCATCGGATGTTCGCAATTCTGAGGACTGGGTGTTGCGGAAAAAGCAGTTAGATTTCAACCTAAGCGCGAATGGGGATTTTGATGGTGATTCAATCCCAGATGAAGTTTATTTTGCAAAAAATATCTCTTCGGGCAAGTACGCTGTATTGATAAAAATGGGCGTGTCTAAAGGTAAACCAATTCTGTTTGACTCGGATAATTTAAAGGACTTGCCGAGAATGGGCATAAGCTTAGTAAGGCCTGGAGCCTATTCTAGTAAATGTGAAGAGAAAGACTCAAGGTTGCAGGGTTGCAAGGCACGCGTAGTTTTAAAAAATGATGGCTTTTCAATTTTTATGTATGAGTCTGCTGCGAGAGTTGCCTATTTTGAAAATATGAAGTGGCAATCATTTTGGATCGGAGATTAAGGGGTGATTTTCTATCGCGGTTTTATTTCGCGACGAGCTACGAATAATGGTCAAAAGGAAATAGACTTGAGTAGACCGTGACCCACACGCTCCGCCAATCTGAAGCCGCAGAATGTGGCCTGGTCTGTGTCGCCATTGCCTCGACCTTGTTGGGCGCTGAGGTCGCTCTGGCGACCTTGCGGCGGCGGCATCCCGTCTCGGTGCGGGGGCTTTCCCTGATCGAGCTGGCGCAGATTGCCGCCAGCCTTAACCTGTCGGCACGGCCCCTGCGGGTTGAGTTGTCCGAGCTGGACCAACTCACGGCCCCGGCCATATTGCATTGGGGCCTTAGCCATTTTGTCGTGTTTGAAAAGTGTCTGCGCGGCGGCAAGGTTCGGATTCACGATCCAGCGCTTGGACGATTGGATATTGATCTGGCGGAAGTCTCCAAACGTTTTACCGGCGCCGCGCTGGAATTGTTGCCCGCGCCAGACTTTAAAAAGCGTAAGGAGAAAAGCCCGCTCAGCCTGGCCTCCTGGTTTCGGTTTACGCCGACGGTCACGGGTGGTCTGGTCCAGGTCTTGCTACTTTCCCTTTTATTGCAAGTCTATGTCCTGGCCTCGCCGTTTTATATGCAATTGGCCATCGATCAGGCGGCCCTGAAGGGAGATAAGGACCTCTTGACCGCCCTGGCCGTCGGGTTTGGCCTGTTTGCCGCCTTTAATGCCGGGGCCGAGGCCTTTCGCAGTTTGGCCGCCCAGAGGCTGACGGCCTTGCTGAACTGGGACATGACCTTGCGGCTGTTTCGCCACATGCTGCGGCTGCCGCTGCCATGGTTTCAAAGGCGTAAGCTGGCCGATATCTTGTCCAGGTTCGATTCCATCGGACCGGTGCGTGATCTGATCAGTGGTGCTCTGGTCGCCGTCTTGATTGACGGGGTCTTGTCGCTTGTGACCTTGGCCATGATGTTGGTTTTTGCGCCTTGGCTGGCCCTGGTCGCCTTGGGCGGCTTGCTTGCCTATGCGGCCATACGCCTAGCGGCTATGCCCTGGTCCTTACGTCTGGGCATGGACAGTCTATCGGCACACATAACCGAGAATGGTAAAAAGATTGAATCGGTGCGCGCCATCCAGACCGTCAAGGTGATGGGGGCCGAGACGGTGCGCGAGGGCGACTGGTCCAATAGTTTTGCCCAGACCATTAAGGCCGATCAGAAACAGGCCCAAGTCGATATTGGCTTTAATGCCGTTCATGGCCTCGTCGATGCCCTAGTGACTGTGGCCCTGGTCTATATGGGTGCGCGGGCGGTGATGGAGGCGAAGATGAGCGTCGGCATGCTCTATGCTTTCATGGCTTATAAGGGCCAGTTTATGAGCCGGGCATCGGGTCTGTTTGAGCAGGTGGTGCACTGGCAATTGACGGACATGTATTCGTTTCGGCTCGCCGACATCGTCCTAACGCCCAAGGAGGAGGGGATAGATACGGCCCCGGTGGTGTCTGGAGCCGCCATTGCAGGGGCAATTGAGGCCGACCAGCTCAGCTTTCGCTATGCGCCGCATGAACCCTTTGTCCTGCAGCAGGTGTCGTTCTCGATCCAGCCCGGGGAATTTGTTGCCATTATCGGCCCGTCTGGCGGTGGCAAGTCCACCTTGCTAAAGGTCCTGACCGGGCTCTATCCCCTGACGGGCGGCGAGGTGCGTCTGGATGGACGGCCCCTGTCGGCCTATGGCGCGCATGGCGTGCGGCGGGCACTTGGTGTTGTGATGCAAGATGACGACCTGCTTGGCGGCTCCATTGCCGAGAATGTCGCGTTTTTTGATGATCAGATTGATATGGACAAGGTCTGGAAGTGCCTGGACATGGCGGCTGTCGCGCAAGAAATCGCGGCCATGCCGATGAAGGCTGAGACCCTGGTGGGCGATATGGGCGGCGCGCTGTCGGGCGGTCAAAAACAAAGGGTACTGCTGGCCCGCGCCCTCTATCGGGACCCGAAAATCCTTATTCTTGACGAGGCAACCAGCCACCTCGACATCAATCGCGAGCGCAACATCAATGAAGCGCTGCGCGGCCTATCGATGACCCGCCTCATCGTCGCTCACAGACCAGAAACCATTGCGGCGGCGGACCGTTTCCTGATCATCGACAAATCCACCCTGGTCGCTGACCAAAGGCGCAATGACCTGGTTATCCGCGCCGTGTCATGAATTAGAAGGTCCAGCCAGCCACCCATCAGGTGGGCTGGTTTTGCGAGGTTACGGCAAGATAGGGAACTAGCTTTGCCTAAATCTCATAGGTCGAGGCATAGTCCCTGGCTGCTTCATCCATAAACGCCTGTTGATCGGGCACGACGGCCTGGTCGGTACGGTGGCGATAGAACAGCTCTTCCATGCCGGCTGGCCGAAATGTGACCAGGAGCATTGTGGGTGCGCCCGAGCGGTTGACATAGCCATGCCGGGCCTTTGGCGGTACAGCGACAAGATCTCCGGCCTCTAGCTCTAGGACCTGGTCGCCCAGAAGAAAGGTCAAGGCCCCTTCCAGCACCACAAAGGTCTCTTCGTATGTACCATGGATGTGGGCACCGAAGCTGTTTTGCGCTGCCTCATCGAAGGGTGCGACCGTCCATTCCATGACCGAATAGGCCCCATCTGTTTGCGTACCTGAGACCAGGATGCGCACGCGATCGGCCCCGTCTTCGAAGGCGAGGGCGTCTTTGGCTTTGGTGACAATCGGTTGGGACATGGTCTCTGTGCCCTCACTCAGGCCGTGCAGGCGCTTTCTTTAAATTTCGCAAGACATAGCACCGCTTTTCGGGAATGGTGCCTCAAGTTGGATAGGGGGTATACAATTATGAATTCTGGTAAGGCCCTAAAACTTATAGCTATGGCTTGCTTGCTCATGGCTTCTATTGCGCCGTCAAGGTCATTCGCACAAGCAAAGTCCGCAGCGCCAGCCGACATTGCTCAAGTCACGGCATCAATTCCCGCAATAGATGCTACGACCGTGCGTAAGCGGGCGCTTTTAAAGCGCTATCTTGTTGCGTCGCATTTTGATGATTTGATGGTTAGGTTGTACAGCAACTTTATCCCTAATATGTTGGAAGAAAAGCGTAAACAACAACCTGACTTAACCGATGATGATGAAAATCTATTTATAGAAATTTACGTTGAGACTTTAAAAGAATTGATGCCGCAACTTATTAACGATACAACCAATGCTTCTGCGAACTTATTTAGCGAAGATGAATTGATAAACATTGTTGCTTTTTATGAAGGTCGCCTTGGTCAAAGGCTTGTTGAAGAAATACCCTCCATAATGTCGAATTCGAGTGACTCAATGAGCGCACTCATGCCGAAATTGGAGGCTCAGTTTAGAGAAAAGTACTGCAAAAAAGCTGAATGTGAGGAATAGGCCACGCTTCCGAGCAATCGTATAGCGGCTCTACCCCATCTTGCCCCCCGCCGCCATTTGACCTAACCCTGCGCGTCTAGACTATGTGGTGCGGAGTGACGGTTATGGGGCTTGGCTTTCTTTTTCCCGGTCAGGGCAGTCAGGCGATTGGCATGGGGGCGGAGCTCTATGACGCCTTTGCCAGTGCGCGCGAAGTGTTCCAGGAGGTTGATGATGCCCTGGGCCAAAAGCTCTATGCCCTGATTAGCGCAGGGCCAGAGACGGACCTAACCTTGACCGAAAATGCCCAGCCGGCCTTGATGGCGGTCAGTGTCGCGGTGATGCGGGTGCTGGAGGCTGAATTTGGGGTTAAGGTTGAGCAGGCGGCGTTTGTTGTGGGCCATAGCCTTGGTGAATATTCAGCGCTGGCGGCAGCGGGGGCGATTACCTTGTCGGATACGGCGCGGCTGTTGAAACTGCGCGGCCAGGCCATGCAGCGGGCTGTGCCGGTCGGGGCCGGGGCCATGGCGTCCTTGATCGGGCCCAAGACCGATGTGGCCTTGGCTGAGGCTGCGGCCTTGGCGGGGTCTGAGGTCGGGGTCTGTGTCGTGGCCAATGACAATAACCAGGGCAATGTGGTGATCAGCGGCGACAAGCTGGCCGTCGATAAGGCGATTGAGGCGGCCAAGGCCCTAGGCGCGCGGGCGATCCTGCTCAATGTTTCTGCGCCTTTCCACTGCCCGCTGATGCAGCCTGCGGCGGATGAGATGGCTGAGGCCCTGGCGGCCTGCACGATTAAGGCCCCGCGCGCGCCGCTGGTGGCTAATGTCACCGCCCGGCCTGTGCTTGATCCAGAATTGATCCGAAAGCTCCTCGTCCAACAGGTCACCGGCCGGGTGCGTTGGCGTGAAAGCGTGCAATGGCTGGCGGGTGATGGCGGCGTCACGCGCTTTGCTGAGGCGGGCGCAGGCAAGGTCTTGTCCGGCATGGCCAAGCGCATTGTGCCAGATATTGAGGCGACGCCCCTGAATGTTCCCGCTGATCTTGAGGCCTTTGCCGCCTCGCTGAAACTCTAGGATAGGACTGAAGCTGATGTTTAATCTGACCGGCAAGACGGCCCTGGTGACGGGCGCAACCGGTGGCCTAGGCGGCGCGATTGCCAAGGCCCTGCATGCCCAGGGCGCACATGTGGTCCTGTCCGGAACGCGGCAAGCGGCCCTGGATGCCCTGGCCACCGAGTTGGGCAGCCGGGTCAGCGCCGTGGCCTGCAATCTTGGCGATGCGGCGCAGGTCGATGGCCTGATCGCCGCAGCGGAGGCCGTGTCGGCCCCGCTCGACATCTTGATCGCCAATGCCGGCATTACCCGCGACGGGCTTCTGCTGCGCATGAAGGACGAGGACTGGGAGACTGTGATCAAGGTCAATCTTGAAGCCTATTTCCGTCTGTCGCGTGCCGCGCTTAAGGGCATGATGAAGCGCCGCCAGGGGCGAATCATTGGCATTACCAGCGTGGTTGGTGTCACCGGCAATCCTGGCCAGACCAATTATGCCGCCTCCAAAGCCGGCATGATCGGCTTCTCAAAATCTCTGGCGCAAGAGGTGGCCAGCCGCAATGTCACGGTCAATTGCGTCGCCCCTGGCTTCATCCGCAGTCCCATGACCGATGATCTGACCGAGGCCCAGAAAACTTCAATCCTGGCAACGATTCCCGCCGGGCGTTTGGGGGAGGGCGACGATGTCGCGGCGGCCTGTGTCTATCTGGCCAGCGATGCCGGGGCCTATGTCACGGGCCAGACCCTGCATGTGAATGGCGGCATGGCCATGATCTAGCCTCAAGGCTCGGTTTGCGCAGATTGTGGTGCGGCTAGTGCTAGTCTCGCAAAAAGAAAGGTGCTAGCGAGTGCCTGAGCCGGGGTTGTTGTTTTGGGCCAGGTTCTGTTATTGGTTTCAACGATTGGGTGGGATTGGGGGTCGCTTGTGCGTCTTGCCCCCGCAACCATCATCTAGATAAGGGATTTATGCGTATGTCCGACATTCTCGAACGCGTCCGTAAGATCGTGATCGAGCATCTGGACGCCGATCCGGAGAAGGTCACGGAAAAGGCCAGCTTCATCGACGATCTTGGTGCAGACAGCCTCGACAATGTCGAGCTCGTCATGGCCTTTGAAGAAGAGTTCGACATCGAAATTCCCGATGACGCAGCCGAACACATCCAGACCGTGGGCGATGCGGTTAAGTTCATCAGCGAACGCCTCGCTGCCTAAACCGTCTGGTTTGATCACAAGCCGCTGTGCCGGGCAGAGCCTGCCTGGTGCGGCGGCTTGAGTCGTTTCTCGCACCGCGAGAGTCCTGATTGCCGCAGGAGAGTCTGCCTATGCGTCGTGTGGTCATTACAGGTCTTGGGCTGGTAACGCCCCTGGGTTGGGGGGTCGAGCACAGCTGGTCGCGCCTCTTGGCCGGTCAATCGGGTGCAGGCCGGATCAGCGCAGTTGATCCGACCGATTATGCCTGCCAGATTGCCTGCGAAGTGCCGCGCATAGACGGCCGCGGCGGCGGCAGTGCCGATTATCCAGGATCCTACGACCCCGAACAGACCATGAGCCTGCGCGATCGCCGCCGGGTCGATGATTTCATCCTCTATGCCATGGCCGCCGCCGACGAGGCCGTGCGTGATAGTGGCTGGCACCCCCAGACTGAGGAAGACCAATGCCGGTCCGGCGTGATTATTGGCTCAGGCATTGGCGGCCTGGACTCGATTGCTAAGACCGCGCTCGAACTGCACGAAAAAGGCCCGCGCCGGATCAGCCCCTTCTTTATTCCGTCGGCCCTCATCAATCTGGCGTCTGGCCAGGTTTCGATCCGCTATGGCCTGAAGGGCCCTAATCACTCAGTGGTAACCGCTTGTGCGACCGGGGCTCATGCGATTGGCGATGCCATGCGCCTGATCCAGTGGGGCGATGCCGATGTCATGTTTGCTGGCGGGGCAGAAGCCGCAGTTTGTCCGCTTGGCGTCGCTGGCTTTGTTGCTGCCCGGGCCATGAGCACGGGCTTTAATGATCGCCCGCAAATGGCCTCACGTCCGTATGACAAGGATCGCGACGGCTTTGTCATGGGTGAGGGCGCGGGCGTTCTCGTGTTGGAAGAATATGAGCATGCCAAGGCGCGCGGCGCCAAGATCTATGCCGAAGTCGTTGGCTATGGCCTGACCGGCGACGCCTATCACATCACAGCGCCCGCCAGCGATGGCGATGGCGGTTTCAGGGCTATGAATGCCTCCCTAGCTCGCGCCGGGGTCGATCCGTCCCAGGTCGACTATATCAATGCCCACGGCACCTCGACCCCGCTCGGTGACGAGATTGAGCTGGGCGCGGTTGAGCGCATGCTTGGGGCATCGGCCTCGAAAGCGACCATGTCTTCAACCAAGGGCGCGATCGGTCACCTTCTGGGCGCAGCCGGAGCGGTCGAGGCGGCGTTTTCGGTTCTGGCCATTCGCGACCAGATCGCGCCGCCGACGATCAATCTGGACAATCCTTCGGTCGAGACGGCGATTGATCTGGTACCGCATAAGGCCAAGCCGATGGTGATCAATACCGCCTTGTCCAATAGTTTCGGCTTCGGCGGCACCAATGCCTCGCTGGTGTTTAAGAAGGTCCAGTGACCGACGCGCCGCCGCCTCAAGACCGACCAGTCGCAACCGGCCAGGCCAAGGTCCAGGGGTCTGGACAGTTTAAACTTGTGGTATTTGCGATCATCCCGGTCGCGGTGGTGGTCTTGCTTGCGGCCTTGAGCGCCCTGATCAGTTATACCGGCCCCGGGCCAAGCCGGGCGCAGACCGATATTGTGCTCGAACAGGGCGCGAGCCTGCCCGAAATTGCCAAGGCGCTTGATGAGGGCGGGGTGATCCGCTCAGCCTCTGAATTTGTGATTGCGGCCAAGCTGACGGGGGCGGACCGGCGACTTAAGGCCGGAGAGTATGAATTCCCGGCCAAGGCCTCGATGGCCAAGGTTCTTGGCATGATCCATAAGGGCCAGAGAATTCGCCGTCAGGTGACCATTCCTGAGGGCATAACTTCGGCCATGGTCGTGGATATCCTTAAAGCCAATCCTAATCTGGTTGGTACAGTGCGTGAGCCACCTGAAGGCTCAGTCCTGCCTGAAACCTATGAGATCAAGCGCGGAGAGACCCGAAAGCAGGTCTTGGCCCGGATGATGGCCGCCCAGGACAAGCTTTTGGCCAAGATATGGCCCGCGCGCCAAGCGGACCTGCCCTATAAATCTGTTTATGAGGCGGTCATCATGGCCTCCATCGTTGAAAAAGAGACCGCCTTGGGTAAAGAACGGCCACACATTGCCGCTGTCTTTATCAATCGCCTTCGCGCTGGCATGCGGCTTGAAACCGATCCGACGATTATTTATGGCCTGACCAAGGGTCGCCCGCTTGGGCGCGGCTTATTGCGGTCTGAAGTCTTGGCTAAGACCCCCTATAACACCTATGCGATCAAGGGCCTGCCGCCGACCCCGATTGCCAATCCGGGCAAGGCCGCGCTTGAAGCCGTGCTGCAGCCGCTGGAGTCTGACGACTTGTTTTTTGTCGCTGACGGTTCGGGCGGTCATGTCTTTGCCGCGACTTATGACGAACATCGGCGCAATGTTGCCAAATGGCGCCAGGTCGAACGCGCGACTTCGGCGCAAGCGGGGCGCTGACCATGGCCTTGCAGGGCATGACCGGATTTGGCCGCCATGAAGCCAGTTATAGCACCTGGAGCTGGGCTGTTGAGGCGCGCTCGGTCAATGGCCGTAATCTTGAGGTCAGGTTTCGTGGTGTCCCAGGCTTTGATGGCCTAGAGAAGCTGGCTCGCGATGCGGCTGCGGTACGGTTTCAGCGCGGACAGGTCACCATCAATCTGCAAGGCAAACGCCGCGAGGGTGGTGGCCTGGTTCAAATCAATTCAGCCCAGCTCGAGCAGTATCTCGCCTTGACCGATCCGCTGGTGGCGCAGGGCCGGGCAAGCCCGCCAACGGCCGATGGTCTATTGGCCTTGCGCGGTGTTTTGGTGGCCTCTGAAGACGTTGACGATCCAGAGGCGCGAGCGGCGCTTGAACAGGCCATGGGGCGGTCCATAGAGCGTGCTTTGGACAGTTTGCGCCTGGCCAGGCTTGACGAAGGCGCAGCCCTCTTGCCCGTGCTCTCAGGCCAGGTTGATCAGATTGAGACCCTAGTGGGTCAGGCCGATAGTCTGGCATCGCAACAGCCGGAGGTGATTAAGGCCCGCTTCGCTAAGCGCATGACCCAATTGGCCGGTGAGGCTAGTGACCTGACTGAACGCATCGTGACCGAGGCCGCCGCCATGGCCGTCAAGGCGGATGTACGTGAAGAGCTGGACCGGCTAATCAGCCATGTTCAGTCCGCGCGCGGGCTCCTAACCGGTGAGGCCACAGCGGGTCGCCGATTGGACTTTCTGATGCAGGAATTCATGCGTGAGGCTAATACCCTGTGTGCCAAATCGGCGCTAACGGCCCTGACCGCTGTGGGTCTTGACCTCAAGGCCACGATCGAACAATTGCGTGAGCAGGTACAAAATGTCGAATAGTCCTGCCCCATCTCGCCGCGGTCTGATGCTTGTGGTCTCCAGCCCATCGGGCGCCGGCAAGACCTCCTTGTCGCGCCGGTTGATGGCTGATCATGCCGAGCTGGACCTATCGATTTCCTGCACGACCCGCGGGCCAAGGCCCGGCGAAAAGGATGGGCGTGAGTACCATTTTATCGACCGGCCGAAATTCGATG
Source organism: Caulobacteraceae bacterium (assembly GCA_044376615.1). Lineage (GTDB taxonomy): Bacteria > Pseudomonadota > Alphaproteobacteria > Caulobacterales > Caulobacteraceae > CAISGS01. Next base: position 15,789 of record JBILKO010000030.1, read on the forward strand.
CCATGATCGAACAGAACGCGTTTTTGGAATGGGCCGATGTGCATGAGCACCGCTATGGCAGTCCAACGGCACCGATCATGGCCGCCTTGGCAGCGGGCCGCGATGTCTTGTTTGATATTGACTGGCAAGGCGCGCGCATGGTCGCGGCCAGCGCGCCGCAGGACGTGGTCAGGGTCTTTATCCTGCCGCCCACCATGGCCGACCTAGAGCGCCGCCTACATGCCCGCGCTCAAGATGCAGACGATGTGATCGAACGGCGGCTGGGCCGGGCCAAGGGCGAGATCGAAAAATGGACCGATTATGACTATGTCATCGTCAACGCGGATTTTGACCAGGCTTATGCAGAGCTCGCCCATATCTATCATGCTGAACGGCTGCGCCGCGTGCGCAATCCGGGTCTAGATGGCCTGGTTCAGACCTTACTGAACGAGCCGCTTTGAACCTGTCTGGCGAGCGCTAAAAAGCCGTAAATATCTACAGTCTCTGCCCTGACGTCTGGGTCAATGCCTGCTGCCTCGCACAGCGCGGTGCCGCCGAGCGTCTTGAGACTAGAGCGGAGCATTTTGCGCCTCTGGCCAAAGGCAGCCTGGGTGGTTTTTTCCAATGCGGTGAGCAGGCTCGGGCCCGGTCTATCCGTATACGGAACAAGATGCACAACAGCTGAGGCAACCTTGGGTGGCGGAGTAAAGGCCCTTGCGGGCAGGTCCATAACAATGCGGGCCTGGGCCGTGGCCTGGACGATGACGGCAAGTCGGCCATAGGCGTCGTCGCCGACCTTGGCCGTGATCCGCTCGGCGACTTCTTTTTGAAACATCAAGGTCATGGAGGTTGGCTGCCAAGGACCGGTCAACCATTTGAGCAGTAAGGCGGTCCCGACATTATAGGGCAGGTTGGCAACGATGGCTATTGGCCCCACTGACAGCTCACTTTCCGAGACCTTCAGCGCGTCGTTTTGGACGATGGTCAGGAGGCCTGGCGCGGCTTCGTCTAGCTCCTTCAACAGCGGGATGAACCGAGGGTCCATTTCGATGGCTGTGACCTTTGCACCGGCCTCCATTAAGGCGCGGGTCAGGCCGCCAGGCCCAGGGCCGACCTCTATGACGCCTTGCCCAGGTTCAATCCCGGCCAGCCTTACGATCTTGCGGGTAATGTTAAGGTCGAGCAGGAAGTGCTGGCCAAAGCTCTTTTTGGCCAAGAGGCCGTGTTCGGTCAGGGCTTCGCGGATCGGCGGCAGGGCTAAGGGGGTCAAGGCTTTGGCGCCTTGGCCCGGGTCTTGGCAATCTGGTCGGCGAGGCGGATCGCGGCGATCATACTATCGGCCCGCGCTATGCCCTTGCCAGCAATGTCAAACCCGGTGCCGTGGTCAGGCGAGGTTCGGACAATGGGCAAGCCCAGGCTCAAATTCACCCCGCCCCAGAAATCGAGCATCTTGACCGGGATCAGGGCCTGGTCGTGATAGAGGCAGACCACCGCATCATAGGTTTGGCGTGCCTCGGCGTGGAATAGGGTGTCTGCTGGGCGTGGATCGGTGCAGTCTATGCCTTCGACGCGGAGTTGCGCCGCCGCGGGGATGAGGATCTCGATTTCCTCATTGCCAATCGCGCCGCCTTCGCCGGCATGAGGGTTGAGGCCTGCAAGGGCCAGGCGGGGCCGATCAATGCCAAAATCTTGCCTGAGGGCTGCGGCAGTGACGTTGGCGGTGTGGACAATCCCCTCAATCGAGAGGGCTGGCGACACCTTGGCCAGCGGCAGGTGCACGGTCGCCAGGACGGCTCGCAAATCGCCAGAGGTCAGCATCATGACCGGCCCACGCGGCGCGGGCATTGGCAGGTGCGCCGTCAGATCAGCCAGAAACTCGGTATGGCCCGGAAATTGAAACCCAGCCGCATAAAGCGGTGCCTTGGCAATGGGTGCAGTAACCAGGCCGCTCGCCTGACCGGATACGACGAGGTCTACGCCCTGAGTGATCCAGCCGATTGTCGCCTTGGCATGATCAGGCGAAGGCTGGCCAGGCGTTACGGCATGCCCAATCGGCTGGTCCAGAACGGGCAGGGCGGCTTTGAAGACAGCGGCTGCCTGCCGAGGGCCTGAAACGCCCTGAACGGGAGTGCCGGTCCTGGCCAATAGGTCCGCATCGCCAACCACGACAAAAGCTGGACCGGAGGCACTAAGGGCCTGCCAGGCCTTGGCTATGATTTCAGGACCAATTCCAGACGGATCGCCCAGGCTAAGGGCCAGGACGGATCCGGTCACCGGGTTTCGATCGTCGCCGAATTGCGCAGGTCGCGCAAATAGCGCTTTGAGATCATGGCCAATTGCTGCCCGATCATGCGGTTTTCGATCTCTTCTTTGGTCGGGGCCTTGGCCCCGCCCTGGCGCTTGCCGCAGACCGCGATCAGATGCAGCCCTGCGGGCGTGCGGATCGGGTCGCTGACCTGGCCGACATTTAAGGCCTCAGCGGCCTCGCGAAAGGCGGGCGCCAGGTCCTTGATTTCGGCCTCACCAAGATCACCAGCGACGACGTCGCTGGCGGTAGCGGCGACCGCTTCCATATCCTTACAGCCATTGATTTTGGGCTTGAGACCCAACAGCTTGACCTTTGCCGCTTCGAGAACTTCGGGCGTTGCGTCAGACGCGACCCGGACTGCCATTTGTTTTAGGTCAACCAGGGCTGCCTTATTGCCCGCGCGCTTGTCACGCAAGAACAGGATATAGACCCCGTCCTTGGTGGTGATGGGTTGGGATAATTGCCCAGGACGCATCTCATCGAGCGCTTGTTGCAATTCAGGCGCAACACTGCCGGTCGAGACCCAGCCTGCATCACCACCATTCGCGGCCGTTGGTGCCGATGAAAACTGGCGGGCGACGGCCGCAAAGGGCGCGCCCTGTTGTAACTGAGCGATCAATTGTTCACCGCCACGCTGGGCATTGGCCATGCTTCCCGTCCGCGCAGGATCAATGTAGATTTCGCTCATCAAGAATTGCGGCTTGGCGGCAGCGGCATTGAGCTGGGCCAATTGCGCCTCGATTTGGTCATCACCTACCCGCAGGCGTGAGCCATAGCGGCCATTGATCCAGCGCTGCCAGCTGATTTCGGCCCTAAGCTGGTCGCGCAAGGTATCAGCGCCAACCCCAGCGGCCTCGAGGGATTTGAGCAATTGCTGGCCGCTCATACGGTTTTCTTCGGCCATCCGGCTGATCTGACGATCAATATCGTCGTTGTCAGCGATGATTGTGAATTTCTGCTGTTTCTCGACCCGCTTCAGCTCTTGGATTTCGAGATGCTCATCGATCAGTCCACGCAGGGCCTCACGCTGGATTTGCGGCATATTCTCTTCGGTCGGCTGAACCCCTGCGGTGACAATCAAGAGCATGATCCGCTGGCGCAGATCATAGGTCGAGATAATGCTGTCATTGACAATGGCGGCTACGCCCTCACTTAGGGGATTAGCGGGGGCCGTTGGTGGTGCCGCTTGCGGGGCCTGGGCTTGCGGCGAAGGCGTTTGAGCTTGAACCGCTTGGGACCACGGTAAAGCCATGGCCAATGCCATTGACGCGGCCATTGCCACTCGAAACTGTGCCTTAAACGCCCGCGTCATAAATGTGCTCGTCCTCATAAGTGCCCGTCTGACCAGACTTAGCGGTCGTCATAGTCCCTGTAGCCTGCATCGCCTAATGTGGCGAGAGATAGGCGAACAAGCACATTATCGGAAGGACCAAGGGTCCGGTTATAGGTTTCTTCGCGTTGATATACGATTTCGACCCGTGTGCACTCGTCTTTGTACAAGAGGCCAAGCTCGCGCGTGCGCCAAACATTGTTTTCCAGGTCGCGAATCCCGGCGACAGTAAGGCCCCAGGTCTTGCTGATATAAAATTCGCCCGCGCCTTGAATATCGCGCACGGTGACGCCAGTGATATCGGTCTTGTCACTCAGATAGCGCACATAGCCGCGCACCTTGTCCAGGGCGAGATTGGCACCAGCTTCTTGTCGGCGAATGGCAAGGGTTTCAGAATCCAACCTCGTGCGCGCAAACAGCGAAAAGCCATTGATTGGGTTGAGTGTTGCTGAGGTCACCCAATCGGACGCCGCCTCTTGCAGGCCGGTACGGGCAGGCAAGGTTAGGTCCTTCTTGGTGCGATAGCTGCGTCCGATCAAGAAGCGGGCCGTATGGTCAGATCCCCAGTCAATAGTTGTGCGCACGCCGACATTGAGCCTTTGACCGCCCTCATAAAGGTCAAAGCCAGGATAGCGGTTAGGCTCAAACAGGTTGGTCTCGTCAAAATCAAACGAGATGCTGTCCTCATTTGGAATTCGGGCATCTCGTTTGGCTTGTGGCGACAAGGCCAATTGGGCCAGGGGCTCTATTATAACAGCCGTCGATCCGAAATTGCGGACCAGGGGATAACTTATATCCAGACCGATTGTGCCGGTACTGCGGCCAATGCTCTTAGCCTTGGTGTCAGCCGAACTGAAGTCCGAGATGTTATAATAATCACTTCGGGCTGTCATAAACGGCTCGAGCCGCAAGCCGCTGGCATAGGTCACGATCTTACGCCAATCACCTTCGCCGGTGATCCGTCGGCTGTCGATACCAGGCTGGCTGGCGGACAGTGGTGACTGGTCACGGAACAAGGCAACGCCGCTGCCGCGCAGTCTCAGGCGTCCGCCAAGGATCGGATCCTTAGGCTCATAGCGCGCCTCGACGATGGGGGCGGCAATAGGGAAAGCGTGATTATTGTCGCCCGATCTTAGGCCCTGAAAGCTAATCAGCGACATGGATACATAGCTGCGATCAGACTGCTCGGTGGCGAAAATCTGGCTAAGCAAACGACGGCTATCGGTATCATAAAGGCCGCGATTGTCCTGATAGACCCGGCCGATATTGTATTTGTCGAATATCAGCGGGTCCGAGGCGCGTTCGAGGCCAAAGCCCCAATCCCAGTTCTTATTGATGTTAAACTTGCCCTTAGCCAGGATATAGCTGCGGGACGTGTCATCACCGGTACGTTTCAGATCGCCATTAATGGTTTGGATATCTTGGTCATGGGTATAGCCAAGCCGCGCCTCAACCTGCCCCGAATAGAACCGCTTGCGCCATTCCAGGTTCACGAACGGATTCACCTTGGAATTGATTTGTGGGCTTATCGTTAGGTCTTGAGACGGGGAAATGACCAGCAAATAAGGCTGCTCATAGCTAAAGCCGCGCCTTTGCGAGTTTTGAATCTTTGGCGGCAAGAGGCCAGAGCTGCGAACCGCCTGTGGGTCTGGATGCCAGAAGACGGGGGCATAAAACACAGGCACACCCAGCACCTTGACCACGGCATTGCGGTAATAGACGAGTTGGCGATCGCGGTCCTGGACAATGCGATCGGCGCTGATCGACCAGCTGGGCGTCTTGTTATCCCCTGCCGTGTTGCAAATGTCGCAAGGCGTATAGATAGCGCGGTTTAACTCATTGACGGTTTCGGACCGGCGAACTGCGGTTGCGGCGGCAAACTTGATGTTCGGGGCCATGACGGTCGAAAAGCCATAGGCAATCCCGACCTGCAGATTGTTATCGAGCGTGATTTCTTCAGCCGATTGGGTCGCGCCATCGTCGCCAGTGATTTGAGCCTTGCCGCGTGCGGTGACAATGCCGGTGCGGACATTATAGATCAGCTCTTGCGCGCGGATGGTTCGCCCTTGATAGCGGGCCTCGACGTCACCTTTCGCGGTAATGATCTTGGCATTGTCGTCGCGAATGACGGTGTTGGCCTCGAGATAAAAGCCATTATCACCAAGGCCGTCATCGGCCGCGGCCGGCTTTGTCGCAAGCGCTGGTCCCGTTGCAATCATGGCGCCTGAAGCTTGGTCGCGTGGCGCAGCGGTTTGCGCCATGGCGCAATGAGCAGCCAGGACGCTGAGCGCTACACCACATGACAGAGCCTTGCGCCAATGGGGGCTCTGGGCTGGCTGCCGATCCTGCATCCGTCTAATTCCTTCCAGAGTCGATGACTGGCCATTAGCCGACTCACGCATGGCAAGATCAACCATCTTCGGTATAGCAAAGAAGTGTGAAACCCGACAAAAACGCGAGCATGGGCGGGGCCCAAGCCGCGGCAAATGGAGCGATCACGTCTGATTTTCCAAGCGCGCCGCAAAAGCTGTTGAAGAAAAAGAACACAAACCCAAGCGTCGCCCCGGAGCCAGCGAGGGCTGTCAGACCGCCAAGCCGCATGAGGCGCAATGAAAATGCCGCTGCCAAGACGGACATGGCCGCAAACAGCAAGGGCGTGGCTAGAAGCTGCTGGAACCGCAGCCTATAGGCCGTCGCCGAGAACCCAGCCTGCTCAGTCTTATCAATTACCGAAGGCAACACCCAAAACGGGATGGTCGTTGGCGGGGCAAACCTTGCCAAGGCGGCACGGGCATCCAGAGTCGAGGGAATGACGAGGCTGTCATAGTTCACAGCGCCAGCCCCTGGTGTGGCTTCTTTAGCGCCAGTAAGCCGCCAGTCCTTGCCAACTAGGCGCGCTTCCTGGGCCTCGATTCGCCGCGAGAACTCTAGATTGCCGTCGGAATTCACCGTTGAGATGAACAAGGACACCGTATTGAGCCGAACCGTTTCGCCAACCATGTCTCGGCTCTTGGCCCGAATGACCATCTGGCTGTGCTTATCGCCTTGCCGCAGCCAGATATCGGTTGGTGCGACATCAAGGTAACTACTCATAAGACTGTCGCGGATGGTTTCAAAACGGGCGTTCAAGGTTGAGGCCAATGGATTGAGCGCGACCACGGTGAGTAGGCCGATCACAAAGGCTGCGCCAGCGGCCGGCAAAATAAACCGCCAGGCAGAAACCCCTGCCGCGCGCATGGCAATCAGCTCGCTGCGGCGATTGAGATCGACAAAGGCGGCCAAGGTCCCAAACAAGAAGACAAATGGCAAAAGCTGCAGAATGACCGCCGGGGACTTAAACAGGGTCAAGCCGGAAATTTCGAAGAAATTGGTATCGGCGCGGACGCCTACGGACCGTGATAGTTCAACAAAATCAATAAGAAAAACCACGAGGCTGATAATGGCCAAGGCGCCGAGTACGGCCGTTAGCGTTCGGGTCAGGACATAGGATTCTAGGCGCGTCAGGCGGCTGCGCATCACCGGGTTCCTAGCTTAGAAAGGCCATGCGCCTGACCAAGAGGGCGAAGGCGGCGCGATTTTTGCCAAAAGATTTGGCTGACGCTCCAATAGGTCGCGCCAATAGGGATCAAATATTGCACCAAATTTAGCCAGACATTGTCGTCACAGGCCGCCTGAACGGCAAACCCAATAATTCGAACCAGGGCTGCGGCCGCGCTGAATAAGGCTATTCGACGGGTATAGCCAAGGCGACTGAACGAGCCCCCAATTACAGCGGCGAGAGCCAGGGCCATAAAGGCTAGGTTATAGAGGGGCGAGGCAAGCCTTGAATGGGCCTCTGCTATCATTTTGGTCTGGTTTCGCTTTTCCCAGTCCTGGGTCAGGTCAGGAAACAGCAGCTCGTGCAAATAACGGTCCGAAATCTTGTAATGCACGAGCTCATAGGTGTTCATAAACGGCGCAAGATTGAAATTGTATTCGCCAAATTGCAGGAAGTTCAAAACTCCGGCGCTGGATAATTCCTGATTGGATCCGTCGCGCATAATCAGGATCGGCACGCCGTTTTGTTTGCCGATCTTGCCCTGGCGCGCAAAGAAGGTACTGGCCCCGCCACCTGGCTTTTCCTGGTGCAGGAACATGTTCTTCATAATGCCCTGTTGGTCGATGCTTTGAGCATAGATGGTCAGGTCCGCCGTCGGTTGGCGAAACTCACCTGCTCTTACCAGAGACGCCGCTAAGTCGGTCCGCACGAGGAACAGCTCATCGCGCATATTGCGATAGGCGAAGGGTTGGACCCACAGATTGACGACTAGCGCCAGCAAGGTCGCCAAGCTGGCCAAACGGATCGCCGGCGAAATCACGCGCCAACGGCTCATGCCCCCGGCAAAGCACACGACAATTTCCTGTTCAGTATGCAGGCGATTCAGCGCAATCAATGACGACACAAAAA
>JBILKO010000109.1:0-8653 GCA_044376615.1 Caulobacteraceae bacterium
TTGAAGTGATCCATCCCTTATGTTGGTCCGAGGACCTTTTGGATGGATGGAACGATGGCAAGGAAGCGCCACAAGCCTGAAGAGATCGTCGCCAAGCTGCGTCAGGTTGATGTCCTGACCGGTCAGTACAAGTCGAACTCCTAAGAAGTGAAAATGATTGCGGTGACGGGGACAACGTGTTTCCGCTGGAGGGCGGAGTACGGCGGCATAGAACGATCAGGTCAAACGGCTGAAGCCGCTGGAAGATGAGAGTTTGCGGCTGCGTCGGGCGGTCTCGGACCTGACGCTGGACAAGCTGATCCTGACCGAGGCCGCCCGGGGACCCGAAGGGCGGCGTCAGCCAAACTTCTAAGCCCCGCCCGTCACCGGGCCTGTTTGGATAGGGTCCGATCTGAACTGAAGATCTCTGAAGGTCGGGCCTGCGTTGCCCTGGGCCAGGCACCGGTCCACCCCGCGCAAGCACTCCCGCGGGCGCGATGACGAGGCGACGCTGGGCAATACGCCTTTGGTCGGCGAGCCGACGTACTTAACATCGAGACTAAGTTTTTGCGGAAAATCTCCGCTGCCCGTTGCTAACAAGGAAGGCGGCTTAAAGGTCATCTGGCCGGTTTGGCTATCGATGCCAAGTGACCGCGACGGATCAAAGACATTCTTGTTGAACTGATCCATATAGTTTTTGGACAAGAGCTTTGGCGTCGGGTCATAGGTCGGTCCGGTCCCAGATGCACCCTTAAGGACGATACCGCTCGCATATGGAATGAAAATCGGCGCCGAGTGGCCATCAGGATGGAAGGCCCAAAGCGCCGCACCCTTGAAATTGGGTGTGATGCGAACACCAATCTTACCCTGAAGCGGGGCCAGGACGCTGTAACCAGCGGTTGCATAGGCCGATAGGATAGATTTTGTGCCCGAGTCATAGTTTTGCAACTGACTAAGAGCCGTCGTTAGATTGCTCGGCGTTATCCAACGAAAACTACCGCCCGGCGTAGCGGCCGCGATCATATCCGGCGGTGTATTCCGAAAGGCCGATTTTAAAGTTGGCTGCAATTCAGCCGTCGTAAACAATGCAGCATGAGCGCCTATGGCAGCGCGGCGGTCGCCCGCATCTGCGCTTAGAGCTGTGACGCTGATTGCCGATTGAACCGACGAAAGCATAACATAGCCGGGGTTGAACTGCCAGTTCGAGGTATAAGGAGGATTCCAGTCTGATGTCGTCCATTCATGGTAGGTTTGAGTGAAGAAGTTAAATGCAATGGCATCGTGACTGATGATTTTGGAATTTGAGATACCTTCGGCGCGACGCTGTGCAAGGCTAAGTCTCTGGCCAATGTCATAGGAGTTCGGGGCAAGTCCGCAATAAGGTGACCTCAAAAAGATTCCAGGGTCTACAGAAAATGATTGCCCATTTAGGTACTTATCACAAACTTCTGTTGCCGCATTTTGACGTGCAAGAAGTTCTACCGAAGAATCATTCTCGCGGCCCAGGATGATGCTAATCCCGCGAAGCGCAGTGGTAATATTTATGGTTGCATGACCATTATTGCCATTAGTGTAGGCATTAGTTTCTGTTCGCTGAGCAAAGGTCTGGCTAGTATAAAGCTGTGTACCATAAGTCCCGCCATTGGCGGCGTATGGGTGCTTGACCTCTACCGCGACGAGATTGAAATCAAGCTTTTCAGGATAGAGGATGGATCGAGTTTCACTCCCATACGGTGGCACATCAAGTCCGAGAAAATTCCAGCTCTTATCCGGCCGCGTCGATGACACGCGATACTTGGCTGTATAATACTCGTCGCCATAGACACTATTGCTGACAATGGGCGCGCTCGGCGACGATCCCGTTGTGTTATAGCCTTTGACCTGGACCAGAACGCGAAAAGCATTGGGGATTTCGCCGTCCCAAACCGTGCCCCCGCCGCCGGTTTCTGCAAGGCTCGCCTGACGTAAGGGGGTTTGCGGCAAATTCGGGATGATCTTTGAGCCGCCCAAGACCTGCTCAGGTGCCAATTGCGTATACTGCGGCGTGTTCAAGGCGGCATAAAGGGTCTTGGCCTGACTGGTCAGGGCCGCCGATATGGCACCGGAAGTGCCTCCCGTAATCGTCGCGCCCGTGCCAATGGTCCCAGCAGCAGCCCTTATGGCGGCGCGGTTGTAGCCCATCAGGGCCTTGAAATCCGCCGCTGTGTACCAGGTGGATCGCTTTAAGGCCGGATTGAATTGAACCCACTGCCCACCGATCTGGGCCTCTACCCAGACGCTAAGAAAGGTCACCGACCCGCTAACGTCATTGGGAAAGCCACCGTCATCAAGCAATTGTTGCACCGCTGCAGCGGCACTTACGCCTTGCCAGTCATAGAACTGCGCCACCGTAAGTGTCATAGGACCGAACCGGTAGCGCGCTTGTACTCCGGCCGCACGAAGCAATTTGACCATCAGTTCGGCCTGGTCAAAAGGGGTGCCACTGCGATTGACCAAGGTGCCGACCGCGCCCTTGGCAAGGCCGAACATGGGCTCTGTTTCTATGGCATTGCTGACAAATTCATAAATATGGTCTGGGTCATTCTGCAGCCGCGCTGCGGTCGATTGGATCATCGGATCCACTTCTGACGACCATGGTCTTGGTTGTGCGTCTGCGCCTGAATAGGCCGCACTGCCGGCAGCGACAGAAATGTGGGCTGCCTGGGCAATCCTAATGGCAGATACAGCTGTTGGGGGCGGGCTGGGCTGAGCAGAAGCGTCTTCGGCCCCAGAAGCCAAAGTTGCAAGCGCCACAATCAACGAGAAGGCTAGCTTTCCCAGCGTATGCGTCACATCCACCCCCGCAGACACAAATTCCGAGCACTCAATTTGCTATCTTGTCAGTGCTTGTCGCAGCACTGATGAGCCGGTCGGTTTATTACTGGACCGTGCATGACCTGGGGTGTCAATACCTATGTTTTTTAAAAATAATGATTATTTAAAGTATAATGACCGCGCCAGGCAAAAAGGTTAATTATGGCTATATTTAAGCCCGGCCAGAGGGGGTTTGCATTATGGGGGCCAATAGCAAGGCGGTTTGACTTTCGCGTAAATATATGGTCCCCAAACGCTAACCGTTCTGTTGGGCGATTCTTTCGCGAGGCCGCGTAATGTCTTATACCGTAAGCACGCTTCGCGCACTTACGCACTCATGCGAGCAAATGCGCGACCGTGTGAAAGCGATAGTATTTCAACCCGACATGCGAAAGGTTTTGAACCTCTCCTTTGGGCCGGGCCTTGCCGCTGAATTGTTAGGCCGGACCCCCGAGGCATTGGCCAAGGCCGAAAAAGAAGGCCGATTAACCGCACCGAAGCAGCTGATCAATGGCCGGCGGTTCTACACATTAGAGGATCTTAGTAAAATCCGCGATTCCCTGGGTATTTCAGTAGGAAAAGCGCCCGATGAGAATGCAGTCATCATCGCCGTGCAAAACTTCAAAGGCGGTGTGGGAAAAAGCACGATAACGAAGCACCTTGCCGATTTTCTCGCCTTACGGGGCTATAAGGTGCTCGTGGTCGATTGCGATCCTCAGGCATCAACAAGCACGATGTTTGACATCCAGCCTGAGTCGCTCATCGATGAAGAGCGAACCCTGGGTAATTTTCTATCACCGCGCAGCGGGTTCGATTGCCTATCAGAAGCCATTCACGATACGGCCTGGCCATCAACAAAGATCATTCCGGCCAGTTTGGGGCTGCAAGACGCCGAATGGGATCTGACCGCCACGCTGCGTGAAGGCAGCCAAGCTGTCCGTGAGGGGCTCCAGCGACTCCGCATCGGGCTTTCGAGTGTGGTCAAGGATTTCGATGTCATTTTGATGGATCCGCCCCCAGCCATGGGATTTCTTGGCCTCAACGTCATGGCAGCGGCGACAGGCCTACTAGTCCCCGTCCCAGCACGGCAGCTCGATTATCTGTCGACGATACACTTTATGGACACCATAGCTGAAAACATTGAGGTCCTCGAAGCTAACGGAACCCCCGTCGATTACGGCTTTATCCGGATCGTTTGCTCCGCCTACACGCCCAGCAAGCCCGGCGAAAATGACATGTGGAAGATGATGCAGGCGACATACGCCAACTTCATGTTGAGCCAGCCCCTGCTCGCTTCCGAAGAGATCAAGAATGCGACCCAGGCCTTTCGATCGGTCTATGAAAGCAAGCCATCGGCGTCGCACTCAACCTATCAAAGGTGCCGCGACAATCTCGACGCCGTTTTCGGCGAGGTCCTGCAGCAGGTTCGTGAGCAGTGGCCTTCCAAGAGCATTTCGGCCCGCGCCGCCGTAACAAAAAAACAGGGGCCTAAGCCATGAGCCGACGATCGCTTATAGGTGAGGCCTTAGCCTCGACGCGGTCGCACCCCGTTGCTGCAGCGACGCCACCGGCCGAGGGCCGAGTGACCTTTACCAGCAAGCGGCTAGACGGTTTTGGTGAAGCGGCAAGAATGCTCAAGCGGCCAACCATCCGCCTGAAACCTTCAGAATGCTCCATCTGGCCAGGTAACGGACGTGATTATGCGCTCCTGACAGAAGACCGGGTGCGAAGCCTTATCGATTCCATCCAGGCCGAAAATGGGAACAAGATTCCGGTTGTTGTTCGGCGCACACCCAAAGGCCCCCTGCCCTATGAATTGGTGGTCGGGACACGGCGTCATTGGGCGGTGTCTTGGCTGAATGCGAACCTCTATCCCGACATCGATCTTGTCGCGATTATTGATGATATCGATGACGAAGCGGCCTTTCGGCTAGCCGACATCGAAAACCGAGAGCGCGAGGATATTTGCGACCTGGAGCGCGGCGCGAACTATAAGTTCGCCGTCGAAACCTATTATGACGGCGTACAAAGCCGCATGGCCGACCGGGTCAAGCTCTCTAAATCGATGCTCGCCCGCTATATCGGGCTGACCGACATACCCGCTGTGATTATAAGCGCGTTTAGTTCCCCTATGGACCTGCAGGTGCGTCATGGCGACAAGCTATTGCCACTTATTCGCCAACCGGCGCTGCGAGCCAGGCTTGAGGAAGCAGCAAAGATCATCGCCGCCGAACAGAGCTTTCGTCAGTCTGGTGATGAAACACCGATAAGGGGGGCCGAGGTTGTGGCGCGCCTGGTCAAGGCTGCGACGACCCGCCAAGGCCGAGACCAAAAAGCTGTGATCCAAGCTGGAGGGGTCGCCATTGGACAGATTGATAAAGACCAGTCGCGTGGGCTGACGATCACTCTAAACCCGACTGATCTTTCTGTTGCCGATGTTTTGGAGGCTCTACGCCCGTTTATCGAAAACGCAATAATATTTAAAAAGGGCGCGCAATAGTGCCTCTCAGCGCCCTCAGGTTTGCAACCCTATGCAACACTGAAAATACCATGTTTTTCAGTGAGTTGATTGACTTGTCCCACGCGTGGGACAGGCCACTCAATCTGGGGGCGGCGCATGTCTGACGCTGGGCATGTTGTCGCGCAAAATGGTCGGCGCGTTCAATTGGAGATGTTTTTTACCCTACCCGATTTTAGCGACATCTCCTTGCGCGACTATCAAGAAACAATGCAGCGCCCATTCTTCAGCCTATCGAAGAAGAAGCGGCTAAAGCCGATTGAGTATGTCAGCCCAGACAAGACCGTCACGGTGCATGTTTCTGGAAACCCTGCCTATGGCATGGCGACCATCTGGGATGCTGACATCATGATTTATCTCGCGTCCCATTTGAATGAATTGCGCGAACGGGGCGATAATGACCTCTCCCCAACGATCAGGGTTCAACCTGGCGATATGTTAAAGCGCATTGGATGGGGTGTAAGCGGCCGCGCCTATGAGCGTTTGCTGCAGGCTCTGGATCGCCTTCAGTCCACCACAATAAAGACCAATATCCGGGCGAACTCGAAAACGCGCGAGACGACTTTTTCCTGGATCGACAGCTACACCCACCTGGTCGATGAGCGGACGCAACTTTCGCTCGGGATGGAAATCACGCTTTCAAAATGGTTTTTCGAGGGGGTCATTGACCGACGCAATATCCTATCGATTTCGCCGCTTTATTTCGAGATAACCAGCGGTCTTGGAAAATGGCTGTATCGGGCGAGCCGGAAACATGCCGGCGGAAATGGCGCGGATGGCTTCACGATCGGCTTTGAAACCCTGCACCAGAAAAGTGGCAGCGAAAGCTCCCTACCCTCCTTCAAAAACAAGATCGTCAATCTGGCCAAGGCCAATAATCTGCCTGAGATCAGTTTAGAAGTGATCGGCCCCGAGACGCCGCGCCCCAAGCTCAAAATGGTCATGCGGCGCCATTTGGAAAACAACGAGGCTAGCCCTAAGGCAAACATTCCAAACAAGGACTCTGCCGAGGGTCAACCCAGCCAGACTTCCGCCCAAAGCACCGCTCAAGCCACTCCGCGCTCGGGTGATCGAAAGTCCTCGGCTGTCAGTACTGGGCGCAATACCGGCGGTTTCGGCCGAGCAAAGCGCCTGCTCGACCCTGACGTCTACCAAATGATTAAGGCAGACTGCCCGGGCTGGGACCTGGACGTACTCCTCCAGCAATTCGATGAGTTCCTAAACGCCAATCCTGACGAATTGCCCAGAAACTATTCCAAGCGATTTTATGGCTTCGTCAAACGCCATCACGAACGCAACCGGTTTCAGCTTCGCGGCCGCTGATTTAAAACATTCGCACAGCGCCTGGCGACGCACGTCGATACAAAAGCGTCAATGACGTGTTATCGGGAATCGGTACTTTGCGCACTAAGCCGCATCTGACATGCGATCAGCAGTGCTGAGGGCCTTACACAGCGCAGATCCGCTTGGCCCAAGGCACACGCCTTTTGGCGCCTGCGCCCTGCCCTATTCGCTCGTAACACCAACCGCGCGCTTGCAAAAACATGTGCGGCTGATTCAGGTCCAATCGCGATTTCTAATAACACGTCGCCATGCCGGTTAGACATTTCTGATAACACGTCGATTTTTCGGTATCGTCCAAACCCCCGCTCAATGACGATGATTGAGCCGAAAAGTTTGGAAGACGCACCCTGTATCTGGCGCGGTTCGTGTTTGGGGTCAAATTCAGGTCATTATCCACAGACCCAGAACCGCGCATCGTGTTATCTGACGTTATTCGACGTGTTATTAGAATCTGAGCGGCGTGTTATCAGGGCCCATCGGACGTGTTATTAGATTCTATCCACAAGCGTCTAGGCCAGGGTTTATAAGGCCATATGGTCGTTGCGACGGGCTTTAACTTTTTAATCTTATACCTAAACCCTCTAACACAACGCCTATGGCGATGATTTTTGATTCAAATTCCAAGAAAGAAGAGTGCCATGCGGCCTTGACCAACTTGTTCCTGAAATTTGCTTAGTGGCGGGGCAGGGTAGGGGACTGGGGCACGTATCGACCGATTGAACCACTGGCGCATTGCATATTCCGCCCGCAATCGCCTCAGGATCGCTCCAGAAGGCGGCCCAAAGACTGGAGCGGGCTCTTCCTGTCGGAAGCCTAAGGTGGCCGCCAGCGGCGTTCTGGCGCATTTCGTGGGCCGGGTAGAGGGGCAAATCCGGTCGAAATCGGTGGAGTCTCCAAAATGTCCCCAAACCGTCCCCTTTTCGTCCCCCTAAGATCAGAATAATGATCTAAATTCCCCAAAACGTCCCCTTTGTGTCCCCTTTACGTCCCCATCGTCCCATTTGGCAGCATTCGCCTCCAAAACTTGGTTTTCCGAGGCAAGATGGGCAATGGTGTGTAACACCATTTCCGACCGCTTATTCGGCCTTGGCCTCGACGCAGGTTCTGGATGGTGCAGGGCAGGGGATAGGCGACTGGGAACCCGGCCATGAATTTCCCACCCACCGTCCACCCCAAGGCATGTGCCCGCTTATTGTGGGTTGAAGCCTGGATATAGGCCCAGCTAAGGTGAGCCTATGAATCCCGTCGAGATCGAAGAAGCTGTCTCCAATCTCGTGCTTGAGCCGTTTGATCGGGCCGAGTTCGCCTATCAGTTCCTGATGGCGTTTGGGAACAAGACCACCACCATCCAAAAGCTGCGCGCCGGGGCGTCCAATGCGTCGGACCTGCCCGGCGGCGTGCTTCAGCGCAATAATATCCATATTGCCACCTGCGCGCCGGGCCAAGTCGATGAAACCCTAGCTGCCTTGCGGGCCAGCCCAAAGACGGCTGCGGCCAAGGCCAAATTCATTCTGGCGACCGACGGTGAGGCTCTGCAAGCCGAAGACCTCAGCGGCACGGATACGGTGGCCTGCGACTATGCGGCCCTGCCTGATCATTTTGGCTTTTTCCTGCCGCTTGCCGGGATCACAACCGTCGCCCAGATCCGCGAAAGCGCTTTTGATATCCGCGCCACCTCGCGGCTGAACAAGCTCTATATCGAGCTATTGAAAGACAATCCCGACTGGGCCAGCCGCCCGCAGGACATGAACCATTTCATGGCCCGGCTGATCTTTTGCTTCTTTGCCGAGGATACCGATATTTTCCTAGGGGAGGGGCTGTTTAGCCAGACCATAGCCCAGATGAGCGCGCGCGACGCCTCAGACACCCACATCGTCATGGCCGAGATCTTTCGCGCCATGGACACCAAGCCCGCCCTGCGTGAGGCCTCGGGCCTTAAGCGCTATGCCGATGTGTTTC
>JBILKO010000031.1:0-23708 GCA_044376615.1 Caulobacteraceae bacterium
CGCCGTGGTGGCGGTGCGCGGTACGCCAAGTTCAAGATAGGGGTCTTGCGCCAAGGGACAGGGCCTTATCGATTCATTTGAGTGTCCCTCAGTTAATCCATTCCGGCTGAGGCGCAAGGGTATTGTGGTATATTTATCACAGACTTTTGCGGGCAGCGGCACCCCAGCCAAAACTCGCCGATGCCTGGGCAACCCGCACTGACATATTCGCGATCTCAGGCGGTGAAAAATCGAGGGTCTGGTCCGAAGCCGAATAGAGCCATTGCGGTTCGGAGGTTTGGGCAGTGCGAACCAAACCATTGCCCTTCCAGATCTCAATCTTCCAACCTTCGACATCCTCAGACAAGGGCACCTCATTGGGACCCCAGTCATCGCCGCCTAGGCGCGTGCGCCGGATCCAGCGGATCAGGCGGTCACCATTGGCTTGATGCTGAATGCGCAAATGCGCCGGGGACCAGGACCGTTCAGCGAGGGCCTGCCAGCTGAATTGGCGCTCAGACATGGCTAGTCCCGCTGCCGCGCCGCCCGATGGCGCGGCGCGCCAGACCAGGGGCAGGTTTCGCTCGGATCTCGCCAAACTGACCCGGGCCAGGTCGCTGGAGAGGACCACCACGGCCGCCCCGGCAGGTGTCAAATCCGTCATAGCTGGATCGCTACCCCCCTGCCCGCGGAGCAAGCCGGCCAAGCGATAGGCATCCTCGCCGATCACGGTCGCATTCAGGAACTGGATGATTTCCCACCCTCCATTTGCCGACTGGATCGCCAGGCTATTGGCCCCCGCCAGAACCTCGATCAGGCTGCGGCTCATCAGAGCCTCACCAACAATCTGGACATCGAGTTGAGCGGCACGATCAAGCCGGTGTAAGGGGCCGCGCGGCAGGGGCGTCAGGGTCTCTCCCAGACTGGCGGCGCTAATAATGCTCGAGCGCAAGCTCAAGGCCTGGGTATTGGCCCCGGCCCACAGGTCTAGACTGCGCCAAGGTTGAGCATTGGCCGCTGCAATCGGGCGTGCATCTGTCTCCTGACCATTCAGGGGCGGCAGGTCGAGAAGGTGCAGGACCGGCGGGCTGGGCGGTTCAATGGGGGCGGTGACGCGCCAGGCTGGATCAGGATCGACGCCTTCTGCATCGGGGTTTGCTGCGCGCACCAGGTCTAGGCTCGACGGGGCCTCATGCCGCACCCGGTCCACCCGCCACACCCCGTCATGGCTATCAAGGGTCAGAAGATCGCCCGGCTCTGCCTGCAAGGCCAGAAGCGGTCCGACTGGCACGCTCAATCGGTCGCGCTCAGCTTCAAGTGTGGCTAGCGCACGGCGCGCAGCCCCCAGGGCAACGGGCTCGGTCGTGATGATGGGCAGGTCAATATCTTGACTACCGCCCCATTGGCTTGGTTCGCGCCGGGCACTGACCGCGCCAATCTGGTAATCGGACCGCTCATCAACAAACCGTACCCGCACCTGATCGACCGGCGGCGTCAAGTCGCGCGATACCTGGCCAATCCCAACCTTGTCCTCGATCAAGGCTAGTTGGTCTGGTGTCAGATGCACGGCGGCCTGGCCATCGCGCGCGACCATGGCGATTTGTCCGCCCCGCTCTGCCGCATCAAAACCAAGCGCCAAGCCCAGAGGCTCAAGCGCATCGCGAAGACGCATGGGCCGTTCAACCACATAGCCGCCGACAACGCCGCCTAGGCCGTCAATGCGAATAGGAGCGCCCCCGCGCGCGGCGAGGGCTAGGCTCAGATCCGAAACGGTCATGGCCCCGGCCCGGCCATTGAGCCAATGGCCCCTGGCCCAGTTGGGCGCATCTGACCAGACCTCGGTCCGAGCCGGAAAATCAGGATAGGGCCGCGCATCCCAGCACCAGACATGCAGATCATCATCGGCAACCATCCGGCCACCATAGATACTCGAATTGGGATTATTGGCGGGCAGGGCAAAGGACGCCAGCATAGCCTCCAGCGCCCGCCTCTGGCCCAGATCATCACGGGCGCCATTGGAAAACGGCGGCAAAAAGCTTTCCGAGCTCTTGGCGTCGATAAACAGGTTTGGCGAATTGGCACCCTTATCGACGGCCGGACAGCCAAATTCGATCAGCCGCACTGGCTTGGACTGCGGCACCCAGGCGGTCGAATTGGCGGCCCGCACGCCGCCCGGCCGGTCATAATGCTTGTTTTGCCACCAGGACTTCAGCGCCTTTGGCGCATAGATCCAGGGCTCGCCATAGGCCCCATCGGTAATAGGCTTGCGGATCTGGGCGATACGGTCAGTATCACTGGCATAATACCAGTCCGCGCCTTCGCCCGAAAACACATTGGCCGCTAGATAGGCAGGGTCTGTTGGGCCCTTATAGCCAGCCTTAGCGTCCAGATGGTCCTCGCCATCGCGCCAATCGGCCAGGGGCGCATACCAGTCTATGCCAACAAAACTGACGGCCGGATCGGCCCAAAATGGGTCCAGATGAAACCGCACCTCACCGCTGCCATCATTGGGCTGATGACCATTGTATTCTGTCCAGTCGGCCGAATAGGACAGGGCTGGACCCGGACCAATAATGCTGCGGCAATCCTGGGCCAGGGTTCGCAAGGCCTCGACAGCCGGATAGGTATTGCCCGCCCCCCTAATCTGGCTAATGCCGCGCAGTTCAGAGCCGATCAGGAAGGTATCAACCCCGCCGACCTGGGTCACTAGGCGGGCATAATGAAGGATCATGCGCCTTAGCCCCCATTCACTGGGGCCGGAATAGGTCACCTCGTCGTTTGAAAGGCCAAAATGCCCTGGCTGGGCCTGGCCAAAGAAAGCCTGAACCTGAGCGGTCGCGGCAGCGGTCTTGTCGGGCGAACCTGGCCGACCTGGCGCCGGGTCACAGGTAATGCGCCCGCGCCAAGGATAGGAGGCTTGATGGGCGCCACCATATGGATCGGGCAGGATGGAGTCTTGCGGCACATCCATCAGGATGAAGGGATAGAGCCCGACCTTATAGCCCCTTGCCTTGAGCTCGGTAATCGCCTGACGCACCGTTTCATCCGACGGCGTACCGCCATAGGCCGGGCCACCCCCATCGATCGAGATCAGATAGGCATCGTCGCGTCCAATGCCGCCCGCACGCCAGACCAGGGGCGTCGTCACGCGGGTCTCTCCCTCAATGCCAGGCTTGATCTTGCACTGGCCAACCCGCAGATCAGTGCCAAACCAGCTGACCACCAACATAACCGATTTCACATTCGGCAATTGCGCCTGTAACTGGTCCAGGGACACCAGAAAGTCCGGGCGACCTTGAGCATTATTGACTGTCTCTGGCACCAACTTGACCAGGCTCTGGCGACGCAGCACCGTCTCGGTCGCATAGACAAATTCCCCGGCCCCAGGGATCAAACAGACGCCGCCTAGCTGATCCTCGAGCGACGAATCGGTGCCCAAGCCTTGTGGCCGATGATAGACCTCAAAACTCAATTGCGGCGCGCGATTGCCAAAGGCATCCAGGGCCAGGTCCTCAAACACGACATAGGCCAGACGGCGATAGGCCGGGGCCGTGCCCTCAATCGCCTCGATCAAGGGATCGGGCATCTGGTCCTCAGCCCCGCGATAGAGCCGCATGGTCATGCCAGTCATGTCCAAGGCCTTGCCATCGGCCCAAACCCGCCCAATGCCGCCAATCGGCCCCTCACACAGGGCCACGGCAAAGGACAGGGAATAGGTATAGCTAGTGGTCTTTTGCGCGCCCTTGCCCTTGCCGCTCTTGCCCGTGACTTTTTTCTCTTTGAATTGCGCCGCCCAGATCACCTGGCCTGACACCCGTGCCCGGCCATAGACCGCAGCCATGGGCGCGCCTTCTGAGACCGAGGTGATGCGCACCTGCGACAAGCGCGGCCCGACTTGACGCCCTGGCGACAGGCTGCGAATAAAGGCCTGATCTAGGGATGCGCCAATAACCGAGCCAATAGCCCCGCCGAGTGGGCCGCCAATGGCCGTGCCAAGGCTGGTCAAGACAAGCTGAGCCATTCTAGTCCCTCACATTTGGAAACGAAAACCGCGCCGCCAGCCGCCGTCGCCACCAGGGCCCCAGCCAGCTTTCCACCACCGCCCGGCCCCAATAGGCATGGATAATCCTGGCCTCTGCTTTGGGCGCGGCAGCGGCACCGACCAGGGCGCAATGCTTGATCTGAGCCACCGGGCTCATGCGAAACAAGACAAGGTCGCCGGGCAGAAGGTTGGCCGACAGCGGCAGGGCGACAAAATGCCGGCGGGCGGCGGCTAGCAGCGGCTCATCCGTGCCAAGCTCCGCCCAGTCGGGCCGATAGGGCGGCGCAGTCTCTGGCCAGGCCCCATAAAGCTCGGCCCAGACCCCGCCAACCAGGCCTAGGCAATCACAGCCAATGCCAATCTTGCTGGCCTGGTGCTGATAGGGCGTACCGATCCAGGCGCGCGCCGCATGGACAATCTCAGCCCGCGAAATGGGCCGTGGGTCCATACTCATGCCCGCCGTGAGCCGCCGCTATTGGCCTCGCCCTCGACCGGATAGAGCGACAGGAAGTCATCGCCCGGAATGTGCGGAAAACCCTGAAAGTTCAGATGATTGGCAAATTTGGCCTTGCAGGTCGCATAGGCCTTGTCACAGCCTGCGCGAACGGTGCAGGCCTTGCCCACCGTCAAGATATCGGCAAGGGCTGAAAGCGGCTCTGACTGCAAGATGAGCACCGCCTTGCCATCACTGCGCGTGCTATGGGCGGCAATGGTTAGGGCCGGTCCGCCAAGCGGCGTGACCAGGCCGCCGGAAAACCAGCCGGAGTCAAAGCCCTCCAGCCCGCTCAGCACGAGTTTGCGACCCATTACCGAAACCAGCTGGCCCTGGCCGGTATAGGCCGGATCGTTGACCGCCAGACCACAGCGGCTATCGCCGAGGTCGGCATCGCACAGACGGCCATAAGTGCGCCCAACCACCCGGTCTAGCGCGCCGAGCGGGCCTTCAATCTCGGCCATAAACCGCTCGCCCTCGCGGGTGAGTTTGGACATGTGTCCCTGCCAAAGCTGAACACTGAGGCTGGGTTGCTGCCAATCGACCCGGCGCAGTTCAATCGCGGCATGATCAAATCGGCCAAGCCTTATATCGGTCTCGGTTATGGCGGCGCTATCGAGCACGCCACTGGCGGCCAGATTGCCGGGGCTAAAGCCAAGTGCGGTCTCAGCCGCCCCGGCAGTCCAACCGGTGGCGGCCAGGCAGGTGACGCCATCGACCACCAGGTCGCGATCATGGTCGGTAAAGCCGAACTTGACGCCATCGGTTCGGGTCAGCAGCCAGACATGGCAAAGGGTTGCCGAGCCGCTTTCAATCCGGTCAATCAAGGCTTGAGGCAGGCTGCGCATACTAGACCTGCACCTCGATCAAGGGCGCAGCGACCAAGCGCCCGGCCTCGAACCCCTCGAGCGAAACGTCAAGCCGGTCAGTATCGAAGCGCACCGGGGTGTGGAAACTAAAGCCCGCAGTTATGGCGGCCCCGGTGGGCGGAGCGCTCGTTAAGGTCACAAGGCCCGTCATGGCATTGACGCTAAAAGCGGTTGCCGCCAGTTCTGTGCCCGCGACGGCCACGCGAACCGACCCGGCCACAGGCTTGGTAATCGCCCGGTCATAGGTCAGGGCCCCGCTGCCATAGCGCTTAATCAGGGCAAAGGTCTTGGCCGTGCCATTGCCGGTGCCCAGGGGCTGATCGAGGGGGCTGGGGGTCTTGGACGGCAGGCAGGATTTGCAGTCGGAAAAATCCTTGAACCGAAAGGCATAGAGGCGGCCAAAACGTGCCTCGAAAAACGCCGTCAAGGCGGCAATATCATCCAGCGAACGCACCCCAGCCCCGATCAGGAACCGGCGGCGGCCATGCGCCCAGGGGCTGGACCGGCGCTCAGCGCCTGAGGCCAGGGTGACAATCTCGGTGCGGCGCTCGACCCCGCCGCTGGAGCCAAAGGCCAGGCGCGCGGGCAAGAGTACATCATGAAAGGCCATGTTGGGCTCCTACAGTTTGCGCCCGCCCAACGACACGGCGCGGGCCAGGGCCTGGGCGAGCTGGGCCTCTGACCGCAGCAGGCCGCCTTCAGAGGCCGCGACCTGGATATTGACCGTCATGCCGCTGGGAGTGCTGGGTTCAATGCTGCCGCTGGTGGATGGACGAAACAGTTCGGGACCGCGCTCACCGACCAGATAGGCCCCGCCCGCTGTCACCGGACCTCCGTCAGCGCGCGCGCCTGCAAAGCCTGCGCTCAAGACCTGACCCAGGATCTGGCCAAGGCCGCCGCCGCTCGCAGGATTGCCCGTACTGGCAAAAGCATTTATGGCGGCAAGGGCGGCCTGGGCAAGTTCCTGCAGGCTGATCTTGCCGTCACTGGCCGCTCGGCCAAGGCTCTTGGCCAGGCTGGCACCGGCGCGACTAAAGGCCTGATCAATCGTATCAGCAGCGCTCTGGGCCGGGGCTTTAAGCGCATTCAAGGCGGCAGCGGCATCGGCGGCCTGGGCCGAGACCGCGCCAAGGCCGGAACCGGATGAAAAGCTAGACGGCGGGCTCATGGGACCTCATCGGGATAGAGGGCAGACAGGGCATCAAATTGGGATCGGGTCAGACCAAGGTCTTGGTCCGGGAGCACAGTCAGGGCCCGCCACTCGGCTAGGGACAGGCGCCAAAAGGCTTCCGGCGTTAGGCCAAACTCCAACACGGCCAGCCGCAACAGACCTGGCCACTGGCTCATGACTCACCGGCCGCCATAAAGGCCGCCGCCACCGCATTGGCCGCCTGACGAAAATCGATCGGGGTCTGGTCAAGCTGGACGGCCGCCTCGATCTCGCCGCCGCCGCGCAAGAGGGCTGCAAGGACCAGCAACAAGTCGTTGGCCGATAGGCGGCGCAGGCGCTCGGACAGGGCCTCCCACCCGTCCAGGCCAAAGGCGGTTTCGAGCTCGGCCAAGGCGCCAAGCGTTAGGCACAGGCGGCGCGGCTGACCGGCAAGCTCCTGAATGACTTCGCCGCGGGCATGATTGGCTGCGATCATCACACGCCCCCTCACGCCGCTGTAAAGGTCAGGGGACCAGCCGAGGCGAGGCTGAGGGCAAAAGTCACCTCACCCTCATGCTCTCCGCCATAATCGAGCGAGGCGATCAGGAACCGGCCCTCTAGTGTGCCAAAATCCGGGATGATCAGCCGCCAATTGCGGGTGTCTTGCGAGAAGAAGGCGTCGCGGACCAGGGCGTCAGAGGTCCCATCACGAAACACGCCAGTACCAGAAACAGCCGCCGACTTGACCCCTGCCCCGGCCAAGAGCTCGCGCCAACGGCCCGTGCTGTCAGAATCGGTTGCATCAACCGACTTGGCATTCAACGACAGGGTTCGCGCCCTCAGGCCCGCCACGGTGGTATAGGTTTCGAGATTGGCCCCATCGCCAATCTTGATCAAGACATCCTTGCCTTTTTGCGCCGCCATTTTGGGCTCCTAAATGTCAGGGATTGATCGGTTCGGTGACCGCCCGTAGGCGCAGAACGCCATAGGTCGATTTCCAATCGGCCGCGCGAAACACATCGGCATAGGTGACGCGCAGATTGTTGAGACGATGGTCTTGAAGGGTCAGGGCCGCGCCATGCAGGGCCAGGCGCACCAGACCCAGCAAGGTCTTGACCTCCTCGGTCCCAGCCGAGACCGAGGCTACGGTTAAGCTGATCGCGTGTTCGGTGGCCTCTAGACTGACCGGATCAACCAGACCGCCATAGGGCCGGGTCT
The DNA here is from genome assembly GCA_044376615.1 of Caulobacteraceae bacterium. GTDB lineage: Bacteria > Pseudomonadota > Alphaproteobacteria > Caulobacterales > Caulobacteraceae > CAISGS01. The sequence continues at coordinate 7,752 of JBILKO010000031.1, forward strand.
GGCTGCTGCCGAGCGTGATAAAGGGATAGACCAGATCCAGCGGCGGCTCGTCATAAACGCGCGGCGGATTGCCCAGCAGGGGCTGGAGGCTCGCCTGGCTGGCCAGCTTGGCCAGGATGGCGATCTGCAAGGCGCTGTCGGCATCGCGGCTCATGACAGATCGCTTTCCAGGGATAGGGTCATATAGCCAGGCCTGGGCTGGTCGCGGTCGACCGCCCGAACCGACCAGGTCCGGCCATCGACGGTGCACCGCTGACCGACCGTGGCCGCGGTGAGGTTGCGGGCCTGGGCCTTTAGGCTCTGACGGCGGACCGGCTTTTGATCGGCGGCGGCGACCATGTCGGTGCTGGTCACCGAGAGGCTTACCCAAAGCGTAGTTAGGTCGGTCCAGGTCCGAACGCGACCACCGGCGGGTGTGACCGTCTCTGAAACACTGGACAGGACGGCGCGGCGGCGCAAGGACCCGATCACAGCCGCACCCGCCGGTAGGGCGCAAGCCAAGGCTCGACCAGGCCAATGGGTGCCTTTGCCTCATCGCGGTTTTCGAACCCATGGGCGACGAGGGCGAGCACGGCCTGGCGCAGGGGCTCGGGCACATCGGCGGCGCTCTCTCCAAAGCCGCAGCGATAATCGATCTGTAGGCCGCCAGAGGCTATGCCCGCTTCTGGCAATCCCGCCGCCACAGGTGCAATTTGTCCGGGCCGCGTCGCCACCCGCACCCGATAGAGGCTAGGGTCGATCACTGAAAAATTGCCCAGCGTATCGGCCACCCGGATCGCGCTCACCGACATCAGCGGACCCATGCGTAGGCGGTAAGCCCCGGAGCTTTGACGTCGTGGTCCCCAGCGATCAAAGGTTTCGCGATAATTGGCGGCAACCAGGCCAAGGCTAAGAGACCGCTCAATCCTTTGGCGGGCGGCACTGATCAGACGACTGATCAAGGCGTCTTCGACCGTATCTGTGACGCGAAGGACTGCCTTGGCCTCAGACAGGCTTACAGGCTCGGTCAGTGACGGAGTCAAGTTTTGCAAGGTCATAGATGGCAGGCCCATTGCGAATGACAAAAAAGACCCCCTCCCCGCCAAGGCGCGGTTATGCCGTTTCCGTCCGTAGGCGGAGAGAGGGAGGTTGGGGGAAGGAAGGGTCGCAGCTGCCTAGCTGGCAGCGAATTTCAAAAGCTTGATCGCATCGAAATTCTGGATGCCGCCGCCAACGCGCTTGGTCGTATAGAACAAGACATTGGGCTTGGCCGAATACGGATCACGCAGCACCCGGACCCCAGCACGGTCGACAATCAAATAGCCGCGCTTAAAGTCGCCAAATGCGATCGAATACGCATTGGCCGCCACATCAGGCATGGTCTCGATCTCGGTGACCGGATAGCCCAGCAAGGTGGCCGAGGCCCCAGGTTGCAGGGCCGCATTCCAGATATAATTACCACTTGTGTCTTTGAACTTTCGCACGGCCGAGACGGTCTTGCGGTTCATGACAAAACGCCCGCCCGCCCGGTACTGGACCTTGGGCGTATAGATCAGGTCAATCAGCTTATCGGACGGGTTGGCGGCGGGAAAACCGCCCGCAACGCCGGTTGCCAAATAGCCAAGCTGGCCCCAGGTCTGGCTAGCATCTGCGGCAATCGTATAACCCAGCAGACCCTTAGGCTTATTGACCCCGTCGCCAATGGTAAAGGCGCTCGTTTCCTGCGTGGCAAAGGCATCATCGATTTCGGCAGCCAACCAGTCATCCATGTTAACCAGGGCATCGTCCAACAGGGACTGGGTTGCCGCCGGGGCGGCATAGAGGTCAAAGGCTGGAAAATCTATAATGTCCAAGGTAGGGGACGTGGTCTCTGGCCGGGCCGCGGTCTCGGCCACCCAACTCGCTCCAAGACCGACCGTCGATACGGGCTTGCGATAGACCCCCGCACCCATGGTTTGAATTTGGCAGATATCGCGCATTGGACTGGACAGGCTCAAACGCCGCAAGACCTGATTCTCTAGTTCCGGAAGCACCAAAAAGCCGCCCGAGGCGTTGACACTTTCAGATAGGCCCTTGGCCTCAATCAGGCCAGGCATGACCTGGCCGGTCTTGAGATAGGCATTCCAAGCCGCCTTGCGCTCATCCGGTTCGGCCAGCCGCGGGGCGGGATCGAGCGCTGGGCGGCGATATTCGGAAAGGCTTCGGTCGTATCGTGATTGGGCGCGGCTGACCTCGGCATCAAGGCGAGCGGTCTTTTCTTCCAGAAGAACATCTGCGCGCTTGGCCTCAATCGCGGCAACGCGGGCATTGTTTTCGGCCTTATAGGTTTCAAAAACGGCCATCAGCTCGTGCAGTGCCGCTCGGGTTTCAGGCGATTGTACAGCCTGTTTGGTTTCGGTGGTCATGAACACTCCTATGGTCTTGGGTGAAAAATTCAGGGTCAGGCCGCCTGGTCTTGAAGGCTCTCAAAACCTTGGATCCTGGCCTGGGGCAGCATGGGAAAGGTCACCAGCGATACTTCCCATAGATCAATGCGGGTCAGGACGCGCAGGCGGCCGCTCTCATCGGCGCGCGACGAAATCGTACGATATCCGATCGACAAACCGTCCAAGGCCCCTGCCTTGATCAGGGCCGAGCACAGCCGCGCCTCTGGGCTGACCTCGAGAATCCGGCCACTGACAAACAACCCTGTCTGGTCCTCAAATACCTGGTCCCAGACCCCGATCGGATGGCGCGTATCGTGCTGATAGAGCATGCGCACACCCGTCGGTCCGGTACGGATCAGGCTGTCAGTAAAGGCTCCGGCTGCGGCGATATCGTCATTGAGATCCGCCTTCCAAAACAGCGAGGCATAGCCCTCTACCCTCAATTGGCCCATGGACTGGCCTCCGCCTGGTCGAGCTTGTGTTCCATCCGCTCAAGCGTGGCGCGGGCGGCAACAACTTGTTCTTCGAGCCGGGTCAGGCGTTCGGCAACATTGGACTGGCGATCCAACCTCTGTTCGATAACCTCAATCCGGGTTGCCTCGCGCCCGGCCCAGATCAGGACTCCGCCGGTCTGGAGGGCGACCGCCAGCAGGACCCCGGCGGTCACTTGTCGATCCAGCCGCCAATGACGATCCGTAGACTGATCATTGGCCATTGGAGGCTCCATTTCCAAGGCCAGCCATGCGGCGGCGCTCTTCGGGGGTTAGGAAACTCGCTGCCTCGAGCCTTGCCCACAGGGCCTCGCGCTCGGGGGCCAGGGCGGGCACGCCGTCCAGATCACAGCCAATCGTGACCGCGCCAAAGCGCGGGCCTAGCCAACCAGTCAGGGCGCGGGCCGTACGCTCGGCCAAGGGCACGACCGTGTGACGCCAAAAAGCGGCATTGGCCTCCTTGAAATTGGCATAGCTATTGTCGCCTGGAATGCCGAGCAGGGGCGGCGGCACACCAAAAGCCAGGGCAATCTCCCGCGCGGCGGCATGCTTACCAGCGATAAAATCGAGATCCGCTGGGCTCAGCGACATGGGCTTCCAGTCCAGCCCGCCCTCGAGCAGAAGCGGCCTGCCTGCCGCCAGGGTCCCAGTATGGGCCTCGGCCAGCTCGGCCTTTAGCCGCTCGAACTGCTCCTCCGATAGACGCTCAGACGTCTCGCCGCCGCCATAGACCAGGGCTCCAGACGGGCGCGCGGCATTGTCCAGCAAGGCCTTGTTCCAGGCCCCAGACGCATTGTGCACGTCGACGGCAAAGGCAGCAGCCTCAAGCGGCGAAAAACCATAATGATCGTCGGCAGGGTGATAGAGCTTGAGGTGCAGGACCGGCATCCAGCCATCGGCGCCACGCACAAGCTGCACGCTTTGCGCCCCGACTGTGTAGCTATAGGCCTGGGGCCAGCCGCGCGCGCCGGGCACGACCTTCATCCGGTCGGGACGCAGGCTATAGAGCTCGATCGGCGCTCCCGCCTCGTCCTCAGCCGCTTCCAGATAGGCATTACCTGCGGTTTGCAGGCCACCGAAAAACGCCTCCATCAAATCGGCCCGGCCCTGTTCGGGATTGGGGTGCTCGAGCAGTTGTTGCAAGGGATGGTCAGGACTGCGACGGCCCTGGTCGAACACGACCAGCGGAACAGAAGCCGCCGCCTCTGCAATCATCCGTACACAGCGATAGGCGACCGGGTTTCGGGCAAAGCCTTCGCGGGCCAGGGCCTCGAAATTGCGCGGCGTCCATTGCGGCCGACCCGCCGTGGTCAAGGCGATCAGACGCTGGGCGCGGCTGTCCTTGATTTCGGGCGCAAGCGGCCGGCCACGCCCAAGGGCGCGTGAAAACAGTCCCATAGTCTTGTCCTTTATAAGCTGACCGGGCCTAGAGCACCGACAGCCGAGGCGCACCGCCGCGCCGGTTCAATAAAAGCTCGCTCAAGGCCCAGACCAGCGCATCGGCCCGGTCGGGGCTATGGTCCAGGCCCTCTGTACCAAGGGCCAACAATTCTTCCTCCAGCGCTGGAAACGCGCCGCAATGGGTGATCCGGCCCTGTTCATAAAGGGCGGCCACCGGCTCGGCCCGAGCGCGCTTACCAAGCCGGGCATGGACCAGGCGCACGGGCACATCGCATCCGGCCATGGCCAGAACCGTGCGCACCATATCGCCGCCCTGATTGGCCTCGGCCACCAGATAGGCCGCGCGAAAATCCTGCGCTGCCTGGGCCGCACGCCCAGCCCAGCCGAGCGGCGAGGCCCCGCTCAAGGTCAGGTCGGCCAGCACATAGCCGCGATCCTGTAGCCTTCCAGCCACCACCATACCGCAGGCATCGCCCGTTGCGCTGGCCGGCGGATCAACCGCGACCACCACCTGATCCAGCGCCTCTGGCCTCGGACCCCGCGCGCGGGCCAGGTCTTCGGAGCGCCAAAGTGCGCCTTCAAGGGCCTCAACCACCTGACCGTCCAGTTCCTGGGCCGCCAGCCGCGTGCCGCCATAAATGGCCTGCAGGCCGCCGATAAAGCCCGGGGCCAGATTGGCGCGGTTGGCGAGGGTTCCGGCCCGCGTCACCACCACACCGGCCTCGGCCATCAGGCGGCGCAAGGCCACGGTCGGCTTGGGCGTGGTGGTCATGACCAGTCTTGGATCATCGCCAACGCGCAGGCCCATTCTCAACATGGCCAGGGTCTCCTCGGCATAGGCCCAGGCGCAAAACTCATCAGCCCAGGCCGCCCCGAACTGAGGTCCGCGCAGGCTTTCTGGATCCTCGGCTGAAAAAGCATAGGCCACAGCTCCATTGGCGAACAGCACCCGCCGTCGCGAGCTTTCAAACCGAGGCGTGCCGCCAAGCCAGGCGCAGGTACAGAGTCCAGATAGTCCATCAATCATGACCTCTCGAACATCGTGTAGGGTGGGGCCGACGAGGGCCAGGCGATCTGTCGACAGCGCCGCCTTGGCGAGCCATTCCGCACCCGCCCGGGTCTTGCCTGCGCCGCGCCCACCCAAAAACAGCCAGGTCTTCCAGGGCCCATCGGGGGCCAATTGTTCAGGCCTAGCCCAAAACTCCCAGTGCCGCTCAATCAGGCGCAGATCGGCCAGGCTCAGCTGGCTCAATATCTGTTTTCTGCTCGAGACTGGCTGCGAGGCGAGCCAGTCGGCGCTCCAGATCGGCGCGCAACCGCTCAAGACTGGCAAGGTCGCCGGGCAGGGCGTTTGGATCATGGTCGCTCTTCACCTTATCCTCCTGAACCCGAAGCTCGGTTAGGGTCTCAGCCGTCTTGGCCAGAGCGGCGATCATCTTGGCCGCCCGCTCGGCGGTGACATGATCGACGCCAGGCTCCAGGGCCTCGACCGCCGCGATCTGGGCGGTCAGCATCCTGTGCAAGCGTTTGCTATTGCCACCCGCCCCATCCCGTCTCGCTTTCGTCATGGCCTAAGATTAGGCGCAGCAAAGGGGTAGGCGGATAAGTTGGCTTGAAAATGTATTAGAGCGTTGAAATCAATATAAAATATCGCCACCGACACCGGGCGTTTTGCCGATAAGAAAAAGCCACCCGAGAGGTTTTTACCGCCCCGGATGGCTTGATCAATAGATTAGAAGATGTTGGGCCTAGAATTGATAGCCCACGGTCACGCCATAGGTCTTTGGCGGGGCCATGGAGCCGACCCGCACGCTGCTGAACAGGGGCGCGGTGATGATATTGTTCGAGATCACGAACTTGTCGGTCAGGTTACGACCCCAGACATCGATATTCCAACGCTTAGAGGCATCGGTAAACCGCGCACCGGCATTGACCATGGCATAGCCGCCCTGGGTCGCATCGGCGTTATTGAACTCGGTGAAATAGACCCGGTCCTGCCAATTGATATCGCCATGAAGGTTTAAGCTGCCGATCTCACCAATAGGCATGTCATAGCTGGCGGCCAGGCGCACCGAATAGTCCGGGGCATTGGACAAGCGGTTGCCCTTTAGGTCGACCTGCTTAAAGCCCTGGCGATAATCACCGCTGGTGAATTTGCGATAGCGGGCGTTCAGATAGGTGGCGAACAGCTCCACTTCCAGACCCGTTATCGGACGGGCCCGCAGCTCGATTTCAGCCCCGTAATTGCGCGCCGCAGCCGCATTGACCGTCGTCACCACACTGTCGGCCCCGACAAACCCGACCTGAAGATTGGTATAGTCGATATAGAAGAGCGAGGCATTGGCTGAGACCTTGCGATCAAGCGCATAGGTCTTGATACCGGTCTCATAGCCCCAGGCATATTCAGGATCGATGACCGGATTTTGCGAGCCGACATTGATCACACCGGACTTAAAACCGCGAGTCACGGTCGCATAGACGAGCGTATCGTCCGTAGCCTGATAATTGAGGCCAGCCGTCGGCGTAAACGCGCCCCAGCCTTCCGACTTGTCGGTCGGGACATTGCCGAGGAACTGGAACGAGCCCTTACCCTTACGTTGCTCATAGCTATAGCGGCCACCTAGTGTCAGTTTCAACTTGTCGGTGACGGCATATTTGACCTGGGCAAACAGGCCATAAGCGTTTGTATCAACCGTTCCGAACTGCAAATAATTGAAGCTATCGAGGGCATTGTTTGGCGTACCGGCGGGAAGCTGCCCGGCCAACCTTAACAGGACAGCCAGATTGACCAGGGGCACCTTGACGCTGCCGAACTGGTGTTCATTGAAATACATGCCGCCGACCATAAATTCGGTCCTATCGGTGGTGTAATTGCCAACGACTTCCTGGCTAAAGGTATTGCTGCGCTCATCATAATTGTTCTGGCCGAACATCCAGACATTTGAAGCGTCCAGATCATCGCGGTTAAAGCGCACAAACCGGTGATAGGAGGTGATGGATTTCACATCCCAGGCGCCCGGCGTCCAGGTCACGGTCGCGGTCCCGCTGGTGCCATGCCGGCGATTGATGGCATCCTGGTCCGAATAGGTATTTCGCAGGTCTGGCTTGCCCGCCTTATAGGTGAAAATCGATTGGCCACCGATCAGGCTGCCAAGGAAGTTTTCTGGGCTAACCGTAGGGCCAAAATAATGGAAGGCGTAATTGTTGTCCTTCTCGCGGAAGGTCTCGGCCGAGATCAAGACATCCAGGGTCGAGGAGGCCTTATAGAGCAGTGATCCGCGAATGGCATAGGCATCGCGATCATCGACCGGATTGCCGGTAAACAGGTTTTTGCCATAGCCATCGCGCTTGTCATACTTGCCGGCAATGCGGAAGGACAGCTTGTCAGCCACGATAGGGCCACCGAGGGCGGCCTCGACGGCGCGGGCATTATAATTGCCAACGGTTAGCTTGGCATAGCCTTCCAGGTCTTGGGTCGGACGCTTGGTGATCAGGTTGATCGCACCGGCGGTCGCGCCGCGGCCATAGAGCGTGCCTTGCGGACCGCGCAGCACCTCGACCCGGTCCATGTCATAAAAGCCGGTCAGCTGGGCGGCGGGTCTGGCTAGAATGGCCCCGTCTTGCAAAAACGCGACCGCACCATCGGCGCCCAGATCGATGCTGGTCATGCCAATGCCGCGAATAAAGGTGCGATTGACGCCGAACTGATCGCCGACGGACACATTGGGGACCGCATTGGCCAGAGAGCCAATATCCTTGATCCCGCCGGCGCCAAGTTGCGCCGCGCTAATCGCAGTGACCGAGGCAGCCACCTTGGACAGGGTCTCGCTGCGGCGCGTGGCCGTCACAATGACTTCGCTGGGCTCGTCAACCTTAGCCTCTTCAGCGGCGAAGGCGAGCGTTGGCACCGTGGCCAGCACCAGGGCTGCCAGGCTAATGGTTGCGCGTAAGGTCGAGATGCGCACGGGTGCGCGATGGTTTGAATAACCCATGATTTCGTTCCCCCAAATTCCCAAAGTGTTATTATTCTACTTGCGCGTAGCTAGAACGAGATTGAAGTAGGACGCAAGAGGCAATCGAGCCTTAAGGCTATGATCGGGCGAGTACATTGACCGACGACCTGCCTGAAACCCGTTGCACCTGCCCCTTGACCCTGCCCATCAAGTTTGTGATTACTGGACGGTAGATTTTAAGGATACTGAGGAAGAACCCTTTTCAAGTGCGAGGTTTGACCGCCTTTGCCAGACTGCGAATCGAACACGAGTAATGACCATGACGGACGCCATACCCGCTAGCCTGGCCAAGGACCCAAACCGCCTAAAACAGGCGCTCAAGAGCGCCGATGCCGCGACCTTGATGCTGGTCCTGGTCCAGCTCACCGGCGACGCGCATTGGCTGGACCTAGCCAAGCCGCATATTCGCGGCCCGATGAGCTATCACGAGACCATGCCAGAGCCCCTGCGCGACCAGATCCGCACGGCCCTGTTTGATGTGCTTATGGATCTTGCCCAGTCCGGCAAGCCCGTGCCGCCGATTCCCGATGGCGCACTCTTGACCCAGATGATGAGCACGGCGGCGGGCGAGCCGGTCAGCGAAGACTATGTCGCCATGATGCGCGCCGACCTGACGCCCCAGACCGATGCCGCCCAGGGCATTGCCTGGCGTCAGAGGCCGTCCAGGGTCGTGCTCGATGCGTTTTCGGTTGTGATCATCGGTGCGGGCATGTCTGGCCTCTTGGCCGCGATCCAGTTGCAAGAAGCCGGGATTGCTTTCCAGATTATCGAGAAAAACCCGACCGTCGGCGGCACCTGGTATGAAAATGCCTATCCAGGCTGCGGCGTCGATACGCCCAACCATTTCTATTCCTATGCCTTTGAGCCCAACCATAATTGGGACCATTATTTCTCCAAGCGCCAAGAGCTGTGGGACTATTTCGAGGATGTGGCCAACCACCATGCCCTGCGCGCCAAGACCCGCTTTGAGACCGAGGTGGTCTCGGCCATTTATGACGACGCGTCAGCGCTTTGGACGGTCACTCTGCGCAATAGCGACGGGACACGCGAAATCCTCAGCGCCAATGCGGTGATCTCGGCGGTTGGCATATTGAACCGGCCCAAATTGCCTGACATCCCGGGAATTGAAACCTTTAAGGGCCCAGTCCTGCATACCGGCAAATGGGACGAAAGCTTTGACTGGCGCGGCAAGACGATTGCCCAGATCGGGACCGGCGCGTCAGGCCATCAGGTCGGGCCAACCATTGCTCCGGATGTCGAAAGCCTGACCATTTATCAGCGCAGCCCGCACTGGGTCGTGCCCAATCCCAACTATTTTGGCGTGGTCGAGGACGGCGTCAAATGGGTGCTGGCGCATGTGCCCTATTATGCCCGCTGGTACCGGTTCCAGCTGTTCTGGGCCTTTGCCGATGGCCTGCATGCTGCGTTGAAAATTGATCCAGCATGGGACAATCCAGACCGGTCGATCAACCGGGCCAATGACCAGCACCGAGTGTTTATGGAACGGCATATGCGCCGCGAGCTAGGCGAAGATTCCCCCCTGCTGGCCAAGGTCATGCCGGACTATCCGCCCTATGCCAAACGCATCTTGATCGATAATCACTGGTTCAAGATGTTGAAACGGCCCAATGTTGAGCTGGTCACGGACAAGATTGCGCGCATAGTTCCAGACGGGATTGAATCCGCCGACGGCACGGTCCGTCCTGCCGATGCCATTATCTGCGCGACCGGCTTTCAGGCCAGCCATATGCTGGCCCCCATGACTATCCGGGGCATGGGCGGGCTAGACCTGCATCAGGTTTGGGGGCCTGACGATGCCCAGGCCTATCAGGGCACCATGGTCCCCGGCTTTCCCAACTTCTTCATGCTGCTGGGCCCCAATACGGCTCTGGCCCATGGCGGCAATGCCATCTTCATTGCCGAATGCCAGATGCAGCTGATCATGAATGCCCTGCGCGAGCTGATTGAAGGCCATCACAAGGCCATCAGGGTCCAGCCCGAGGCGCACAAGGCCTATGTGGAGGACGTCGACCAGTTACACGCTGGCATGGTCTGGTCGCATAAGGGGGCCAATAACTGGTATCGCAATCGCCATGGCCGGGTCTTTGCCGTGCTGCCCTACCGGCTGGTCGATTACTGGAAAATGACCACTCAGTTCGAGCCCTCGCATTTCGCATTTGACGACTAGGCGGTTTGGCGGATTTGGTGAGGGTCCCGATCCTTGCAAGGCCCGAGCCTCATGCCCGAAATCCTGACCACCGCCCAGGGCGTACCGTTTTTGCGGACGCCAGACGCGCATTTTAGCGACCTGCCGGGCTATGGCTTCGCGCCGCATTACCTCGAATTTGAGGGCCTGCGCCTGCACTATATCGACGAAGGTCCGCGCGACGGCCCCGTCGCCGTGCTCATGCATGGTATGCCGACCTGGAGCTTTTTGAACCGCAAGATCATGGCGAGGCTGATCAAGGCTGGCTATCGCTGCATCGCCGCCGACCATATTGGCTTTGGCCGTTCGGACAAGGTGATTGCGGACGACTGGTATTCGATCGCCCGCCACATTGCCGCCCACACGCTTTTGATAGAGACCCTAGACTTGAGGGACATCACCCTGTTTTGCCAGGACTGGGGCGGCCCAATCAGCCTGGCCCAGGTCGCGCGTGCGCCAGATCGGTTTGCGCATCTGGTGATCATGAATACCTGGCTGCATCACGAGGCCTATACCTATACCCGCGCCCTTAGGCGCTGGAATGCCCAGTGGCACCCTGACGGCCTGTTTGGTGCCAACGTACCAGACCGCATCAGCCTGGGCTGGTTCATGATGGTGGCCAGTGGCCATATGCCCGCCCGCGCCCTCTATGCCATGGTTGAGGGCCAGGCCCCGCCGGTTCTCGCCCTCGAACATGATGCCGTCCGCCGGGCCTATGACGCCCCGTTTGAGGGCCTGGGCTATGAGGGTCATGCGGGGCCTAGGCGCTTTCCCTTGAGCCTGCCGTTTGACAATCCGCTGGGCGGAAATGCTGAAGGCCAGGCCAAAGACTTTGCGGCTCTGCTGGGCTGGCAAAAGCCGATCCATTTCATCTGGGGCGGGGCTGATGATGTCTTTACCGAGGCCTGGGGCCGCGATTGGGCTAGCCATTATCCGCAGGCCCGGTTTGATCTCGTGCCCGAGGCCGGACATTTTCTGCAAGAAACCCATGGCGAGCTCATAGCCGACCTGTTTCTTAGCCAGATCCGATAAGGCGGCGCGCCTTGCGCAGTTCATAATATTGGCACAAACTGTGCAAAAATAGGAGAACGCCTCATCATGCTCAATCTGCACGTCTGGACCATTGCCCTCGCCGTCTATGTTGCCTTTCGGCTCTGGTACAATAATTGGCGCGGACCGCTTAAACCCGCCGAGATTGACGCCTTTATGGACAAGGCCGCGCAGAGCAAGTCCGCCGGCCATAATGACCCATCCATCATCCGCAAATTCCTCGAAGAAGATGACGGCCGGGAATTCTTCATGGTCAATCTGGTCAAGATCGAGCCGGGTATGGTGGCCCATCCGGTCACGGGCGAGCAAGTGCCCGGCCAGGCCATGATGAGTGTCTATACTAAGGCCTTTATGAAACGGCTGTTTGCGCGCGGCGGCCATCCGGCCCTAGCGGCACGCAAGATTGGCGGCTATGTCGATGCTTGGCGGGTCAGCCCTGATCCCGGTTGGTCGATCATGGGTTTTATGCGCTATCGCAGCCGCCGCGACCTGATGATCCTGGCCACGGATCCTTATTTTGGCGACATCCATGCCTTTAAGATCCTTGGCACAGCGGAGACCTTCTCCTTCCCGTCCCAGCCAATCGTGATGGCCCTGGCTGGACCCAGGGTCTGGATTGGACTGGTGCTAGCCTTAGCCGCCTCCCTGGTGCAGATTGGGCTCTTGATCGGTCACTAGACCGCAAGCCGAATTGAGACCCGCCATGGCCAAGCCCTTATTCTCCGCCCTCTTGGTCGCCAGTGCCCTGCTGGCCCTGCCCGCCGCAGCCGAAACCAGCTATGTCCGCGCTGGCCGTCTGATCGATACGGAAAAGGGCCAGGTGCTGAATGACCAGCTGATCCAGATCGTCGATGGCCGCGTGACGGCGATCACAGCCTTTGCCCCGCCACCCGCAGGTTCGAACTTCACCGACTGGTCGGCCTATACGGTCCTGCCGGGTCTGATCGATATGCACACGCATCTGGTCGATACTGAGCAGTCGAGCAATGTCGCCGAGCCCTTGCTGCATTCGGCGGCCGAGATTGCGCTTCTGGGCGCCCATCACGCCAAACAGACCCTAGAGGCTGGCTTTACCAGTGTGCGCGATGTCGGCACCTTCCGCGCCTTTGGCGATGTTGCACTGCGCGATGCGATCAATAATGGCTGGGTTTCGGGGCCGCGCATGCTGGTAGCCGGGGCCTATCTGACCGTGCCCGGCGGCGGCGGCGAGGTCACCGGCCTAGCCGCCGATGTTACTGTGCCCGCCGAAATGCGCGTCGGTGTCGTCTCCTCGCCCGCCGAAATGACCGTCAAGGCCCGCTATCTGTTCCAGCATGGCGCAGACTTCATCAAGCTGATCGCCACCGGCGCGGTCCTGGCCGCCGGTACAGAACCTGGCGCGCCAGAACTGACCGAGGACGAGATCCGCGCCGCCGTGCAAGAGGCCGCGCGCAATAAGAGCTATGCCACCGCCCATGCCCACGGCGCCGAGGGGATCAAGATCGCCCTGCGCGCCGGGGTCCGTTCGATCGAACATGCCTCCCTGATCGATGATGAAGGCATAGCGCTTGCCAAGGCCAAGGGCGCGTTTCTGGTCATGGACGTCTATAATGGCGACTATATCAATGAGATCGGGGCCCGCGATCACTGGCCCGAAGAGATCATGCGCAAGAACCGCGACACCACCGACCTGCAACGCGTCGGCTTTAGCAAGGCGGTCAAGGCCGGGGTCAAGATCGCCTATGGCACCGATGCCGGGGTCTATCCACACGGCGATAATGCCAAGCAATTTGCCTATATGGTCCGCTATGGCATGACCCCGATGCAGGCCATCCAGTCCGCCACCACAGTCGCCGCCGACCTAATGCGCCGCTCCGCCGATGTCGGCAGCCTGTCCCCCGGCCGTTATGCCGACCTGATCGCGGTTCCAGGCGATCCGCTCAAAGACATTACCGTGCTCGAGCGCGTCGCCCATGTGATCAAGGGCGGGGTATCGGTGCGGTAAAGGGGTTCAGAACCCGAGCGCCTAAGCCAACCACATCGACCTGGTTGCGCGTAACCAGGGTCAGGTCATGGACCAATGCCGTGGCCGCCATCAGGCCGTCGATTACGGGCACGGTCCGCGCCGCGCTCATCCGGCCCCAGGCTTCTGCTACGGCCTTGTCAACCGGCAGGATGCGACTGGAAAACCCGGAAATCAGGGCCGATAGCCAGGCCTCTAAGCCTTCGGCCCGATCTGGCGCTTTTGGCCGAACCTGTTCAATGCCTTTGCGGATTTCGCCCAGCACCAAGGTACTGAGATAAAGATCGGCCTCCGCCACAGCGTCAAACCACTGGGCGACCGAGGGATCACATCTTGGCCCCTTGCGGACCTCAGAGATGATATTGGTGTCGATCAAGAAGCTCATAAGTCAAGGGCGCGGCCGGTATCGTGCTGCCGGTCCAGGTCAATTCCGTCCAGAGGCGCGGCCATCAGCAAGGCCTTCAGCCCCACCGGGCCTGGGGTGCCGAAGCGCGCGCTCAACAGGTTGCGCACCGCCGCTTCACGCTCGGGGTCGGTCAAGGCCTTGGCAATATTGCGCACCAGGGCGGCATCGTCCTTGCGCACCTGAACCTCAAGCCGCATCAGGCCTTGGCGCTTTTGCCGGGCCCGAAATTGGCCAAGCGGGGTTTGATCGGTCGCGACCATTTGAGGTCCCCTATTGATACTTCCGGAAACATACCGGAAATCTGCATCGCTTTCAAGACTTGTCCAACCTTGCCAGCGCCTGCAATCCTGCCAAGCTGACGGCAAGATCGGGCCAGCAAGGCTCGGCAAGAAAAGGGAGCAGACCCATGGCCGGACGGGTAGCGGGCAAGGTGATCTTGATAACGGGCGCAGCCTCGGGCCTTGGCGCCGAAAGCGCGCGGCGGCTGGCGGTGGAAGGCGCGCATCTGGTTTTGACCGATATGTCCAGCATTGCAGGCCAAGACCTTGCCGAGACCCTGACCGCCCAGGGCCACCAGGCCCTGTTCCTGACCCAGGACGTAACCGACGAAGCCCGCTGGGCCGAGGTTGCCACAGCAGCCAAGGCGCGGTTTAGCAAGATTGATGTCCTGATCAATAGCGCCGGTATTGGCGGTGGCGAGCCCTTCTTAGAGGCAACCTATGCCGGCTGGCGTCAGGTCCTATCGGTCAATCTGGACGGCACCTTCCTAGGCATGCGCGCTGTGGCCCCGATCATGGCCGAGGGCGGCGGTGGCTCGATCATCAATCTGTCGTCCATCCTTGGCAAGGTCGGCATGGCAGGTGCTACGGCCTACTGCGCCTCCAAGGGCGGGGTCTTGATGCTGACCAAGGCCAGCGCCCTGGAACTGGCCCCGCTGAATATCCGGGTCAATTCGGTACATCCGGGCTTTATCGATACCCCCATGGTCACCAATGCCCTGCACGAGGCCGAAAACGGCAATGAGATGCGCGACCTGATCATTTCGCGCCACGCGCTCGGCCGCATGGGCATGGCCCGCGAAATCGCCGACGGGATTGTGTTCCTAGCGTCTGACGAATCCAGCTTTATGACCGGGGCCGAACTGGTTATCGACGGCGGCTATACGGCGGCTTGATTGGGAGTTGGTAGGCCTGGAGGGACTCGAACCCCCAACCAGACCGTTATGAGCGGTCGGCTCTAACCATTGAGCTACAGGCCCCCTAAGGGATGGGCGGCGGATTTAGCATGGCTCGCGCGCCGCTTAAAGGCCCTGTTCATGTTCGGGCGGGCAGGATCGGTCAAGTGTTTGTGGAGAGACCTTATGATGCGCCCAATCTGGACCCCCTTGGCCCTGGCCTTGATCTTTGCCCCGCTTGCCGTCGCCGTGCCCGCCCAGGCGCAAGTGGCCGCCGCCGATACTGCGCCGCGCCTTAGCCTCAGCGCCTATGGCGAGGTTCGCGCCGCCCCCGACATGGCCCAGATCACCTTGGCCGTTGAAACCACTGGCCCCACGGCCGCCCAGGCCATGGCCAGCAATCGCGAGCGGATGACCAAGGTGTTTGCGGTCCTGGCCAAGCAGGGCCTTAAGCCCAGCGACATCCAGACCACCGGGCTTAATCTCAATGCCCAATACGCCTATGAGCCCAACCTGCCACCTCGCCTGACCGGCTATCAGGCCAATAATTCTGTGACGATCACGGTCAATGATTTGGGCCGTCTGGGTGCCACCCTGGATGCTGTTGTCGGCGCGGGGGTCAATCAGGTCAGTGGCATTGGCTTTGGCCTGAAAAATCCGCAGGAGATCGAGGATGCCGCCCGCCGCGCCGCGCCCCATGGTGTTTGCCATGGCCAAGATGAGCGCCGATTCCGGCCCCACGCCCATCGCCGAGGGCGAGCTGAAGGTGCGGATTGATGTCACAGGCGTCTATGCCTTGGGGCGATAGG
>JBILKO010000174.1:0-2697 GCA_044376615.1 Caulobacteraceae bacterium
CGCCACCTATTTGCTCTCGGGCTCGCATTTGGTGGAAGAAAAGCCCGACGAGGCCTTATTTTTTGCCGAGGCGGAGCGGGCGATTGGGCCAGCGGGCAGCATATTGCTGTTTAACTCCAATCTATGGCACGCGGCCGGGCGTAATACCTCATCTGCACCGAGACGCGCCCTGACGCTGACCTTCACGGCGCCGTTTTTCAAACAACAATGCGACTATCCAAGATTGCTTGGATATGAGGCGGGCGAGCGCCTGCCCGCCATAAGCCGACAAATACTGGGGTATAATGCCAGGGTCCCGGCCAATCTGGACGAATGGTACCAGCCGCCCGAAAGGCGAATGTACAAGCCAGGCCAGGGATAGGGGACAGAGCGTTGCGCGATTTTATTCACGAGTCCAGAGATCTAGACTCCCATCAATATGCCTATGACTTCGATCATGTGCTGCGTCACTATATGATGCGGGCGTTTGATCCGCTGCTGCCCAAAGGCAAGGCCTTGGAGCTTGGCTGCTATAAGGGTGCCTTTACCAAGATCTTAGCCGCCCAGTATCCAGACCTAACCGTCGTTGAGGCGGCAGAAAACCTGATTGCGGAAGCCCGCCAGCAAGTCGATCCCAAGGTAAAGTTTATTCACGGCCGCTTCGAAGATGTTGATCTTCAGCCGGAATATGACGCGATCTTTTTCGTCCACACTCTTGAACATTTGGACGACCCAATTGCTGTGTTGCAGAAGGTTAGAAGCTGGTTAAGCCCTGGCGGCCGATTGTTTTTAGTTGTGCCCAATGCCAACGCGCCATCGCGGCAAATCGCTGTAAAAATGGGCTTGATCAGTCATAATTCCGCGGTAACGGCCGACGAGTTTGAGCACGGTCACAGAATCACCTACACGCTCGACACGCTCGAGCGTGACGCCTCAAGCGCTGGTTTAAACATACTCCAACGCGGCGGCGTATTCTTTAAGCCATTTGCCAATTTCCAGTTCGATAGGCTGTTAAAGACCGACATTATCAATCAGGCTTATATGGATGGCTGCTATGCACTGGGCATGCAATATCCCGACCTTTGCGCCAGTATTTATGTGGTCTGTACGCGCACGGACTAGGGTAGTGCGCTTGGGGGAAAGTCATGAATATCTACGGCAAGTCGGTCATTTTGCGGGCACCTGAACAGGCGGACCTGCCGTTCCTTCACCAATGGGCCAATGACCCAGAGCTTTGGAACATGCTCGGCGGCTGGCGCTTTGCAACCAATTCTGAGTCCCTATCGGCCTGGCTCAAGGATCTAGGTCAGAACCCGGCCCATCAGCGCTATGTGATCACCCGCACCGACGATGGTAGCCCGATCGGCACAGCCAATCTGGTCAATATCGATATGAAGAATGGCAATGCCTTTCATGGCATGCTGCTCGGCGACCCTCAGCTAAAAGGCCGGGGTTATGGCCAAGATGCAGTCATGGCCGTTATGCGGTATGCATTTGAACAGTTGCGATTGGAGCGTTTGGATGGAGATATCATCGAATACAATACGGCCTCGCAAAAGCTCTATCTCGGCAAGTGCGGGTGGAAGGAAGAAGGGCGGCAGCGGCGCTGGCACTTCAGAAATGGCCGCTACTGGGACCGGATAATTGTCGGTGTGATTAAAGAGGACTATCAAGCCCTTGTCGCGGAAAACCGTTACTGGGAAACGGCCTAAACGGGAGCACGATAGGCCGGAAAGAATGCTGTCTGGCGACCAGCCGATAGCTTGGCATAAACTTCGGGGTCGGTAATCTTAGCGCACAGGTAACAGGGCAGGGTCCCGGTGCTGAACCCCTGTTTCAGATAGGTTAGGCCCTGTGAAGGAGCACCGATACCCGCACCGCCGCCAAGATTGACCATGCGAACACCCTGGTCAGCAAAATGTCTGAAACTATGATCATAAACGGCGTAGGCCGCGCTCTGACGATAACCCTCTTGGCTGGAGGCAGCGAGATGGGCATAAGCATAGCCTTGATACCGAATCCAGATATGCGCAGAGACAAGCGCTTCCTCAATAAACGCCGCAATCATGAGTGGCTCGAGCTTGGCCAGGCTATCAAAATACCGACGATCAAACGCCTGAATGCCGCCGATCTGATGCTTGAGGCTTAGCGCGTCATATAGACTGGACCAGTCGTCCAAATGATCGGCAAGGCTAACAATACGAGTCTCACAGGCCCTATAAGCACGGCGCACTTTTGCACGGTGATGATCACTATAAGGTTGGTCTAGGCTGGGCTCTCGGACAAAATGGTCTTTAAATGGCTTTACCTGATCAAAAACCTTGTTCATGGCCAGAAAGGTTGGGGCCCGCATGGGGTCAACCACAAGCACAAGCGATACTAGTCGATGGGAGGCAAGGATCGCAAAATCATCGCGTGCCCGATCAACTGAAGTCACAGCGGATAGGGGATAGGGTCCCATAGCATCAAAATAGGGCGTTCCCCCGATCCGCCGCTTCAAGACATGTATGTCCATCCCGGGCAGATAAATCGGTTCAAAGTCCGCCCCAAACGCTTGGGCATAGGCAAGGCTGGCATAGGGGTGGGTCATATAACCCCGCGAACCGCAGCCACAATCTGGGCCATATCGTTTTGATCATAACGTTGGTCACAGGGCAGGGTCAGGATGCGCTCTGCCAATTTGTGAGCCTTCGGATAGTCTGTTTTTTCGGAAGGGAG
>JBILKO010000032.1:0-23053 GCA_044376615.1 Caulobacteraceae bacterium
ATCCACCTCATGCACAGTCCGGGCCACGAGACGACGGCGCACCAGGCCCTGGGCGGCTCGGCTGACCGTTACCTTGTCCATGGCGGTGCGGGCAACGATGGCTTGCTGCGGGCTTGGACCGTCTTCGGCCAGAACACAGATCAGGCGCCATTGCGGGATGGTCAGGGCAAATCGGTCCTCATAGGCCCGTGCAATCAGACGTGACACCGCGTTCGAGGCGATCGATAGCCGATAGGGCAGATAGGCATCGAGCTTCAGACGCGGCTCGGCTGCGCCCTGGTCAGATACGGACCCAATCGGCTTGGGATGGCTCATTTTGGCAGGACCACCTGTTCAATTGCACCAAACAGAGTGTGGCGCCGCTCGTCGCGCATTTCGATCCGGATGGTATCGCCATAGCGCAAGAAGGGGGTTTTTGCCTCACCGCTAAGCAGGGCCTCGACCGTTCTGACCTCGGCAATGCAGGCATAGCCTACACCGCCTTGATCCAAAGGCCGGCCCGGTCCCCCATCGGCCCCACGGTTAGAGACTGTACCGGATCCGACAATGGTGCCGGCCGACAGGTCCCGGGTCTTTGCCGCGTGCGCGATCAGGGTGGGAAAATCGAAAACCATGTCAATGCCAGCATCAGGCTCACCTAGGGGCTGACCATTGATCGCAACCTCCATCCGACCATGCATACGGCCGTCACGCCAGGCTGAGCCCAGGGCATCTGGCGTAACCGCCACGGGTGAAAAGGCGCTTGAGGGCTTGGAATGGAAAAAGCCAAAGCCCTTGGCCATTTCGCCGTGCACCAGCTCGCGCAGGCTGACATCATTGGCCAGCATGACGAGCCGGATAGCGGCCGCACAGGTCTGGGGATCAGAGCCCATGGCCACATCACCGATAATCACCGCAATCTCACCCTCTAGGTCGCAGCCATAGGCTTCATCAGCCAAAGGAATGGGATCGCGCGGGCCCAGGAATACGTCTGAGCCGCCCTGATAGATGAGGGGATCGGTCCAAAAGCTGATCGGCAGTTCGCTACCGCGGGCCTGGCGCACCAGGGCGACATGATTCACATAGGCCGAGCCATCGGCCCATTGATAGGCACGCGGCAGGGGACTAGCGGCCTCGTGCTCGTGGAACCGTTCGCGCGGCTGGCCACCGCTTTCGAGACTTAAGGCCAAGGCCCGCAGCATGGGCTCACAACGACCCCAGTCATCTAGAGCGGCCTGAAGGGTCGGGGCTATTGCACTGGCCGGTGCAAACCAGGCCAGATCATTTGAGACCACGACCAGTTGGCCATCCCGGCCCGATTTTAGTGAGGCAAGCTTCATAGAATAACCCTCTTGGACCAGACAAACAGAACACTAGTGTGATCTCGCCACGGTTTTTCGCGCCTGGCCAGCCATCAGGCGCTTATGGGGTGCGCCAGCTGTTCACATAATCGGCATTTTCGACGCCAAGGGCAGCGTTTCCAACCTCTAAAGGGTCGCGCGTATCAATCATGACCGCATATTCGTCAGTCGCGGGCTTGGCCGAGTTAAGCATGTTTTTCAAGGCCTTAGGGTGAGGGCCATGGGTAAACCCACTGGGGTGAAAGGTCATCATGCCCGCATCAATATTGTCACGACTAAAAAAATCACCTGCGTGATAAAATAAAACCTCGTCGAAATCGTCATTGTTGTGAAAAAACGGCACCTTCAGGGCCCCGGGATCGGTCTCGAACGGCCGCGGTGCAAAGGTGCAGACCACAAACCGGTTTGATACAAAACAGGTATGGACCGAGGGCGGCAGGTGGTAGCGGTGGCTGGTCACGGGCCTAATGTGGCGCACATTGATCCGCAGCGGCGACAGGTCTCCATGCCAACCCACGGCATCGAGCGGATTATAGGGATAGGTGACGGACGACACTTCGCCGCGCTTTTTGATCCGAATGGTGACATTCCCAGGCTCGTCCTGGTGCGCGCGAAAGGCCTCGTTCATCTGGGGCATATCAAACATCGCCGGATCAAATATGGCATGACCACCCAGCAAGCCCTTATCGGGCAGGCTGAAATGCGCATTCGTGGCCTCGATCATCAAGACCTGGCTCACCTGATCCGGGCTTAGGCGCCAAGCCGTGCCCCGCGGCAGATAGATGTAGTCGCCAGCCTCGTAGCTCAGATGGCCGTAGTCGCAAAAGAGCGCGCCGCTTCCGGCATGGATAAACAGAATCTGGTCGCCATCGGCGTTTCGCGCCAGACCAGGCATGGGTGCAGCAAGGTGCCAAAACCTAATCTCGCAGGCACTACTGTGCAGGACTATTGGCGCGGTCCAGGGACCAATATTCTGTGGGGCCAGGCTAGCCAAATCAAACGCCCTTGGCCTTAGCGGCCCCTCAAACTGGGTCCAACCCGTGGGCGGGTGGCGATGATGGAAAAAGGCTGCGGGCCCGAAAAACCCTTCCTTGGAGACTTCACGCTCATAGGTGCCTTCAGGCATATCGGCATGGGCTTGGCGTGAGTGCTCACCTTGGCTGCCACGCAAAGGTATCCCATAGGACTTGGTCATGCACCTTGATCCTCGAACCGGACCACGCCGCGGCGGATCTGATCTAGCTCAATAGATTCGAACAGGGCCTTAAAATTGCCCTCGCCAAAGCCCTCATTGCCCTTGCGCTGGATCAATTCAAAAAAGATCGGACCGACCATGTTTTCGGTAAAGATCTGCAACAAAAGGCCCTGCCCCTGGGTCGGTGCCCCATCGAGCAAGATCCGGTTGGCCGACAGTCGCGTAACGTCTTCATTATGACCGGGAACGCGGGCGTCAAGCTGCTCATAATAGGTCTGAGGCGTGTCTTGAAACCGCACCCCTGCCGCACGCATGGCCTCGACTGAGGCGTGAATATCGCGGCAGCCCAGGGCAATATGCTGTATCCCCTCGCCGCGATAATCCTTCAAGAATTCCTCAATCTGGGACTGTTCGTCCTTACTTTCATTTAAAGGAATGCGGATCTTGCCACACGGGCTGGTCATGGCCTTGGACAATAGGCCCGTGACATGACCCTCAATGTCGAAATAGCGGATCTCCCGAAACCCAAAAATGCGCTCGTAAAATCCGGCCCAGACATCCATCCGTCCACGGAACACATTATGGGTCAGATGATCGAGATAGGTCAGGCCAAGATCGCTGGCCTGTTTGGCCGCCTGAGCGCCTTCAATGGCGACGAAGTCGACATCATAGATTTCCTGAGCACCATAACGGTCGACGAGATACAGATTTGCGCCGCCTATGCCCTCTATGGCCGGGATATTCAGCTCCATGGGGCCGACCGGGCCCTGGACCTGTGTCGCACCGCGCGCGACGGCGAGGGCTAGTGCTTTGGCGGCATCCTTGACCCGAAACGCCATGGCATTGGCCGACGGGCCGTGTGCGGCACGAAAGGCTGCTGCTTGGCCCTGCGGCTCCATATTCAATAGGAAATTGATGTCGCCCTGGGCATAGCGCACCACGCTCTTGGAGCGGTGGCGCGACACCGCCGCAAAGCCCATCTGCTCAAACAGGCGTGCAAGGCTGGAAGGATCAGGGCTGGTAAACTCGACGAATTCGAATCCGTCCGTGCCTAGCGGGTTATCAAACAGGTCCTGACCCATGTGCGCGCTCCATGCCTGTGGACATATAGTATCATTTGAAACTGATAACAATCAAGACTTTTGGAACGCGGATTGCGGGCAATAAGCGGGGGTCTGCGATACAAAAAAGCGGGTAGGGCGCGACCACCGCACCCCACCCGCCAAGTTGGGACTCTTTGTTGGCGCTGGCCTAAAAGCCTTCCCAGTTTCGTGAGCCTTCCGCGGTCGCGGTCCCTAGGCTTGCCGAGAGTTTGGCCAACTTAGCCTGGGCCTGGGCAACGGGATTGTTCCCCGGCTTATGCACTCCAGGATCTGCCATTTGCGGACGAGTGCCGCCAGAAGCATTATTGTCCAATTTGAAATGGCTCATTTGGCGGTTCAGTTCGCTGGTTTCCCATTTCAGGGTCGAGGCCGCCGTCGACATTTCCTGAACCATGGCCGCGTTTTGTTGCGTGACCTGATCCATCTGGTTTACGGCCGTATTCACCTCAGACAAGCCGGTGGCCTGTTCGCTTGATGAGGTCGCAATCTCGGCAATCAGAGTGTCGATTTCGGTGATATTGCCGACGATCCGGCCAAGCGCATCGCCTGCAGCCGCCACCAGTTTCACGCCCGATTCCACCTGGCCGGAGCTGGCGCTGATCAGACCCTTGATCTCTTTCGCCGCCTCGCCGCAGCGTTGGGCCAAGGACCGCACTTCAGAGGCGACGACCGCAAAGCCGCGGCCTGCCTCACCCGCCCGAGCCGCCTCAACCCCAGCATTCAAGGCTAACAGGTTGGTCTGGAAGGCGATTTCGTCAATCACACCGACAATCTTGCTAATCTGGCGCGACGAGTGTTCGATCTCGCCCATGGCATTGACCGCGTTTTGCACCACCTCAACTGAAGAGCTGGCATCATTACGTGTCTCCGACATGGCGCTGGCAACCTTGCGGGCGCCATCTGAACTGGAGGCAACCGTCGCCGTAACCTCGTCAAGAGCGGCAGCGGTTTCTTCCAGGCTGGCCGCCTGGTTTTCAGTCCGGTGCGACAAGTCGTCAGAGGCGCGGCTGATTTCTTCAATGCCGCTATTCATGCCATTGGCCGTGCTCATCACCGCCTGAATGGTGGTCCGCAGATTCTGGATCGTCGTATTGAAATCCTTGCGCAGGGTTTCGAATTCAGGCGCGAAGGTTTCGTTCAACTGGGCAGAGAGGTCACCATTGGATAGGCGCTCCAGGCCGCGGCCAATGGCTTCGACCATTTGCAGCTGTTCGCGCTCAGACTCCAGGCGGCGGCGTTCGTTTTCCTCGCGTTCACGCTCAAGAAGCGCACGTTGCTCGGCGGCCTCAACCTCGCTAGCACGGTCAGCGATTACCTGTTTAAACACGGCCAAGGACCGGGTTAGTAGGCCAAGCTCATCCGACCGCGTGCTGGTCGGGACATCAATCTCATAATTGCCCTTGGCCAGTTCGTCGACTGCACCGGTGACGTCGACCAGCGGTTTGACCAGTTGGGCCTTGGCCACCATGATCAAGAGAAAGCACATACCCAGGCCGAGGACGAGGGCCAAGGTGGTCAGGACCTTAATGACCTTGGTCATGGCATCAATCCGCTTGGATTCTTCATCCATCGAGAGCTGGATGGTGTTGGTTGTATCGGCCATCGCAGTTTCAAGCGTATGGAACTTGTCCATAAAGCCTTTGAGCTCATTGCGAACCTTTTGCGGATCGGTTGAAACATCTGCCAACAGGTTTTCTGAATCGGCAAGATAGTCGAGCAGTGGCGCTTGAACCTTGACCAGGGCATCATGGATCTTAGGGTCCGACGCACGGGCCAAATTCTCCTGAACCGATTCACGAAACTCCTTGGCATGGTCAGCAGAGTCTTGACGGACCTGGTCAAGCTTAATTATCGAACCAGGCACCTGAGATTCTAGCGCCAAAAGCACGTCGCCTCTGATGGCATCATGATTCATATCCGCCAGCATGTGGGTGCGGATAATCTGAGACGAAACCGCCATGTCCTGCATTTCTGCCGATAGCTTGATGACCGCCCAAATACCGGTCCCCGTGCCAACCCCGAACAGGATCATCAGGATGACGCCAACCAGGGTGAAGGCTTGGTTGATGGACTTGAATTTCATGCCTTGGGCTCCTCGTGCCTTTAGGGGCAAATCAATATCAAGGGGTCGAAGACTCACAGTCAGCCCTCCTCCCGTTTGGTAATTATAGTTACCGATAAAAATTTCTAGCTGATTAATTTTTTGGCGAGGTCCGGGTCCAGGATTGCCGCCTAGCCTCTAGGACAGGCCGAAGGATTCCTGCTAACCAATGACGCTCGATAAGGATGACCTCATGCTGCGCCGCCTATATCATAAGATCCTGAACCTTTCGGGGCACCGCCTGGCTGGGCTGTGGCTGGCGATTGTGTCTTTTGCAGAAAGTTCGGTTTTTCCGGTGCCGCCCGATGTCATGCTGGCCCCGATGATCCTGGCCAAGCCGGAGAAGGCCTATACCTATGCGGCGATCTGTACCGCGGCCTCGGTAGCGGGCGGTGCGCTAGGCTATGCGATTGGCTATTATCTGGAACCCATTGGCCACGCGCTTCTTGCCCTAACCGGACACACTGGCGGCGTGGCCCAGTTTCAAGCCTGGTATGCTGAATGGGGGGTCTGGGTGATCCTGATCAAGGGCTTTACCCCCATACCCTATAAGCTGGTGACCATCGCCTCGGGCCTGGCCCAGTTCAGCTTTCCCATCTTTATCGCGGCCTCGGTCGCCACCCGCGGCGGCCGCTTCTTTCTAGAAGCCTATCTGATCAAGCGCTTTGGCGTCCAGGTTCAGGCCATGATCGAAAAGCGCATGATCTTGGTTACGACCGTGGCCTTGGTTGTCGTCATTGGCGGGTTTTTGGCGGTCAAGTTGCTGCGTTAGTCGGCAAACACTTGGACCGCTGCGACCAGGCGCCTCTTGGGCTGGACGCGATCCTGCGCTAGATTGGTATCCATGACCGATCTGATCCGTCGCCTGACCGCCTGGCAGGCCCTGATTGCCGCCCTCGTCTCTGGCCTATTATTGGCCATTGCCCATGGGTTTGAGACCTTTGGCGGGCTCGCGCCCTGCACGCTTTGCCTCAAACAGCGCGAAGTCTATTGGGTCGCCCTGGGCCTGGGCCTCGCTGGAGCTGGCCTTTATCGGCTCACCCGATCGCAGCCCGCACGCCGCGTCCTGGCGGCCCTATTGGCTGTGGTCTTTGTTTATGGCGCCTATCTGGCCGGGTTTCATGCCGGGGCCGAGTGGAAGTGGTGGCCAGGCCCAACCACCTGCAGCGGCGTGGGCGGGGCCGTTAGCCTCGACTCCCTCACCGCCGCGCTTCAGGGCGCAAAGGTCAAGCCGCCGCGCTGCGATGAAGCGGCCTGGGTCTGGCTTGGCCTATCCATGGCCGGTTGGAATTTTCTGATTTCACTGGGCCTGGCTGGATTTAGCGCCGCCTCAGCCCTTGTCAAAAAGGTCTAGACCATGAGCGGCACACCTATTCCCGCCCGTCCGGGCCAAGGCGCAGGCGCTGTAAGGCTGGCTGAAATCTTGCGCGTCGATCATGCCGGTGAACTTGGTGCTGTGCATATTTATCGCGGGCAAAGGGCGGTGTTTTCGCGGGCCCAGGGCAAACAGCGCATTACCGGAAAACTGGCTGAGATGGAGGCGCATGAGGCCGTGCACCTGGCCGCCTTTGAAAAGCTCTTGACCGAGCACCGAGTGCGGCCAACCCTGATGGCCCCGCTATGGCGCATGGCGGGATTTGCCTTGGGCGCAGGCACTGCGCTGCTGGGTGAAAAGGCGGCCCATGCCTGTACCGCTGCGGTCGAGACCGTGATTGAGGAACACTATGCCGCCCAGATCGCCGAGGTCGCCGATCAGCGCCCGGGCCTGGCCGCCGACCTGACTCAATTTCGCAACGATGAGCTGGCCCATCGCGATGAGGCGATTGCCGAAGGGGCATTAGAGACGCCCGGTTATCCGCTGCTGGCTGGCCTGATCCGGGCCGGGTGCCGGGCGGCGATCAAGATCAGCGAGCGGATCTAGACTAGACCGCTGTTCCGACCAATCGGCCTATGCCAGCGGTCAAGGCCATGGCCAAGGCGCCCCAGAAAGTCACGCGCAAGGCCGCACGCCAGGCATTGGCCCCGCCGGCCCTAGCCCCGACCATGCCCAGTACAGCCAAGGCCCCAAGCGAGGCGACTGAAACCGCTATGGCCAGCGATGGACCAGGCACTAGGGCGGCAACAATCAGGGGCATGGCCGCACCAGCCGTAAAGGCTGCCGCCGAAGTTAGAGCCGCCTGAATCGGCCGGGCCGTAGTGATCTCGGATATGCCCAGCTCTTCCCGGGCATGGGCACCGAGGGCGTCCTTGGCCATCAATTGAAGCGCAACCTTTTGCGCGGTTTCGGCATCCAAACCCCTGGCTATATAGATCTCAGCCAGCTCTCGCCGCTCGGCCTCTTCGTCCGAGGCCAGTTCTAGCCGTTCACGGGACAGATCTGCCTTTTCCGTGTCTGACTGCGAGCTGACGGAAACATATTCCCCAGCCGCCATGGACATGGCCCCCGCCACCAGGCCAGCGACCCCCGCAATCAGGATATCGGCGGGCTTTGCGGCAGCGGCGGCGACCCCGACGATCAGGCTAGCGGTTGAGACAATGCCATCATTAGCGCCAAGCACGGCGGCGCGCAGCCAGCCGATCCGGGCAACCAGGTGACGTTCGAAATGGCTTTTCAGGCGGCTCATAATGATGGTCCTTATTGGTCCATCAACCCTGAACCGGACAGCCAAGCCCGTCCATGCGGGTTATTGCCTCATTGAGATTTAAATCAATGGCGGCGTATCGTCCGCTAGCAATTTGGTCACGGGCCGGGTGGCGGTTTCAATCGGCTCGAGCGCGGCAATATTGCGGCCCTCATGATCGACGGCCAGGTCTTCAAACCGGCGCGCCTGGGTCAAGACCTGGGTCTCGAGCGAGCCGACAAATTGATTATAGCGCCCAACGGCCCCATCTAGCGCCTTGCCCAGAGCCGCCGCATGGCTGCCCATCACCGAGACCCGCTTATAAAGTTCCTTGCCCAGCTTGGCGATATGTTCCGCATTGCGCGACTGTTCCTCGACCCGCCAGCCATAGGCGACCGCCTTGCACAAGGCAAACAAGGTGGTGGGCGTGACCAGCAGGACCTTGCGATCCATGGCCTCCGTCATCAGGTCCGGCATGCGGTCCAGCGCTGCGGCCAAGAACCCGTCGCCGGGAACGAACATGGCGACAAAGTCGGGCGAATTATCGAACTGGTCCCAATAGGCCTTGGCCGATAGCTGGCCCATATGCGTCTTAACGCTGGCCGCATGACGCGCCATGGCGGCCTCACGGCTGAGGTCATCGGCGGCCTCGAGCGACTCCATAAAGGCGTTCAATGAGACCTTGGCATCAATGACAAACACGCCACCGCCGGGCATCTGGACCTTGACGTCGGGACGACGGCGACCCTCTTCAGTGTCGACCGAAAACTGCTCTTGGAAATCGAAACGGTTATGCAGGCCAGCGGCCTCCAGCACATTGCGCAAGGTCTGTTCACCCCAGCGCCCTTGCACGCCAGCGCCGCGCCGCAGCGCCGCAGATAGCTTTCGCGCCTCATCCTGGGTCGCCACTGAAGCCGTCATCAGGGCAGAAATTTGTTCTTTCAGCCCGCCCGTTTCTTCGGCCCTGGCCTTTTCAATCGCCTGAACCTGAACCTCGAACTTAGCCAGAGTCTCAGCCACCGGCTTGAGCACGGTTTCCATCCGGGCATGGGCCAGTTGCTCGCGCGCGACAAAATCGGCCTCAGCACGCTTTAGGAAGGCCTCGCTGGCCTGGTCGACCGTCTTGGCTGAAACTGCAGCAAAGGCCTCGGCCATGACGGTCTTGGCATCTTCTAGCATTCGGCTACGTTCTTGCGCTGCGGCGAGTTGCCGGTCCAGATCGGCGGCAAAGTCTTGGGCCGCATTCGCCCGGCGTCGCTCAGCGAGCGCCCAGACTAAGGCTAGGACGGCGACCACCAGGGCCGCCGCCAAACCCGCCAGGATAAAGGCCTGATCCGTCATCAATGGTCTCCGCCAATCAAGTCTCTGTTGGCAGGCACCCTAGACATGGCCTGCGTCAAAAACGGACGCACTCGATCACGGTACCATTAGAGAAACGCCCCAACCGCGGGGATCAGACGCGGCGACGGGCTTTCCATCCAAAATCTGGATCGCCTCAACATCGCCGCTCCAGCCATTATTGTCCACCTTATAGCCTCGAGCCTCGAGCGCCTTGACCACCGGCTCAGACAACGGCGCAAAGCTTTCGGCCATGATTAGGTTTTCCGGCAACAGCTGGTGATGAAAGCGCTGAACCGAGACCGCTTCCTGAAGCGGCATCTTGAAGTCATAGGCATTGACCATGACCTGGAACACCCAGGTAAATATACGCGAGCCGCCAGGGGTTCCGACAACCATGGCGACCTTGCCGTCTTTGAGCGCAATGGTGGGAGTCATAGACGACAATGGCGCCTTAAACGGGGCGATTGCATTGGCCGCGCCGCCGACGACGCCATAAATATTCGGCACGCCTGGCTTGACCGAAAAATCATCCATCTCGTTATTCAAGAGAAAGCCGCCGCCCTCGACCACGACACCGGAGCCAAAGCTGCCATTAAGCGTATAGGTATTGGCCACCGCATTGCCCCAGCGATCAACGATCGAAAAATGCGTGGTCTGGGGCTTTTCAAGGCCCGGCTGAACCGAGGCTAGTACCGATGGAGTCAAGGCCTTCACCTCACCCGAACGGCGCGCCAGATAGGCCGGATCGATCAGGGCCGAGACCGGCACCTTGACGAAATCGGGATCGCCCAAGTATTCGGCGCGATCGGCAAAGACCCGCTTTTCGATCTCAGCGATCAGATGGATGTATTGCGGGCTATTATGGGCCACGCCCTCAAAGGCTGGCGCGAGGTTAGACTTCATAGTCAGAAGCTGGGTCAGGGCAATCCCGCCAGAACTAGGCGGCGGCGCGGTAATGATGTCCATCCCGTTCCAGGTTGTGCGGATCGGCTCACGCCAAACTGCCTTATATCCGGCCAGATCGGTCTTGGTGATCACGCCCTTGACTGGACCACGACCTATTTGGGCAATAATCAGATCCGCCGTCTTGCCCTCATAAAAGCCCTTATCGCCCTGATCGGAAATACGCTGCAAGGTCGCCGCTAGGTCAGGCTGTCGAAAAACCTTGCCCTCGATCATGGGGGCATAATAGGCGCTGAAATTGGTCTTGCCTGCAAACTCCGGAGCCGACTCGTCGCGCGCCTGTTGCATGCGGTCATTGACGAGAAAGCCATCCCTGGCCAGTCCTATGGCGGGGGCTAGCACTTGCTTCCAACTCAGACGACCAAACCGCTTGTGCGCTATAGCCATGCCACGCACGGTGCCTGGTACACCAGCTGCCAATGGACCAACAACACTTAAGCTCTCAACCACATTGGCCTTCTTATCGAGATACATGTCCCGCGACGCCTTAGCAGGGGCCCGTTCGCGGTAGTCCAGAAAATAGGGCTTGCCATCCATCCAGACTGTCATCAGTCCGCCGCCGCCTAGATTGCCGGCAGAAGGGTGCGAGACTCCAAGTGCAAACGCGGTGGCTACCGCTGCGTCCACTGCGTTACCGCCCTTGTTTAGGATCTGCTGAGCCGCCGCCGCGCCAAAAGCATCCGGCGCTGCCACCGCACCCGCCGAAAGGAGGGCTGGTTGCTCGATTGGCTTGGCCAGCCCAGAGACTGGCGAAAGGCTAAAGGCCAGAACTAGCCCAGCGACCAAGGCCGATTTTAGGGTCGAAACAGGAGACATGGACAGGTTCCAAGCATTCAAACTCGCCCCTAGCCTAGACCTAAACATCTGGCTTCGTCACGATTTCAATTCCGCCAGGCTGGCATTTTGTCAAAACCGGTTATGATTGGCCAAGTTCGGCGACGATCATGACCGAACACGAGGTTAGGAAATACCGGGTATGCTCAAGCTCTATCACTGCAATGATGCGCGATCCTTCCGCCCGCTCTGGGCGCTAGAAGAGCTTGGCCTAGATTATCAGCTTCACCTCATGCCGTTTCCGCCCAGGGTGCACGAGCGGTCCTATCTTGAAATCAACCCGCTCGGCACCATACCCGCCTTTTTTGACGGGCCGGTACGTATGACCGAGTCCGCTGCCATTTGTGAATATCTGGCGGCCAAATTCGGGGCGGGTGGCCTGGGCGTAGAGGTCGACGAGCCCGGATACGGCGCCTATCTCAATGCCCTGCATTATGGAGAGGCGACCTTGACCTTTCCGCAGACCCTGGTGCTTCGCTATACGCGGCTAGAACCTGAGGAAAGGCGCAATCCGCAGGTCGCCGAGGATTATGGCAAATGGTTCGTCGCCCGCTTGAAGGGCCTAGACGCCTTGCTTGCCAAGTCTGATTATGTCGCCGCTGATCGCTTTACCGCCGCCGATATCTCTGTCGCCTATGCCCTCTTACTGGCTCATACGCTTGGCCTGGATAGCCGGTTTTCCCCTGCCATTGCGGCCTATTGGCAAAGACAGCAAGCGCGAGATGGCTTTAAGCGTGCCAAGGCGGCGCAACTAAGGGCCGCTCAAACCCAAAAGGTCGATGCAAAATGGGACTAGGACTTATCATGCCTGAATTACAGACCTTAAGTGTCGGCAACCGGCGCATCCGCATAGCCAGCCAAGGCAGCGGCCCTCTGGTCCTGATGGTCCATGGCTTTCCGGAAAGCTGGTATTCCTGGCGCCATCAATTAGCCCCCATCGCCGCCGCCGGCTACCGCGCTGTGGCCATGGACGTGCGCGGCTATGGCGGCTCGTCCAAGCCGCACGCCATTGAAGCCTATGACATGCAATCCTTGGTTGGAGATATTGTCGGCCTGATCGAGGTCTTGAGCCCGAATGAAAAAGCCGTCTTGATTGGCCATGACTGGGGCGCGCCCCAGGTCTGGAACACGGCCCTGATCCGGCCCGATCGCGTGCGTGCAGTCTGCGGCCTATCCGTGCCCTATCTGGGCGTACCCCAGGCCTCATTCAGCGACCTGATTGAGGCGGTTTTCACGTCGCAAGGCAAATTTTTCTACCAATACTATTTTCAAAAATCGCCCCAGGCGGAGAATGACATCGAGGACGATCTGCGCGGATTCTTGCGCAAATTCTATTATGCCATTAGCGGTGATGCGCCCGATGGCACCTGGCCCAGCAACAAGCCGGTTGAGGCAACCTTGCTCGAAGGCCTGGTTGATCCCAACCCTTTCCCGGCCTGGCTGTCGCCCGAAGACCTTGACTATTATGTGAACGAATTTGAGGTCTCGGGCCTGCGCGGCCCCTTGAATCGCTACCGCAACCATGACCGCGATTTTGAGTATCTGAAACAGTTTCAAGGCCGCATGATCGAACAGCCCGCCCTGTTTATCGGTGGTCAGCGCGACCTGGTTTTGAGCATGCTTGGCAAGATCGACCTCTTAGCCACCATGCGCACCCAGATCCCAGACCTGCGCGGCGCAGACATCTTGCCTGGCTGTGGTCACTGGACCCAGCAAGAGCAGCCAGAAGCGGTCAATAGCCGGATCCTGGCCTGGCTAAAATCGCTCTAGGCCGCGGGTTTGCGGCACAGATAGCGCGAGCGGTGCCAGTCGACAATATTATCGACCCAGCCGGTAATCTGTGGGCTGACAAGGTTCTTATTGACGTAGAAATAGATCGGCGCAATCGGGGCGTCATCTAGCATGATGGCCTCAGCCTGGCGCAGGATTACCGCACGCCTTTTGCCATCTACCTCATTATCGGCTTGCTTTAACAAGGCGTCGTATTGCGGATTTTTATAGTCGCCATAGTTTTGCGAGCCGGTTGCCGATTGCTGCAGGTATAAAAAGCTCATCGCGTCATTATAGTCGGCTATCCAGGCCGCATCGGCGACTTCAAAGTCTCGCAGACGATATGACTGATAGGCGATCTGCCCCTCGTTTTGTTCTAGCTTGGCATTGACACCAATCGCTTTCCAGTCGGCCTGAATTGCGGGCATGAACAGCATGGGATCGGCGCTATTGCGGTGCTTGATGGTCAGGGTCAAAGGGCGATCTGGGCCATAGCCGGCCGCGGCCAAAAGCGCCTTGGCCTGGGCTTGTCGCTTGGCCAGGGGCCAATCGCCCCAAGATGCCTTAGCCGGGTCGGGATAGTTAGCAACACCAGGCGGCACAAAACTATAGGCTGACTTTTGACCGCCCCGGAGCAGCTTTTGGGTGAT
Source organism: Caulobacteraceae bacterium (assembly GCA_044376615.1). Lineage (GTDB taxonomy): Bacteria > Pseudomonadota > Alphaproteobacteria > Caulobacterales > Caulobacteraceae > CAISGS01. Next base: position 13,919 of record JBILKO010000032.1, read on the forward strand.
GAAGTCGCGGTCAATCGCCATAGATAAGGCCTGACGCACGCGCCTGTCCTTCAAGGCTGGGACATTATTGTTGAAGGCTAGATATGAGGTTCCCAGATAGGTATTGACCCGCACATAATCTGGCATTTGATCCGGTTGGCGCAGGATCGCGATCTTGTTGGAGGCAATGTCAGTCGTGATATCTAACTCGCCGTTCTTGACCCGCTTTTGGGCGGAATTGGCGTCGGTTGTCGGATACCAGCTGATCTGATCAAAACAAACCTTATCGGCTTCATAGAACAGCGGATTCTTAACCGCCACAACCCGGTCTCCGAGGGTCCAGCGCGTCAGTTTAAAGGCACCATTGCCAACAAAATGCTGAGGCTTGATCCAGTCATCGCCCCATTTTTCAACCACATGCTTGGGCACCGGATACATGGTGTGATGCTTGGTCAGTTCCGGCAAGAATGGGGCCGGATGGGACAGACGAACCTCAAGGGTTTTGGCGTCGATGGCGCGAACACCCAGCGCCGCTAAAGGTCTTGTGCCCTCACTGACGGACTGTCCATTTTCCAGGATATAGAGCAAGGATGCATAGGCCGAGGCGGTCTTGGGATCCATTATCCGGCGAAAGGCAAAGACAAAATCATCTGCGGTAACCGGCACGCCATCAGACCATTTTGCATCGCGCAGATGAAAGGTCCAAATCTTGCCATCGGCAGATGTTTCCCAATGCGTCGCCATGCCCGGAATGGCACGACCGCCAGCATCGTCTTGGGTTGGGCCCATGAGCATGTCGCCAACAATTCGGTTTTCCCATGTGCCTTGAGTCTTATGTGGATCGAGCGATACCGGCTCGCTCGAATTGCCAAGCTCAAGGCAAAGCTTGCCTTCGGGGCACGGCGCGCGCTGAGAGTTTTGGGCACCACATCCGGTCAGGACAAATGCAACAAGGCCGATTAGGAATAGATTGCGCAACACGCAGCGGACCTTTTCAATGGGCCAGATCAATGATCGGCGAGGACAAAGCGATGACACGGTTCGAACAGATAGCAAAGCAAGCGATCCCAGGCCTTGCCCTTATCACCCTGACCTTGGCGGTCACCCCGGCCCAGGCAGCGGACAAGGCGTCGACCAAGGTGTTTCAAGCAGTCATGGATTGCCGTCCGATCAGCGACGCGGCGGTGCGCCTGGCCTGCTATGACGCGGCAACGGCAGGCCTGGGCGAAGCCGAGAAAAAGGGCGACATCGTCGTGATCGACCGCGAACAGGCGGCCACCGCGCGTCGCCAGGCCTTTGGTTTTGATCTCGGTAGCCTGAATATCCTGGACAAGGTTGTCCCAAAAGAGCAGCTGGATTCGGTCACCGCGACCTTGTCCAACGCCTATCTCGATGCGTCGGGCAAATGGGTCATGGTGCTTGAGGACGGCGCGGTTTGGCGTCAAATCGATTCCAATAGTCTGCTGCGATCGCCGCATGCTGGCTCGACGGTCAAGATCCGCAAGGCCGCGCTTGGCAGCTTTTTCATTAATGTCGACGGCCAGCTGGCCTTGCGGGCTCAGCGCAGTCGCTGAACCCGTCTTACCGGTCCTTTGGGTCAATCGCATCACGCAGGCCATCGCCAATAAAGTTAAAGGCCATCAAGGTCGCCACCATGGTCACAGACGGAAAGATCAGGAGCCAGGGTGCAGCCTCCATGTCTTGTGCGCCCTGCGAAATCAGCGTGCCCAGACTGGTCAAGGGCTCCTGAACGCCCATGCCTAAAAAGCTAAGAAAACTCTCGGCCAGGATCACCGCCGGAATGGTCAAGGTGACATAGACCACAACCGGACCAAGCAGATTGGGAACGATGTGGCGCACGATTATGGCCCCGTTTGATAGGCCCACCGTTCTTGCGGACTCAACAAACTCGCGGGATTTCAAGGATAAGGTCTGACCACGAACAATACGCGACATGGTCAACCATTCGACCGCACCAATGGCGAGAAAAATAAGAATAACATTCCGGCCAAAGGTCACCGTCAGAAGGATAACGAAGAAGATAAAGGGCAGCGAATAGAGCACATCGACAAACCGCATCATGATCTCGTCAATGCGCCCGCCTATAAACCCTGCGGTCGCCCCCCAGGCCACGCCGATGACCAAGGATACGGCAGTTGCGACCACGCCAATGGCCAGAGAGACGCGAAGCCCGACTAGAAGGCGGGCGAGTAGGTCGCGGCCGAGTGAGTCGGTACCCAGCAAATGGCCACCGGTTAGGGGCGGTGCCCAGACATCGTTCTTATTGATTTGGTCATAAGCAAAGGGTGTCAAAAACGGGCCAATCAGGGCCAAGATTACAAGAGCGGCCAGCAGGATTCCGCTAAACACAGCTGCACGGTTGGCCAAGAGCCGACGAAGAGCATCATCCCAAAGGCTGCGGCCAGTGATAAGGCGAGGCGAAGGACTCATAGACGTCGGGGTCATGACAATTTCACCCTTGGGTCGAGCAGGGCATAAAGAATGTCCGCCAACAGATTAAGCAGCAGGATCAAACCGGCATAGACGATCACCACCCCCATCACGACGGTATAATCCCGTTGTAGGGCCCCGATAACAAAGCTTTTGCCAAGGCCGGGCAGGCTAAAAATCTTTTCTATGACCAGGGATCCGGTCAAGAGGCCGGCGCAGGCTGGGCCAAGATAACTGATCAGCGGCAAAATCGCGGCGCGTAAGGCATGGCCCAATACGATCCTATGCTCCGGCAACCCTCTTGCCCTGGCGGTGCGTACATAATTAGACCGCAAGACCTCGACCATGCCGGCCCGGACTAAGCGCGAAATAATCGCAATCTGCGGCAGGGCCAATACCACAACCGGGAGGATCAGACTTCGAACCCCATTTAGCCCCGCTGTCGGCAACCAACCAAGCATTGACGCGAATACAAGCACTAGCAGGGGTGCCGTGACAAAGGTAGGGACGCAGACGCCCAAGACCGCCAAGGTCATGGTCACATTATCGATGATCTGGTTTTGTCGTAAGGCCGCCATGACCCCGAGCAGGACCCCAATCAAACAGGCCAAGGTCAAGGCCGACAGGCCAATGGTCGCACTGGTAGGAAGGCCTTCGCGGATAAAATCAGCAACCGACTTATCTTGATATTTGAGCGAGGGACCAAGGTCGCCCTGCAACACATTGCCCATATAGGTCAGGTATTGTTCGCCTAAGGGCCGGTCCATGCCGAACTTGGCCAAGATATTGCGCTCGACCTGGGGCGGGAGCTTACGGTCGGTATCAAAGGGGCTTCCTGGAGCCGCCCGCATCATAAAAAAAGCAGCGGTAATGACCAAAAAAAGGGTCGGAACCGCAACCAAAAGACGACGAAACACAAATTGGAACATAAATCGGCCCATAAAGGCCTGATTTCAGGCCGGAATCGTGGCGTAAAGTTCCATTTGGCTTGAGCCGTGTCAACAAAGCGGGTCATCTATTCGTGACAGGAGATCAATCGTTATGAGCACATTCCTTAAGGTCACGGAATCCTTCTCGGTTTCGCCGCAAATTGCACCATCAGATCTGGCTGGCGCGGCCGCGCAAGGGTTCGCCCTTGTGATCAATAACCGGCCAGATGGCGAGGTTCCGGATCAACCAAGCAGCGCAGAAATGTCAGCGGCGGCTCAGGCTGCGGGTCTTAGCTATGTGCACATTCCCGTGGTCGGCGGCCCGACCCCAGACCAGGTCAATCAGGTTCGCCAAGCCATTGATGCCGCAACAGGTCCGGTGCTTGCCTTTTGCCGCTCTGGCACTCGCTCGATCGTCACCTGGTCGATTGGTCAGGCCTTGAGCGGTGAGCGCACCCCAGCCGAACTCATCGGTCTTGGCGCAGCGGCAGGCTATGACCTGTCGAGCGTTCTTAGGCGCTAGACTCATGATCCCTTTCGTCCGCGACATTCAGTTTGAGTACGGCCGCGTTGATCAGGTCTCCCCCTTAATCCGGCGGGTGATTGCTAATAATCCTGGCCCCTTTACCTTTACCGGCACCGGCACCTATATCATTGGCAAGGGCCAGGTTGCTGTAATTGATCCGGGTCCGGACTTGGATGACCATCTAGAGGCCATACTTGCCGCCCTTGAGGGCGAAACGGTCAGCCATATTCTGATCACCCATAATCATCTAGACCATTCACCGCTTGCCAGGCCCCTTGCTGCACTGACGGGCGCGAAAATCTATTCCAAACCCATAGTCCCAAAAGCCCAAGACAGTGATGTGGTCACCGAGGCGGGCGATGATGAGGGCTTTCAGCCCGATGTGACCTTAAGCGGCGGCGAGATCATCAAGGGCCCAGGCTGGACCTTTGAAGCCATCCGTACGCCGGGCCATACATCAAACCATATCTGCTATGCCCTGACGGAAGAAAACGCGCTGTTTTCCGGCGATCACATTATGGGCTGGTCGACCACGGTGATCACACCGCCCGACGGCGATATGGGCGATTATTTTGCCAGTCTTGATACGATCCAGGCCCGCAATTTTACAACGCTTTGGCCAACCCATGGTCCGCCAATCATCGAGGTCAGGCCCTTTATCCAGGCCTATAGCGACCATCGCCGGGCGCGTGAGGATCAGATCTTGGCCCAGCTTGCAAACGGGCCAGCCAGCATATTGACCATAGTTCCGATCATTTATGCCGCTGTGGACTCGCGCCTGCACCCAGCCGCCGCCCGCTCGATCCAGGCGCATGTGATTCATATGGTCCATCAGGGCCGCCTGATCTGCGACGGCCCTGTGGCCCTGGATTCGGTACTTCGCCTACGGGCTTAAGGCTGCCTATTTGACGATGGCCGCGCGAAGGGCCGTGATGCGCTTGCAATTGGCGCCAAGATCGGAAATCCCAACCCGGCTGATTGAGCGCAGATCAATGCGCGTCCCGCTCTCGGCCGGGGCAATCCGGGCAACCACATCGTCCTTGAAGCCGTAAAGGGCGCTGGTGGCCACGGCCTCGATACGCCCCTGGGCCGGGGCGTCAGTCACAATGGTCAGACCTGCACCCGTCAAGGCAGCCTTGACCTTGTTAAAGGCCTCGGGCGCATCGCTGGTCAAGACGATGGGCTTGGCCTCTGGGCAGGCCTTGGCATTCAGATCAGCCACCCGCTCGCCGGGCACGCCGTCCTTACCAGGTCCCCGCGGATCAGCCTCAACCGGATTGGACTCCGTTCCCCGCGCCGTCATAACCGCCGGCGAAAAGGTCAAGGGCGTGGTCCAGTCAGTCGAGACATCATGGATCATGGGAACGCCCTTGGCCTTGTTCATAAGGCCAGCAAAGCCGCCCATCACGGCCAAGGTTACAACCACGGGTAAGAGTCCCTTAAACCAAAGGCTTTTGGCATCGACGATCAGAGCCAGGACCAGGCCGATCAAACCGGTTGCCAGTCCAACCATGGCCAGCAAGGGCGGGCCCTTAAAGGTCAAGAGGCCAAAGCCGATCTTCCAGCTCATCAGGCCGGTCTTGGTCACCACGGCCCCAATCAAGATCGAGGCAATCGGTAGTATCGCAATCACCAACGCCACGGTCAGATAGGTCTGGGTGGCCTTAAGACTTGGCTTCATCGGTCTGGTCCTCTTGAACTTGCGTTAACCCGACCCTAGCGACGATTGGGCCGAGATCAAGCCGTTGGCAGCTTATAGGACTCAAACTGTTGGCGCAGAACCTTCTTATCGATCTTGCCGGTGGCACCGAGTGGGATGTCATCGACAAACACGACATCATCCGGCGTCCACCATTTGGCGATCTTGCCCTCCAAGAAACCCAGGAATTCATCGCGTGTCCCGGACTGGCCCTCTTTGAGCTTGACCAGCAAAAGCGGCCGCTCGTCCCATTTGGGATGGGCAACGCCAATTACCGCAGCCAGCGCCGCCTTGGGATGACCCACGGCAATGTTTTCAATATCGATTGAGGAAATCCACTCACCGCCCGACTTGATCACATCCTTGGCGCGGTCCGTGATCTGCATATAGCCGTGCTCATCAATGGTCGAAACATCGCCCGTATCAAAAAAGCCCTCTTCATCCAGGATATTGCCGCCTTCTTGCTTGAAATAGGCACTGGCAATAATCGCGCCCTTGATCTTCAGTCGGCCAAAGGTCTTGCCATCATGCGGCAGGCGCTCGCCCTCATCATTGGTCAGCTTCAGCTCGACCCCGCTGCAGGGACGACCCTGTTTCAGCTTAAAGGCAATCTGAGCCTCGCGATCCATGGCCGCGATTTCGGGGGTCGGGGTCGACATGGTGCCCATGGGCGAGGTCTCTGTCATGCCCCAGGCATGGGTGACATCAACGCCATAATCATCGGCAAAGGCGCGGACAATGGCTTCGGGCACGGCTGAGCCACCAATGACGACGCGCTTAAGGGTCGACAGCTTGCTCTTGGTCGCCTGCAGATGCTGCAGCAACATTTGCCACACAGTTGGGACCGCCGCCGAGAAGGTCACGCCCTCTGTCTCGAGCAATTCATAGATCGAGGCCCCATCCATCTTGGCCCCGGGCATGACCAGCTTGGCCCCGACCGCAGGTGCTGAAAAGGCTATGCCCCAGGCATTTGCGTGGAACATGGGCACGACCGGCAAGATCACGTCCCGGCCCGACAGGGCCATGACATCGGCCTGCAGCGCAAACAGGGTATGCAGATAATTGGACCGGTGCGAATAGAGCACGCCCTTGGGATTGCCGGTCGTGCCAGATGTATAACAGAGGCCAGCAGCCTGGTTTTCGTCAAACCCGCCCCAGCTGATATCGGCGCTATGTTGCTCGATGAGAGATTCTAGGGCGAGCGGCGGCGCACCCTTGGCCGTCAGGCCGGTCTTGGGCATGTGATCTTGATCAGTCATGACCACAATGCGCTCGACCGTCGGGCATTGGCCAATAATGCCTTCGAGAATGGGCAAGAAGGTCAGGTCGGTAAAGATCACCCGGTCTTCGGCATGGTTGATAATATAGACGAGCTGCTCGGGAAACAGGCGCGGATTGAGCGTGTGGCAGACGGCGCCAATGCCCATAATGCCATACCAGACCTCAATATGGCGGGCCGAGTTCCAGGCCAGAGTCGCGACCCGATCGCCGGTCTTGATCCCCATGCCAACCAGCGCGTTCGAGACGCGCTTGGCCCGGTCATGGATATGGGCATAGGTGGTGCGGACGATCGGACCCTCAACAGACCGGGTAACGACTTCGCGGTTTGGGTGCCAAAGCTTGGCATGGTCCAGCAACTTATCGACGGTCAAGGGCCAGTTTTGCATCAATCCTAGCATGGTCAGTTTCCCCTTATGGCTTTTCGATCCGGACACTATTGTGCAGCGCCGCGCTTAGCAAACATCTGGTGATACCGGTCACTAATGTCCAGATGCAGATGACCTATAAATCCAGTCGATCGGACCAGGGTCCTGATCGAGCTGCCTGGCGAGAACCGCCCCATCCGCGTCAGAGGCATCGCCGGTACGTGCGGCGATGCGGGCGGCCAACACGTCTGTTGGGGCCTCGAGCCAAATCCCTTGAAAGGCCGCGCCATGCTCAGCGGCCAAGGCCCTGGCAGCATCGCGCTCTTCTGGCTTTAGAAAGACGGCATCCAGCACCACCGACTGACCCGCTTTGAGTATAAGGGCCGCTTCATGCCGCATCCGGTCATAAACTCTTTGGCTTTGATCCGGGCCATAAGCCTCGGGCGGCAAGGCCTGTAGCGGCTCGACGCCCCAAAGCCGTTTTCGCACCTCGTCGGAGCGTAAAATGACGGCACCCAAATCTGGGGCAAGCTTGCGGGCCGTATGGGACTTGCCCGAACCCGACAGGCCGCCAATCGCTAGAAGGCGCGGCGCGCGAGGCTTTAAATGATCTAGTCCCGCCTGAACATAGGCCTTGGCCAGGTCGATCTGGTTCATATGGGCACTGACATGGGCCCGCACCCCGGCCCGGACCGCGAGCATGAGGGGCAGACTGGCCAAGCCTTCAAACACGGCATCGCCAAAATCGCGCGCAGCCTGGTCGAGATAACCGCTCAAGACCCGCACAGCGCCGCTCTGATTGCCGCGGAACCTCAGATCCATCAGCAGGAAGGCCAGGTCATATTGGATATCGGCGTCGCTGAGCAGGTCATTAAATTCGATACAATCGAACAAGACCGGCTGGCCGTCTTCAAATAGCAGATTGCCCAAAAGCAGATCGCCATGGCATCGCCGCCCAAGGCCAAGGCTTTGGCGATGATCGAGTAAGGCAGCTTGCGCCGCGAGTTCCGCGTCCGTAGCCGCGATCAGGGCTTCAACACTTTCCGCGCCTAAATGATCGCCAAGGCCCAGCAATAGTTCGGCATTTGAGGTGATGGTATAGCCAAGCCCCTTGGCCCCGCCGCCATTAGGACGCAGATCAGCGCGCGCATGAATTCTGGCAATCGTCCGCCCCAGCGCCTCAGCCAGATCGCCTTGCACCTGGTCTGGCCGATTGGACAAAACCGCTGCCTCGTCAAATCGGCGCATTTCCAGCGCCCATTCCACCACGGCCCCGCCCCCGCCTAGCTTAAGCTGACCATCGGATCCGCAGGTGATGGAATGGAGGGCGCGGTACACATCTGGTGCCATGGGCTTGTTAAGGCGCAGCTCGCGCTCAATGGCCCAGGCCCGGCGTTCTGCGGTTGAAAAATCTAGATAGCCGAGCTCTACCGGCTTTTTCAGCTTAAAGGCCCGCTCGCCGGCCAGGACCACCAGGGCGCAATGGGTCTCGATCACCCGATCGACGGCCAAGGCCCCGCCAGCGCCTGAACACAACCAGTCGGCCACGGCCTGCCAAGATGGGCTAGGGTCCTGACGGGTCAATGCTCTGAACCGCCAACATCGATCGCCGGCGCGGGCGTGCCTAAAAAGCTGCGGATCTGGTCAAGCGCATCGACGAGGCCCAGGCGCTGGATTTCAACACCCTGTGGCAGGCTGGAAAACAGCCGGGTCGGGGCGGCAGCATCGAGCATAACAAACACGCCCTTATCATCGGCCCGGCGGATCAGGCGGCCAAAGGCCTGGGCGATCCGGGCGCGCGCGACGGAATCGTCATAGGCCCGCGCGCCAAACCGCTCGCGCCTGACCTTATGCAACATGTCCGGCCTTGGCCAGGGCACGCGGTCAAAGGCCAGCAGCCGCAAG
>JBILKO010000033.1:0-23020 GCA_044376615.1 Caulobacteraceae bacterium
AACAAACAAGAGGTGCATGAGGCGACGACCGAAAATGGCGCAATTTTAGGCGCTGACAATCCAGCGTTTTGGACCAAACCAATCGCTATTTATGCGAGCTTTTAGCGAATAACAATATAGACTCCTCCACCCCCCAAATGAAAAGACCCCCGCCGTTTTGCGGCGAGGGTCTTATGGTGGAGCTAAGCGGAGTCGAACCGCTGACCTCTTGAATGCCATTCAAGCGCTCTACCAGCTGAGCTATAGCCCCGAAAGGATCGGGTGGTTCCGGGTGTATCCCTTGGTGGGGCCCGGTAAGGTCGCGGACACTATGCCGAGGGTTTGATCCGATCAACCCCGTTTTTCAAGTTTTTTGGCCGTCCCCGGAAGGGTCCTGTTTCCAGGGCCGGTTCCGGGGCGCATGGCCGGTTAGCGATCCAGATCGTCCTCGGTAGGCAGACCCTCGATCTCGTCCTCTGGGAAGTCCTCGTCCTCGTCTTCGAGGAAGGGCACGTCATCGCCTTCTTCTTCGAGGTCGGCATCCTCGGCAAAGTCAACGCCCAGATCATCGGGCGAATTGGGCGGCGTGATATCGTCCGCATCCAGGTCATCGACCTCGAGCGGCTCGGCATCGACGGCGGCATCGATTTCAGGGGTGTCATCCACCTCGTCCTCGAATCCATCCTGATCCTCGGCGGCCTTGACGGGGGTTTCCTCGGCGTCCTCATAATCGGGCGTCGTGGAGCGGGCACGGTTACGGCGTGACTTTACGGCCTCTTCCGGATCGAAGGCTGTGGCGCACTTTGGGCACACCGCAGGACGACGCAGGAGGTCATAAAACTTAGCCTGGCAGTTCGGGCAAACTTGTTTGGAGCCCAATTCGGGACTGGCCAATCGAAACGATCCTTTAAGAGCCTGTTTCTAGAGCGGTCGGTCACTTGCCATGGGCCGTCGCCGCTGTCAAAAGCAAAGCCCACATTTTCACCACTGAATTGCATTTATTGCTCAGACCCCGGCCCAAAGGAGGCCCGGCCCGCCCCATGACCGCTGATTTGCCCCAGACCCTGACCGCCAGACCTGGCCATCCCCTGATCGGACGGGTCAAGGCGCCGGGCGACAAATCGATCTCGCACCGCGCGCTCTTGCTGGGGGCCATGGCGGGCGGCACGACGACGATTGAGGGCCTGCTCGAGGGTCAGGACGTGCTGAACACCGCCGAGGCTATGCGCCGGTTTGGGGCGACCGTGACCCAGACCGGGCCCGGCAGCTGGCGGGTGGAGGGCCAAGGCGGCCTGGCCGAGCCCGCCGACATCATCGATTGTGGCAATGCCGGGACCGGCGTGCGGCTGATCATGGGGGCAGCGGCGGGTTATGACCTGGCCGCGACCTTTACCGGCGATGCCTCCTTGCGCGGTCGGCCCATGGGCCGGGTCCTAACCCCGCTAGGTCAGATGGGTGCGACCTGGACCGGGCGCAGCGGCGGGCGTCTGCCCCTGACCCTCAAGGGCGGGGCCTTGAGCGCGATAAGCTATCGCCTGCCGGTGGCTTCGGCCCAGGTCAAGTCGGCCGTCCTGCTGGCTGGCGTCAATGCCAAGGGCGGGGTCGAGGTGCAAGAACCGGAAGCCACGCGTGACCATACCGAACGTATGCTGCACGCCTTTGGGGCCAAGCTTGAGGTGGAGGACAAAGATGGTCTGCGCCTAATCCGGCTGGCGGGGGGCCAGGGCCTGACCGGCACCCATGTCCGCGCGCCGGGCGATCCGTCGTCGGCGGCCTTCCCCATCGTTGCGGCCCTGATCACGCCGGGGTCTGAAGTGACGGTCGAGGGGGTCATGCTCAATCCTCTACGCGCCGGAGTGTTTACAACGCTGCAGGACATGGGCGCGGACCTGACCATCTCTAATCTGCGCGAAGACAGCGGCGAGCCGGTCGGCGACCTGACCGCCCGCTATAGTGCGCTGAAAGGCGTGACGGTGCCGGAAGACCGCGCCCCGGCCATGATTGATGAGTATCCGATCCTTTCTGTCGCCGCCGCCTTTGCAACGGGCACCACCATCATGCGCGGCATTGGCGAGATGCGGGTCAAGGAGAGCGACCGGATTGCCTTGATGGCGGCGGGCCTTAAGGCTTGCGGCGTTGATCTGGAAGAAGAGCCCGACGGCCTTATCGTGCATGGCCAGGGCAAGGCGCCTAAGGGCGGCGGCACGGTCACCACCAAGGGCGATCACCGCATCGCCATGGCGCATCTGGTCCTAGGCCTGGCGGCTCAGAGCGGCGTCACGGTCGATGAGCCCGGCATGATCGCCACAAGCTTTCCTACCTTTCATAGCCTAATGACCGGGCTGGGCGGCCAGATCAGCCAATGACCCGGCCCCTGGTCATTGCCGTGGATGGCCCTGCCGCGTCTGGCAAGGGCACGATTGCGGCGGGCCTGGCCCGCAACTATGGCCTGCCCCAGCTGGATACGGGCCTGCTCTATCGCGCCGTCGGGGTCGCGGTCTTGGCCAAGGGCGGCCAGCTTGGCGACGAGGCGGCGGCGGCTGAGATTGCCAAAACGCTGGACCTGGCCAGCCTAGACCAACCTGCCCACCGCACCCGCGCCGCCGGTGAGGCCGCCAGCCAGGTGGCGGTTCACGCCGCCGTGCGCCTTGCCCTACTCGAGGCCCAGCGCGCCTTTGCCCGCCAGCCAAGCGGCGCGGTCATTGACGGCCGCGACATCGGCACGGTGATTGCCCCCGATGCTGTGGCCAAGCTGTTTGTCACCGCCAGCCCAGAGGTTCGCGCAGAACGCCGCTGGAAGCAGCTGACCGGCCAGGGCGAAACGGTCAGCCTGGCCGAAGTGCTAGAAGACATCCGCATCCGCGATGCCCGTGATTCTGGCCGCGATTCGGCCCCCTTGGTTCGCGCGGAAGACGCCATCTTGCTCGATACCTCAACAATGGGTATAGAAGCGGCCGCCGATGCAGCCCGCCGCATCGTCGAGGCTGCGCGCATTCGGTCAAACGGATAATCCAACCGCGCTTTTCCCTCGATCCGCCGCGGGAGATTTAAACCTGCAAAGGTCAGGACGGGCTTGCCCAGACTGGCTTTTTCACGCCCTCGGTTCAACCCTTAACCGAATGATCTGCCCGGTTTCGCCCCTTTAGGCGCGTACCGGTTCTGGTTCGTTCAAACACGACGAAAGAATGAAATGGCTGACGATATGAGTATGAACCCAACCCGCGACGACTTTTCCGCCCTGCTGGACGAGGCCTTTGGCTCGACCGATTTTGCGGAAGGCACGGTTGTTAAGGGCAAGATTGTCGGGATCGAAAAGGACTTTGCGATTGTCGATGTCGGTCTCAAGACCGAAGGTCGCATCCTTCTGAAAGAATTTGGCACCGGCGCCGATGGCAAGGCCACGGCCGCCATTGGCGATACGGTTGAAGTCTTCCTTGAGCGCGTGGAAAACGCGCTGGGCGAAGCCGTCATCAGCCGCGAAAAGGCCCGCCGCGAAGAAGCCTGGACCCGCCTCGAAGGCGTGTTCGAGCGTCAAGAGCCTGTGGTCGGTTCGATTGTCGGCCGCGTCAAGGGCGGCTTTACCGTCGATCTGGGCGGGGCCTCGGCCTTCTTGCCTGGCAGCCAGGTGGATATTCGCCCGGTTCGCGACGTTGGCCCGCTAATGGGCAAGGAACAGCCCTTCGCCATCCTGAAAATGGACCGTCCGCGCGGCAATATCGTTGTCTCGCGCCGCGCCATCTTAGAAGAAGCCCGCGCCGAACAGCGCACCGAGCTGGTCTCGCAGCTGCTTGAGGGTGAAATCCGCGACGGCGTCGTCAAGAACATCACCGATTACGGCGCATTCGTTGACCTCGGCGGCATTGATGGCCTGCTGCACGTCACCGATATGAGCTGGAAGCGCGTGTCTCACCCCAGCCAGGTCCTGGCCGTGGGCGATACGGTCAAGGTTCAGATCGTCAAGATCAATCCAGACACCCAGCGCATTAGCCTGGGCATGAAGCAGCTGCAATCCGATCCTTGGGACGGCGTGGATGCCAAATATCCTGTCGGCGCCAAGCTGATGGGCCGCATCACCAATATCACCGATTACGGCGCCTTTGTTGAGCTGGAAGCCGGTGTTGAAGGTCTTGTTCACGTCTCGGAAATGTCCTGGACCAAGAAGAATGTGCACCCTGGCAAGATCGTTTCGACCAGCCAGGAAGTCGAGGTCGTGGTCCTGGATGTCGATCCGTCCAAGCGCCGCGTCTCGCTGGGCCTCAAGCAGGCCATGCCCAATCCGTGGGAGCAGTTCATCGAGACCCACCCTGCCGGGTCCACCGTCGAGGGCGAAGTCAAGAACGCCACCGAATTTGGCCTCTTCATCGGGCTGGAAAACGATATCGACGGCATGGTGCACCTGTCCGACATCGATTGGAGCACGGCGGGCGAAGAAGCCATCCAGCGCTATAAGAAGGGCGACATCGTCAAGGCCAAGGTCTTGGATGTCGACGTCGAAAAGGAACGTATCTCGCTAGGCATTAAGCAGCTAGGCGGCGATCCCATGGCCGGCGATTCCTATCGCAAGGGCCAGACGGTCACTGTGATCGTTACCGAGCTCACCAGCGGCGGCATTGAAGTCAAATTTGGCGAAGATGATGCGCAGATGACCGCCTTTATCCGCAAGTCGGATCTCAGCCGTGACCGTTCGGAGCAGCGCCCAGAGCGTTATGCCGTCGGCGATCGTCTGGATGCCCAGATCACCAATATCGATAAGGCCGCTCGCCGGGTGTCTCTATCGGTGAAGGCGCTGGAAATGGCCGAAGAAAAGGAAGCCATCGAGCAATTCGGGTCTTCGGACTCCGGCGCTTCGCTGGGCGACATCCTTGGTGCGGCCCTTCGCGAGAAGGCCTCTAAAGACTAAAGGCCTACTCTAGCTGAACAAGATTGGCGGCGGCCCGGCTTACCTGGCCGCCGCTTTTCGTTCTTGAGCAAGTTCTGGGCAATGGACACATTATTTTACAATTGGTTAAGCAACCTCTTGAAACCGCATTGATTATCTATCATGTTCTGCCCCCTGGACGGGGAACATCCATGATTAAGTCTGAATTGATCGCAAAACTTGCGACCGAAAATCCGCACCTGACTGTAAAAGATGTGGAAAAGGTTGTTGGTGTGATCTTTGACCAAATGATTGAGGCGCTAGAGGGCGGCGGCCGCGTGGAATTACGCGGATTTGGCGCGTTTTCGGTCCGATCCCGCCCGGCGCGCAGCGGTCGCAATCCGCGCACGGGTGAGACGGTCAAGGTCAAGGCCAAGCATGTGCCGTTTTTCAAAAGCGGCAAGGAACTGCGCGAGCGGCTCAACGCCGACGAATAGGGCCTTGCCACGGGCACCTTTGCCGACCATGTCCTCAACATGACCACCGACGCCCAAGCCTTTCTCGCCCAGTCGGCCAAGCTCAATCCGGCAAAGATTTGCGGCCTCTCGACGCCAGAGGCCTTGACTGCCGCGATTGATGGCCAAGCCGCCTATATCGGCTTTGTCTTTTTTGCCAAAAGCCCGCGTAATATAGCGCCTCAGCTTGCAGGCCGCCTGGCCGCGTCCGCCCGGGGCCGAACCCAGATCGTCGCGGTCATGGTTGATCCTGACAATGCCGCCCTAGACGAAGTCATGGCCGGGCTTAAACCCGACCTGATTCAGCTCCACGGCCACGAAAGCCCAAACCGCGTCGCCGAGATTGGCCGCCGCACGGGGGCGGGCCTGATCAAGGTCTTTTCCGTACGCGAGGCCGCCGATCTTGATGGGGCCAAGGCCTATGACGGCCTGGTCAGTCACCTGATGTTTGACGCCAAGCCGCCCATAGGCAGCGATCTACCCGGCGGTGTCGGCAGCCGCTTTGACTGGAGCCTGATGCAGGGCCGGGTGTTTCAAAGGCCCTGGTTCCTCGCCGGGGGGCTTGATCCTTGGAATGTGGCCGAGGCCTTTGACCAGTCTGGCGCGCCGCTGGTCGACGTTTCCTCTGGCGTGGAGCGCGGGCCGGGGGTAAAGGACCCTGCCTTGATCTCGGCCTTTCTGTCCGCCGTTCGCCGCCGTTAAGTCATCGGCAAGAGTTTAAAACCATCAAGCAGGTGCCTAGCGTGAACGCTCCCTCGCCCAATGCCTATACGGCCTATCCCGACGCCAATGGCCGCTTTGGCGATTATGGCGGCCGCTATGTCGCCGAAACCCTCATGCCCCTGGTCCTGGACCTGGGCGAGGCCTATGAGGCGGCCAAGAATGACCCGGCGTTTCATGCTGAGATGAGCGGCTATATGACTCATTATGTTGGTCGCCCCAGCCCGCTCTATTTCGCAGAACGCCTGACCCAGCATTTTGGCGGGGCCAAGATCTATTTTAAGCGTGACGAGCTGAACCATACTGGCGCGCACAAGATTAATAACTGTATCGGCCAGATCCTGCTCGCCCGCCGCATGGGCAAGACCCGGATTATTGCAGAGACCGGCGCCGGTCAGCATGGCGTGGCCACAGCCACGGTCTGCGCCCGTTTTGGCTATCCCTGTATTGTCTATATGGGCGCCACCGATGTTGAGCGGCAAAAGCCCAATGTGTTTCGCATGAACCTGTTGGGCGCAGAGGTCCGCCCGGTGACCAGCGGTACTGGCACGCTGAAAGATGCCATGAATGAGGCCATGCGCGACTGGGTGACCAATGTCGAGGACACCTATTACATTATCGGTACCGCCGCTGGCCCCCACCCCTATCCGGCCATGGTCCGTGATTTTCAGTCTGTGATTGGCACCGAGGCCCGCGAGCAAATTCTAGAGCGCGAAGGGCGTCTGCCCGATGCCGTGGTGGCCTGTATTGGCGGCGGCTCTAATGCGATTGGCCTCTTCCATCCCTTCCTGGCCGACGAGGGCGTTCGCCTGATCGGGGTTGAGGCCGCAGGTCATGGCCTGTCGACCGGCATGCATGCCGCCTCGCTGACGGGCGGTCGGCCCGGCGTTCTGCACGGCAACAAGACCTATTTGCTGCAAGACGCTGATGGCCAAATCATCGACGCCCATTCAATCTCAGCAGGGCTAGACTATCCCGGCATTGGCCCAGAGCATGCCTGGCTGCATGATGCGGGCCGGGCTCAATATGTCTCGGCGACCGATGAGGAGGCCTTGAGCGCCTTCCAGCTCTGCTCGCAACTTGAGGGCATTATCCCTGCCCTCGAACCCGCCCATGCCCTGGCCCGGGTCGGCGATGTCGCCAAGGAACTGGGCAAGGACGGCATTGTCCTGATGAATCTGTGCGGCCGAGGCGACAAGGACATATTTACCGTCGCCGAAGCGCTCGGCAACCGGCTCTAGGTCAGGACAGTCTGGATATGCGTCACAACCGAATCGCGGCTCGATTCGCGGCCCTAAAGGCTGAAAACCGGGCGGGACTGATCACCTATGTCATGGCCGGCGACCCAGATGTCGAAACTGCCTTTGAAATCTTAAAGGGTCTTCCCGCCGCTGGCGCCGACCTGATCGAGCTCGGCTTTCCGTTTTCCGACCCCATGGCCGAGGGCCCGCCGATCCAACGCGCAGCACTTCGCGCCCTAAAAGTCGGCATGACCTTGCGCGGAACCTTAGACCTCGTGCGGCGGTTTCGGGTCGATGATAAGGACACGCCGATCATCCTGATGGGCTATACTAATCCCGTCCTCAGCTATGGCTTTGGGCCATTTGCCCAGGATGCGGCCGCCGCTGGGGTCGATGGCTTGATCATTGTCGATAGCCCGCCTGAAGAAGCTGACGAACTGTCAGAAGCGCTTGATATAGCGGGCATTTCTCTCATTCGCCTGACCGCGCCGACCACGGATGATGCCCGCCTGGCCGTGGTCGTGAAGCGAACAACTGGCTTTGTCTATTATGTCTCGGTTGCTGGGGTGACGGGCGTTAAGGAGGCCGATGCCGCTAGTGTCGCGCCAGCGGTTGCTCGGGTGCGCGCGGCCTCCAACCTACCGGTCGCGGTTGGGTTTGGCATCAAGACACCTGAGCGCGCCGCAGCCGTTGCCCGGGTCGCCGATGCGGTTGTGGTCGGCTCAGCCCTGGTCGATGAGATTGCTGCCGCTGCGGTCACATCTTCGCCAGCAGCGCCGAAAGTACTGGCATCTGTCGCGGCCCTGGCTAAAGCTGTGCGCATGGCAAGACTTGACGCGAACGTCACTTCAGTATGATGGTCCGAGCATGAGTATGGCTGAGTCAAAAGATCCTTCGGGATCTCATCCTGGGCCGGCGGCGCAGTCCGTTGCACCCAAGGGCGTAAGAGAGCGCGGCGGCTGGTTGGGCAAGATTGCCCCCGGAATCCGCAATCTGGTCACCAAGCGCGAGACCCCGGAAAACCTTTGGGTCAAGTGTCCTGATACCGGCGAAATGATTTATCGCCCCGATCTGGAGGCCGCGCTTTGGGTTACGCCCGTTGGCCGCCATATGCGCATTGGCCCCATGCTTCGGTTTACGTATACCTTTGATGAGGGTGTCTATACCGAACTTCCCAGTCCGATCGCGCCCGATGATCCGCTCAGCTTCTCCGACGGCAAGCCCTATATTGAGCGCCTAGCTGCAGCCCGCAAGGCAACCGGTGAGACCGACGCCATGGCGATTGCCCATGGCCGGATTGGCGGCAATCCAGTCGTTGTCCTGGTCCAGGATTTTGCCTTTATGGGCGGCTCTCTGGGCATGGCGGCAGGCGAAGGCTTTATTGCGGCGGCCCGGGCGGCGGTGGAACGCGGCTGTCCCTTGGTGGCCTTTACCGCAGCAGGCGGCGCGCGCATGCAAGAAGGGGCCCTGTCCCTGATGCAAATGGCCCGTACGACCTTGGCCATTCAAGAGCTTAAGGCCGCGGGCCTACCCTATATTGTCGTCCTAACCGACCCGACCACAGGCGGGGTTACCGCCTCCTATGCCATGCTCGGTGATGTGCATCTTGCCGAGCCTGGGGCCTTGATCGGCTTTGCTGGCCAGCGCGTGATTGAACAGACTATTCGCGAAACCCTGCCGCCGGGCTTCCAACGCTCGGAATACCTGGTTGAAAAGGGCATGGTCGACCGCGTTACGCCGCGTTCGGAATTGCCAGCGATTATTGGCTCCCTGGTTAAGACCTTGATGATGGGTCGCAAGGCCGCCTGATCCAGCGCCAAAGCCATGAGTGACTATCTCCAGGCCCATGACGCGGCGCTTGAGCGTCTGCGCGCCCTGCATCCCTTGCGGATCGACCTGTCCTTAGACCGTATGCTGCGGCTGTGCGCGGCCCTGGGCAATCCTCAAGACGCCTTACCGCCAGTCATCCATGTTGCCGGGACCAATGGCAAGGGCTCGACCGTGGCCATGTTGCGCGCCATTGCCGAGGCGGCGGGCCTAAAGGTCCATGTCTTTACCTCACCGCACCTGGTGCGGTTTGCCGAACGCATCCGCCTGGCAGGCCAGCTGATTAGCGAAGCCCACCTAGCCAAGATTCTGGGACGGGTAGAGGCGGCCAATGCTGGCCAGCCGATCACGTTTTTTGAGATCACCGCCGCCGCTGCCCTTTTGGCTTTCGCCGAGACCCCTGCCGATCTGTGCATTCTAGAAGTCGGGCTCGGCGGCATTCTCGACGCGACCAATGTGGTGAAAAAACCGGCCGTCTGCGTGATTGCGCCGGTCGATATGGATCATCGTGAATTCTTAGGCGACACGATTGCCCAGATTGCAGTGGAAAAGGCGGGGATCCTAAAACCCGGTGTCCCCGCTATTATTGCCCGTCAAACCGATGAAGGCGCGGCGGTGATCGAGGCCGTGGCGCGAAAGGTCGGCGCACGCCTCACCCTGATGGGCCAAGGCGTTGATGGCTGGCGCGAAGGGGATCGCTTCCTGGTCCAGACTGAGGACCGCCTGCTCGACCTGCCCTTGCCCAATCTTGCGGGCGCCCATCAGATCGACAATGCCGCCCTGGCTGTCTTGGCCGCCCTGGCTCTGAACCATCCGGCCATCGACGAGGCGGCCATAGCCAAGGGCCTGACCCAGGTTCAATGGCCCGCTCGGTTCCAGCGCCTCACGGCGGGACCCTTGGCCGACAGGGCCAAGGCCGCAGGAACCGATCTTTGGCTGGATGGTGGCCATAATCCGCATGCGGCGGCAGCCCTGGCGACGGCCCTGGCCGAGCGGCAGGCCCGCGATGGTCGGCGCACGGCCCTGATTTGCGGCATTCTGGGCAATAAGGACGCCGCCGGGTTTTTCAAAGCCTTTTTGCCGCTAGACCCATACCTGTTCACGGTCGGGTTTGGTGCTGATGCCGCGGCGGACCCAAACGATCTTGCAAAAACGGCCTTGGGCCTTGGCTTACGCGCAAAGGCTTGTCAGGATGTGAATCAGGCCCTGGAGCTTGCCCTGGCGAGCCAAGACCCGCCGCCCCGGATCATGATCTGTGGCTCGCTTTATCTGGCTGGCGAGGTGCTGGCCCTAGACCCAAAAACCTGGCCTCAATAAGCAGATTAAGACCATGCGACAAAGACATCCCAGACAGCCCAAGCAGCCCATCGCCTTTGCCTTGTTGTTTGCTATGGTGGCCCTTGTGGCGGCGGCCTGCATCGGCCAGCTTGCCCATCGCCAAAGCCAATCGCCGATCACTCAGATCGCCGCCGTGCAGGATAAGACGCCATGACCAAGACCTGGGCCAGCCTTTTGATTGCCGTCTTACTCATCGCGCTTTTTGGCGGCGCTTTTGCCTTTTGGAACACCGATCTGAAATGGCGTCCTAAGACCATCACCAAACATCAAGACGAGATTGTTCGGATCTTGGAAAGCGGCGGCTGGGTCTCGCCAGGCCTTACCGGCCCCAAGCTCTATATGGTCGGGTTTCGCTCCTGCCCCGATTGCGTAAGATTTGAAACAGAGGAGTTTCCTGGCCTGCATACGGCGGGCGTCGATACGCGCGTCATTATGATCGCGCGGGCCGACAAGAACGGGGTTTCCAAATCCACGCCGGCTGAACGCTCTACCGTCGCCGAGCTTGGCTTTAATCGCTCCTGGGCCTTGTTTCAGGCCTGGAATGCTGTACCCGTCGATGCCTGGACCGCGCCGGGCATAGCGCCCGCCGATGGCGATGCCGCCCGCACGGCCGTGGTGGAATCGCGGCGCAAGCTGGTCGAGGATTTGCGGCCGCTTCTGAAAGACAATGGCATTGATTTTGCCTATCCGACCCTGATCTGGTGGACCAAGGACGGCGAGATGCGCGCCTGTGCCTGTGAAAAGCGCGAAACCTACCGGTTTGTCCGCGCTGACCTTGGCGCGACCGCGCCGCATGGCTAGGCCTGGCCTGTGCCGATTGCCCTCAAGACGGCCTATCAGTACCGGCTCCAGTCTGGAACCATTAAGCCCGACCAGGCCCAACAGGCGGCGCTGGAAAGCCTGGCGCGGCTCGAAGACGACCTGAACGCCGCGCAAGAGCCGCAAGGCTTTTCCCTGTTTCGCAAGGCAGCACCGAAGCCGATCCGCGGCGTTTATTTGTGGGGACCGGTCGGGCGCGGCAAATCCATGTTGATGGACCTATTTTTTGAGTCCGCACCGGTCACGCGCAAACGGCGTGATCATTTTCACACCTTTATGGCTCAGATTCACAGCCTGATTGACGCCTGGCGCAAGGGCTCGCCCCAGGACCGTAAAACCCGTTTTGGTCAAGCCAAGGGCGATGATCCTATAGGCCCCGTGGCCGACCTGATCGCCGCCGAGGCGAAATTGCTCTGCTTTGATGAGCTACAGGTCACCGATATTGCCGATGCCATGATCCTGGGCCGCCTGTTTGAAGCCCTGTTTGCCCGCAATGTTATCCTGGTGGCGACCTCGAACCGGCCACCGCTAGACCTCTATAAGGACGGGATCAACCGGCCACTCTTTACCCCCTTCATCGATATGATTGAGGACAGATTAGATGTGGTGGCTGTACGCGGCCCGACCGATTTTCGCCTGGATCGGCTAAAAGGCGTCGAGGTCTATTTCGCGCCAAACGATGCCGATAAGGAGCGCGCCTTTGACGGGCTTTGGACCGACCTGACCGACGGCGCGACTGAGACTGGGGCCAATCTCGAGATTCAGGGGCGGACCATGCGCCTGCCGCGCACCTGCGGCGGCTTTGTACGGGTATCTTTTGCCAGCCTGTGCGCCCAGGCCCTCGGTGCCCAGGACTATCTGGCAATAGCCGGCCGGTTCCATACGGTGTTTCTTGAAGACATACCTAGTCTCGACGCCAGCCGCCGCAATGAGGCCAAGCGCTTTGTGACCCTGATTGATGTGCTCTATGAGTCCGGCACCAAGCTCGTGGCCTTGGCGGCGGCCCAGCCAGACGGGCTCTATCCGTCAGGCGACGGGGCTTTTGAATTTGAGCGCACGGCCTCGCGCCTGCATGAAATGCGTTCAGCCACCTATTTGGAACGGGTCAGGGACTAGGCGCGTCCAGCCTGGGCCGACAATTGTCCGGCATGGACGCCAATCTTGGCCAGGGCCTTGGACCATTTGTCATTGGGATTGGGGTCGAACAAGAGGTCTTCATCGGCTTCGCAGGTCAGCCAGACATTCTCGCGGATTTCGCGCTCCAACTGGCCTGGTCCCCAGCCTGCATAGCCCATGGCCAATATGGCCTTTCGCGGCCCGGTATCACCGCTGCTAATGGCCTTAAGCACTTCCTTGGTCGCGGTCATTGAGACGCCGCCAGCGACTGGAAGCGTGGACTCCTCGCACATATAGTCGTCGGTATGCAGGACAAAGCCGCGATCCTGCTCAACCGGCCCACCGATCAGGACCGGCTCCTCAGCGTTTTTGGCGGCCGGCAGGTCCATCGACTTCAAGATATCGCCCAGATAGAGGCCGTCGGCTGGGCGGTTCAAGGTCACGCCCATGGCCTGGTCTGGCGTGTGCACGCACAGGTATATGATCGAGCGGGCAAAGCGCTCGTCTTCAATGCTCGGCATGGAAATCAAGACCCGGCCCGCCAGAAAGATGCGGTCACCGGCATTATGCCAATTGTCGGCGCGATCGGTCATGCCATTATGATCCTATCGTCTCGGGGCAAATTCAAGGCCAAGTCCAGATTCTCGCCTCAAGCCCATCCCAATCGCTTGGAGAATGGCCAGGTTCGTTCTATCTGACAAGCTCAGCCGGGCCTGGGTCTGACGCCTGGCCTAACCCATGTTTCGTTCATTTCCAAGGAGGCCCCCATGGCCATCAAACTCGGCGACACCCTGCCCTCTGCCACCTTTATGACCATGACCGCCGAAGGCCCCGCCCCGGTGACCTCGGAGGCCCTGTTTAAGGGTAAGCGCGTCGCGCTTTTTGCCGTTCCCGGTGCCTTTACCCCAACCTGCTCAGCCAAGCACCTTCCGGGCTTTAAGGACCATGCGGCGGACCTTAAGGCCAAGGGCATCGACACGATTGCCTGTGTCTCGGTCAATGACATGTTCGTGATGAAGGCTTGGGCCAAGGACCAGGGCATTTCCGATGAGGTCCTGATGCTGGCCGACGGTAATGGCGATTTTACCAAGGCGATTGGCCTGGAAATGGATGGCTCCAAGTTCGGTATGGGTCACCGGTCACAGCGCTATTCCTTGGTTGCCAAGGACGGCGTGGTTGAACAGCTCAATGTCGAAGAAGGCGGTGACTTCAAGGTCTCGGCCGCCGACTATATGCTGGCCCACCTCTAGATAAGCTTAGCCCCTTCCGCTCACGTGGGCGGAAGGGGACTATACCTTGGCCAGATGATCTTGCTCGGCAATGAAGCGAACCGCTTCGAGTGCGGCCATACAGCCCATGCCCGCCGCAGTGACTGCCTGGCGGTAAACATCGTCTGTGACATCACCGCAGGCAAAGACCCCGGCAATGGCAGTCGAGGCGGTGCCGGGTTCAACGTCCAGATAGCCCGCCGCATCCATAGCCAGCTGGCCCTTAAACAGCTCCGAGGCCGGGGCGTGGCCGATGGCGACAAAGACACCATCACAGGCAAGGGTCTGTTCCGCGCCGGTCTTTAGATTTTTCAGCCGCACGCCAGTCACTGAGCTTGGGTTTTCGCTGCCGAGAATTTCTTCGACCGCACTGTCCCAGACCACCGACACCTTGTCGTGATGCAAGAGGCGTTCCTGCAGGATCTTTTCGGCCCGCAGACTGTCGCGGCGGTGCACGACCGTCACCTTGGACGCGAAATTGGTCAGATAGAGGGCTTCTTCGACGGCTGTATTTCCGCCGCCGACGACGACAACCTCTTTGCCGCGATAGAAAAAGCCGTCACAGGTGGCACAGGCCGAGACGCCAAAGCCTTGGAATTTCTGCTCAGAGTCTAGCCCCAACCATTTGGCCTGAGCACCCGTCGCAATGATCAAGGTATCGGCCAGATAGACATCGCCGGAATCGCAGGTAAGCTTAAACGGGCGGGACGACAGGTCGGCGCTCAAGACCACGTCGGCGACAAATTCGGTGCCGACATGCTCGGCCTGGGCGCGCATCTGGTCCATCAGCCAAGGCCCTTGGATCACATCGGCAAAGCCTGGATAGTTTTCAACATCGGTCGTAATGGTCAGCTGACCGCCGGGCTGGATCCCTGCGATCAAAACCGGCGCAAGCATGGCCCGGGCCGCATAAATCGCCGCCGTATAGCCTGCTGGCCCCGAACCGATAATGACACAACGGACGGGGCGGGGACTGGACATGGATCAGGCTTTCAGCAAACGACGCGGCGGTAAGACTTTCTTGGTTCTATTTAACGATGATTCCGCCAGATGCGACGGGCGGTTTGCGTTTTTGTCGTCTTGGGATGCATTCATCTGTGACCAAACCCCCGCAGGTTCTGTTTTTAGCCGATGCTGGCCCCATGGTTGGGGGCGGCCATGTTATGCGCTGCCTGACCTTGGCGCGAGCCTTGACCAATCTGGGTGCCCATTGCCAATTCATGGCGCCGCCATCGGTATCGGAGATTATGAACCGGTTTGACCAGGCCGATACTGGCCAGATTGCCAGCGACACTGAAAAGATCATTGCCGTATCTCAGAAGCAATCGGCCGATATTGTCGTCATCGACCATTACGGACTTGGCCGCGCGGTCGAGGCGACACTTGGCCAAGGCCGACGCCTTGTTGTGCTGGATGACCTGCCAGGCCGGGTCCATGCCTGTGACCTCTTGCTCGACCCTAGCCTTGGTCGTCAGGCGCAAGATTATCATCCGCTGGTGCCAGAGGGCTGCCAGGTCCTGACCGGCCCAACCTATGCCTTGGTGCGGCGCGAATTTGCCGCGCTGCGTGAAGACAGTTTGGCGCATCGCAGTTTTCGGTCGGGCCATGGCCCGATCCTGGTATCCCTGGGCCTGACCGACCTATTTGGGCTAACCGCGACCGTAGTTGAGGCCCTGCTCGCGCTTGCCCTACCTAATCCGATCTGGGCTGTAGTCGGGGCCTCCGCCCCTTCGCTCAATCAGCTTCAGGCCCTGGCAGCGCAAAACCCGCAAGTCTCGGTTCTGATCGAGAGCCGGGACATGGCCGCCTTGATGAGCCAGGCTGACCTTTCGATAGGTGCAGGCGGTTCCAGCACCTGGGAGCGGGCCTGCCTTGGCCTGCCGAGCCTGACCCTCATCCTTGCCGATAACCAGGCGGAACAGACCAGACGTATGGCCGAGCTGGGGGCCTGTCTGGCCCTCGATATCCGGGATGATGGCTGGCAGGACGCACTACAGGCGGCCGTCCAATCAAGCCAAGCCGATTTCATGCCCTGGCGACAGCTTGGAGTCGTTTCCAGCTCGGTCTGCGACGGCCTAGGTGCAGCGCGGGTGGCAGAAGCGATCTTAAGTCTCTAATTGACCACAAATCCCCGTGCCTCAAGCCTGGCTTTCATCTTGGGCCGCAAGGCGGGCCAATCCTGCGCCAAAAGGCCAAGCCCTACCACATCTTCAAACTTGCCATTTTTGCGAATGTGCTGACGAAACAGGGCCTCGCGCTGAAAGCCAAAACTCAAATGCAGTTTCCAGGCGGCCTCGTTTGAGGCCAGGACCTCACACCAAAACTTGTTGAGGCCAAACGGCCCAAACACCTGCTCTATAAGCCAATATTCAACAAAAGCGCCAACCCCCTGGCCCCGCGCTGAGGGCTCAGCCAGATAATGGCCAAGGCTGCAACGGCTGTGATGGGTGTCGATATCGGCCAGATTGGCCAGGCCAACAGGCTGGCCGTCCAGCTCGATCACCCAATACCGGCGGCGCGGATCGCCGGTTAGGCCATCGAACCAGCGGTCATGCTCGGCCCGGCTGATGAGATGATCCGTATACATATAGGCCGAAACCTCTGGACTATTGCGCCAGGTATGAAGCCTTTCGCGGTCGGCTTCGGTCAGATCGCGCAGGGTGACTTTGGCCATGGTCTGCCGCCTCAATAGCGCCGGTCGCCGCCCAGGGCCCAAAGATCGGGCCTGGACTGAACAAAGACGCGGATATTGTCCGAGGTAAAATCAGCCTTGCGCGGATAAAGCGCCTCATAAACCGCCCGTACAAACTCTAAGTCGTCGGGGCGATCGACCGTCCAACGCACCTCGCCTTCAGACGCATGCTGCTCGAGGCCCGCAATCTTAAACCGCTCTGGGCGGCGATAGATGAAGGGAGTGACATGCTCGCGGTCATAAGGATCGGTGGCTTCTGCCGCCGTCTGACGCAGAACATCAGCGCGAATGACCTCAGCGTCCAGCCCCTTGGGGTATGACCGGCGTTCAGGCGTATTGGAGGTATAGTCCGCGCCGCTGGTCTGGTGCAGGTCCAGGGTCTGGTCGATCAGACCAGGATCGGTCAGCGGGCAATCGGCGGTCAGGCGCACCACCGTCTCATGGCCACCGAACAGGTCCATGGCCCCAATAAACCGCGCCAAGACATCGTCGAGCGGGCCGCGAAACACGCCTATGCCTTCATCCGCTAGCCTTTGGGCCAAGACATCATCACTGGCATGGGTCGAGGTTGCCACGACAATCTGGTCCAGCCCCTTGGCCCGGCGCAGGCGCTCGATCTGGCGCAGGATCATGGGCGCGCCGACCAGGTCCGCCATAACCTTGCCCGGCAGGCGGCTAGACGACATCCGCGCTTGTAATATGGCCAGGGTCAGGGCCTTAAGCCCCCATGCTTTCGGCGGTGATGTTGAACAGGTCGGCTGAGCCTTGGGTCACGGCGGCGGTCAGGCCAGGGGCCTGGGCCAGGACATGTTCGCTAAAGATCCGTGCCAGGCCGATCTTGGTCCGCCAATAGGCCTTATCGCCTTCGCCTTCGGCCAGGTGCCGCGCCGCTGCCAGGGCGCCCTTGCCCAGCATCCAGCCGCCCATGACATCGCCGAGCAGTTTCAGATAGGCCGGTGCCCCTGCCAGGGCATCAGGCTGGGCATGGCCGCGCCGCTCGATCAACCAGCCCGTCGCGGCCTGGACTGCGGCTATGCCGTTTTCTAAGCGCATCCCAACCGTGTGCAGCCAGGCATTGTCATGGCCCTTGAGCGCCGAGGCGGTTGGCCAGATATCATTGATCAATTGGCGCACAGCCTCGCCATTGCCCATGGCCAGCTTGCGGCCCATCAGGTCAATGGCCTGAATGCCATTAGTGCCTTCATAGATGGGTGCGATCCGGGCATCGCGATAGTGCTGGGCGGCGCCGGTTTCCTCAACAAAGCCCATGCCGCCATGGATCTGGACGCCCATAGAGGCCACCTCGACCCCGACATCGGTCGACCAGGCCTTGGCCACGGGCACGAAGAGTTCTTCACGCAGACGCGCTGCTTCGCGTTTGGCGGGATCGGCCTCGAGCCGCGCACGATCAGCCGCAATACCGGTGGCCAGGCAGATGGCCCGCGCCGCCTCGATCTTGGCCTTCATAATCATCAGACTACGGCGCACATCAGGATGGTCAAAGATCGGGGCAGGATGCTCGCCGGTCCAGGCCGACCGGCCCTGTTTGCGCTCAACCGCATAGGCCAGCGCCGCCTGATAGGCACGCTCGGCAATGCCAACGCCCTGCATGCCGACATTCAGCCGCGCCGAATTCATCATGGTGAACATATGGGCCAGGCCATTGCCGACCTGACCGACCAGCTCGGCCCGCGCGCCCTCAAACAACATGGTGCAGGTCGGCGAACCGTGAATGCCCAGCTTGTGTTCTATGCCGCCCGGCCTCAGATCATTGGCCGCGCCCAGCATGCCGTCTTCTGCGGTCAGGTATTTTGGTGCGAGGAACAGGCTAATGCCCTTGACCCCTTCGGGCGCATCGGGAAGGCGAGCCAGGACGAGATGGATGATGTTGTCGGCCACATCATGATCACCCCAGGTGATATAGATTTTCTGGCCATAAATCTTGTAGCTGCCATCGGCGTTCGGTTCTGCCCGGGTGGTCAGGGTGCCGAGGTCCGAGCCCGATTGCGGCTCGGTCAGGTTCATGGTCCCGGTCCATTCGCCGCTAATCATGCGCGGCAGATAGAGCGATTTTTGCCGCTCAGACCCATGCGCATTCAGGGCCTCAATCGCGCCCTGAGTCAACAGCGGGCACAGGGCCAGGGC
This sequence comes from Caulobacteraceae bacterium, assembly GCA_044376615.1. Lineage (GTDB taxonomy): Bacteria > Pseudomonadota > Alphaproteobacteria > Caulobacterales > Caulobacteraceae > CAISGS01. Next base: position 18,519 of record JBILKO010000033.1, read on the forward strand.
CATATTGGCGGCGTGAAAGGTCTCATGGGCCGCCAGTTCCAGCGCCTTGGGCAGGCCCTGACCACCATAGGTCGGATCGGCGGCCAGACTGTTCCAACCGCCCTCGGCAAAGGCCTTATAGGCCTCGGCAAAGCCCGGCACGGCGGTGACCTTGTCATTGGCATAGCGCGCGCCATGGGTGTCGCCTATCCGGTTTAGGGGGGCCATGACCCCGCCCGCCAGATCCCCCGCCGCCTCGAGCACGGCCTGCATCAGGTCTTGGTCGAACTCAGCAAAGGCCCCGCCTTGGCAGACCTGATCAATATCAACGACGTCGGTCAGGGCAAAGACGAGATCACGGATCGGCGCACGATAGGTCATAGGGGTCTTTTCCTGCCTGCTTAACGACTCAATACCCAGTCCTGCTCATTCAGGTATATGATCGCTATCAGATTCCAAGCTTGCGCTTAAGGATCTCGTTCACCGCCGCTGGATTAGCCTTGCCGCCGGTCTCGCGCATGACCTGGCCAACGAACCAGCCAATCGCCTGGGGCTTATCTTTGGCGGCCTCGACCTTGTCCGGATTGGTAGCCATGATCTTATCGATCGCCGCTTCAATCGCGCCCGTATCGGTGATCTGGACCAGGCCAAATTTCTCGACCACCTGAGCTGGCGTGCCTTCGCCGGCCCACATGTGATCAAACACCTCCTTAGCGATCTTGGACGAGATCACCCCGTCCTCGATCAGCTTGACGAGGCCAGCAATGTCTTGCGGCGGAATGGGGCTGGTTTCGATATCGCCGCCGTTTTCGGCGAGGCGTCCGAGCAGGTTATTGACCGTCCAGTTGGCCACCAGCTTGGCATCGCGGCCCTCAGCAGCAATCTCAAAATACGCCGCCCGCGCCTGGTCAGCGACCAGCACACCGGCATCATAGTGCGACAGACCATATTGGCTCTGGAACCGCTTGCGCTTGGGGTCGGGCAGTTCAGGCAGGCTGTCCTGGATCGCCTTGACCCAGGCGGGATCGAGCTCTAGCGGCAAGAGATCAGGGTCAGGGAAATAGCGATAATCATGCGCTTCTTCCTTGGATCGCATGGAGCGGGTTTCCAGCTTGCCCGGATCAAACAGCCGGGTTTCTTGATGAATCGAGCCGCCGTCTTCTAGGATCTCGATCTGGCGGCGAGCCTCATATTCTATGGCTTGTTGGATATAGCGATAGGAATTGACGTTCTTGATCTCGCAGCGCGTGCCCAGCTCGGCCCCAGGGCGGCGCACAGACACATTCACATCGGCGCGCAGATTGCCCTTTTCCATATCGCCGTCACAGGCGCCCAGATAGCGCAAAATGGTCCTGATCTTTTTGACATAGCTGGCCGCCTCGTCCGAGCTTCGCATGTCCGGCTTGGACACAATCTCCATCAAGGCCGTCCCGGCCCGGTTCAAATCGACATAGGTCCAGTTGGGATCCAGATCATGGATCGACTTGCCCGCATCCTGTTCCAGGTGCAGCCGCTCGACCCCGACAATAAAGGTGGTGCCATCGTCGCGCTCAACCTCAACCTCACCCTCGCCAACGATCGGGTCCTTAAACTGGCTGATCTGATAGCCTTGCGGTAGGTCGGGGTAAAAATAGTTCTTACGGTCAAACCGAGACCACAGATTGATCTTGGCATTGAGGCCTAAGCCCGCCCGCACGGCCTGCTCGACACAGTGGCGATTGATCACCGGCAACATGCCGGGCATGGCCGCATCAACCAGCGAGACCTGCTCATTTGGCCCTGCGCCAAAGCCCACCGCCGCACCGCTAAACAGCTTGGCATGCGAGGCCACCTGGGCATGGATTTCCAGCCCTAGGACAATCTCCCAAGAGCCGGTGCGGCCTTCGATCAGTTTTGAGGTCTGAGTCATCTCTACCACCACTTATCCGCCTTGGCCGTAAAGCCAGCGGCCTTTTCCAGGGCCCCGGCAAGCGAAAAAAGCGTCCCCTCATCCAGGGCGCGCCCGATCAATTGCAGGCCAAGCGGCAGACCCTGGGCATCAAGACCCGCGGGCAGGGACAGGCCGGGCAGACCAGCCAGATTGGTCGTCACGGTGAAAATGTCATTCAGATACATGGCAATCGGATCATCCGACCGCTCGCCCAGACCAAAGGCCGCAGAGGGCGCAGTAGGCGTCAGGAGAGCATCGCAGGTCTGCCAGGCCTGATCGAAATCATCGGCGATGCGGCGGCGCACCTTTTGGGCCTTTAGATAATAGGCGTCATAATAACCCGCCGATAGCACATAGGTGCCGATCAAGATGCGACGCTTAACCTCTTCGCCAAAGCCCTGGGCCCGGCTTTGCTCATAGACATCGGTCAGGGACGGCCCGCCAGCGCGCAGGCCATAACGCATGCCATCATAGCGGGCCAGGTTGGACGAGGCCTCGGCAGGGGCGACAATGTAATAGGCTGGCAGGGCGTATTTGGTATGGGGCAGGCTGACCTCAACAATCTCGCAGCCAGCGTCTTTTAGCCAGGCAATGCCATCGGCCCAGAGCTTTTCGATCTCGGGCGGCATGCCATCGACCCGGTATTCCTTGGGCACGCCAATGCGCAGGCCCTTGACCGAGCGGCCAACAAAGCTGGCAAAATCGGGCACCTCGACCGGCAGGCTGGTGGAGTCCTTGGCGTCATGACCGCTCATGGCGCGCAGCATGATGGCCGCGTCCTCGACCGTCTTGGCGATCGGTCCGGCCTGATCTAGCGACGAGGCAAAGGCAACAATGCCCCAGCGTGAGCAGCGGCCATAGGTCGGCTTGATCCCGACCGTGCCGGTAAAGGCCGCGGGCTGGCGGATCGAGCCGCCGGTATCGGTCGCAGTTGCGGCCAGGCACAGGTCCGCCGCCGTCGCCGCCGCTGAGCCACCCGAAGAGCCGCCAGGGGTCAGGGCTGTCGTCTCGCCCGCCCGGCGCCAAGGATTGACCACCGGGCCAAAGGCCGAGGTCTCATTGGACGAGCCCATGGCAAATTCATCGAGATTGAGCTTACCCAGCATGACCGCGCCCTGGGCCCAAAGCTTGGACGTCACGGTCGACTCATAGGTCGGGACAAAATTGCCAAGGATTTTGGAGGCGGCGGTCGAACGCACACCCTGGGTACAAAACAGGTCCTTAATGCCCAAGGGCGCGCCCTCGAGGTCGCCGCCCTCGCCGCGCGCCAAGCGCTCATCCGAGGCCTTGGCCATGGTCAGGGCCTGGTCGGGGGTTTTCAGCACATAAGCGTTCAGGCCGCGTGCGGCCTCAATGGCGTCAATATGAGCTTTGGTAATCTCGACGGCGGAAAACTCCTTGGCCTTGAGGCCAGCAATCGCGGCCTTGAGGGTCAGTTGGGTAAGGGCGCTCATCTATTCCACCACCTTGGGCACGACAAAAAAGCCGTCAACGGCCTTGGGGGCATTCGATAAGACCCGCGCGGCGTCGCCGCCATCGGTCACCACATCTTCGCGCAGGGGCAGCTTGACCGCCACCACCGAGGTCATGGGCTCAACCCCGTCCGTATTGACCTCGCTCAATTGCTCGATCCAGCTCATGATGCCATTGAGCTCCTGGGCCAAGGACTCCAGGCGCTCCTCGGGTTCACGAATCCGGGCAAGTCTGGCGACCTTTCGAACGGTTGCCGCATCAATGGCCATAAAAAAGCCCCTTCAAAGTCAGGTCTAAGTCTAGGCGCACGGGTTACCCGCAAGGGGCGCGCCTTGACAAGCCTAATGCAACATTTCGCTGAGGATTGGTAGGCCCAGGCCCCCTCCACCGCTTCGCGGTACCCCTCCCCAGAGGGGGAGGATTGATCCGTGCTAAATCTTCCCCCACTTGGGGAAGTACCGGCGAAGCCGGGGAAGGGGGCCTTGCGCGCTCTAAACTTGCGCCCAATCCCCTGAACCGCTACCCCAAGCCCATGGCCATATTTGATCTGCTCGACCTGCCCGACGCGACACCGCGCTTTGCGCCGGTCATGGGGCTGGATCTGGGTGAAAAGACGATTGGCGTGGCCGTATCGGACGCTAGCTGGATGATTGCCAGCCCGCTTGAGTTGATCCGCAAAACCAAATTTACCGATGACGTCACAGCCCTGTTCAAGCTGATGGCTAGTCGCGAGGCAGGCGCCATAGTCATTGGCCTACCGATCAATATGGACGGGACAGAGGGGCCGCGCTGCCAGTCCAGCCGCGCCTTTGCCCGCAATCTGATGCGGATCAGGGATATGCCCATCGCGTTTTGGGACGAGCGCCTGTCTTCGGCCGCCGTCAATCGCTTCTTGATCGAGGAGGCCGACACCACCCGCGCCCGCCGCGCCGAACTGGTCGATAAGATGGCGGCGGCCTATATTTTGCAGGGCGCGTTGGAACGGCTTAGGGATGCGCGGTCAAAGGCCTAGCGGCATAGCCCCCTACCCCGGCTTCGCCGGTACTTCCCCCAGAAGGGGAAGATTTGTTCGTTCTTAATCCTCCCCCCTTGGGGGAGGGGGACCGCGAAGCGGTGGAGG
>JBILKO010000083.1:0-11039 GCA_044376615.1 Caulobacteraceae bacterium
TATGGTGGCAGAGGGCGCGCTCGATAATCCAGCCCCTTCGGCAATTTTCGGCATCCATATTGGCCCCGGCGATCCGGGCAAGCTGAACTATCGCCCCGGCGGGTTTTATGCTGCCGCCGACCGGTTTGATATCGCCCTTAAGGGACGCCAAACCCACGGCGCACGTCCCTGGAGCGGGATTGATGTGGTCTCGCTGAGCGCCTCTATCATTACGGCCATGAACCAGATCGCGGCCCGCCAGATTGATGTCACCGCCTCACCAACCGTTATTACCATCGCCACCATTCACGGCGGCGTACGCAATAACATCATACCAGAAGACCTAGCCATGTCCGGCACCCTGCGCACCTTTAGTGACGAGCGCCGCACATACGTGATTGCGCGTATGGACAAGACCATCAAGGCCTTGGGCGAGTCCTATGGCGCCACGGCGACCCTGACCATGAATGAGCCGTCATATCCGGTCACCTATAATGATCCAGCCTTGGCAGCAGCCATGCTACCGACCTTAACAGTCGCCGCTGGTGGCGCGGCCAATGTCGAGCCCAATGGCGATCTGGTCACCGGCGCGGAGGATTTTTCCTATTATGCCCGCAAGATTCCAGGGGTGTTTTACCAGCTCGGCGGTCGCAAGCCCGGCGTCGATGCCAAGACGGCGCCAGTCAATCACTCGCCCTATTTCGATATTGATGAAAGCGTGATGGAGGTCGGGGTGCGTACACATGTCATGCTGGCACTCGGGTATCTGGATCAGAAGGCGAAATAGGCTTGCCCCCTCCACCGCGTTGCGGTCCCCCTCCCCCAGAGGGGGAGGATTGAAAAGGAACAAATCTTCCCCCTCTGGGGGAAGTACCGGCGAAGCCGGGGAAGGCGGCTTGGTCAGGAGGATAATCGCCATGCAGATGATCGACAGCATCGCCCAACTTGAATCCCTCTATGGCCAACCGGTTGAAAACTCCACGGCCAAGGAGCTTAATCATCTGATCCCTGAATACCGCGCCTATATTGAAGCCTCACCGTTTGTCGCGCTTGCAACGGTTGGCCCAGAGGGCCTGGACTGTTCCCCGCGCGGCGATGGGCCGGGTTTTGTCCGCATTCCAGATGATAAGACCCTGCTGCTTCCTGATCGCATGGGTAATAATAGAGCGGACTCTCTGCGCAATGTTATCCGCGACCCGCGTGTGGCGCTGTTATTTCTGGTGCCCGGCATTGGCAATACCTTGAGGGTCAATGGGCAGGCCGGGCTAACGACCGAGCCTGATATGCTGCAAAGCTTTGCGGTGGACGGTCGTGCGCCGAGGTCGGTCATGGTCGTTCAGATCGAGGCGGTCTATTTCCAATGTGCCCGGGCCTTGGTGCGGTCGCGGTTATGGGACCCGGACTTTTTTGTTGATCCGTCGGCACTGCCAACCGCTGGGCAGATGCTGTCCGCGGTCACCGAAAACCGGCTTGGCGGTGAGCCTTATGATCGGGCATGGCCAGACCGGGCCAAGGCGAGTTTATGGTGAGCTAAGCCCCCTTCCCCCGCTTCGCGGGTAATTCCCCCAGAGAGGGAAGATTTGGTCCCGTTTAATCCTCCCCCATCGGGGGAGGGGGACCGCGGAGCGGTGGAGGGGGTGTCTGCCGCCCCATCCCAAATCAAAATTTATCCACGCTCATTTTGCCTCTTTCCATCAAGCCTAAAACCGCCTAATAGCCACGGCTCGCGAAAGCTCGGCTAGTCGATTCTTCGGCCGCTGGCGTTCGCGCATATGCCCCGAGGCGCGGTCAGCCGCCCTCCGACCAGCGCGAAGGGGCGCCCTTGAGACGATCAAGGGCCATTTCCGGCGTCCGGTGCCTCCTGTCATAGGGAGCGTAAGCCGAGGGCGGATGCCTGGACACATAGTTTACGCGGGGAAACCTGCGTCTAGGGAACATCAATGGCGCAATCATTCACCGGCAAAAAGCGGATCCGGAAGTCTTTCGGTCGCATTCCTGAAGCCGTGACCATGCCGAACCTGATCGAGGTTCAACGCTCTTCCTATGAACAATTCCTTCAGCGCGAAGTCCGCCCCGCGGACCGCCGCGACGAAGGCATTGAGGCCGTGTTCAAATCGGTGTTCCCGATCAAGGACTTTAACGAGCGCGCCGTGCTCGAATATGTGTCCTATGAATTTGAGCCGCCCAAATACGATATGGAAGAGTGCACCCAGCGCGACATGACCTATGCCGCGCCGCTTAAAGTAAAGCTGCGCCTGATCGTGTTTGAATCGGACGAAGAAACCGGCGCCCGATCGGTGAAGGACATTAAGGAGCAGGACGTCTATATGGGCGATATTCCGCTCATGACGAACAAGGGCACCTTTATCGTCAATGGCACGGAGCGCGTGATCGTCTCGCAAATGCACCGCTCGCCCGGCGTGTTCTTTGATCACGATAAGGGCAAGTCGCATTCCTCGGGCAAGCTCTTGTTCGCCGCCCGGATCATTCCTTATCGCGGCTCTTGGCTGGATTTTGAATTCGATGCCAAGGACGTGGTCTATGTCCGTATTGACCGCCGCCGTAAGCTGCCCGCCACGACCTTCCTTTATGCGCTGGCCATGGACGGCGAAGAAATCCTCACCACCTTCTATGATGTCGTGCCCTACGAAAAGCGCGAAGGCGGTTGGGCAACCCCATACAAGCCTGAGCGCTGGCGCGGTGTGAAGCCTGAATTTGCTCTGGTGGACGCCGACACGGGCGAAGAGATCGCGCCTGCTGGCCAAAAGATCAGTGCCCGCGCGGCCAAGAAATTTGCCGATAGCGGTGTGAAGACCCTGCTTCTGGCCCCCGACGCCCTGGTCAGCCGTTATCTGGCCCGCGACGCGGTCAATTACGAGACCGGCGAAATCTATGCCGAGGCGGGTGATGAGCTTGATGCGATTGCGATCGAAACCTTAGCGGAGCAAGGCTTTAATACGATTGACGTGCTCGATATCGATCATGTCACGGTCGGGGCCTATATGCGCAACACCCTGCGCGTCGATAAGAATTCGGCGCGTGAAGACGCCCTGTTCGATATCTACCGCGTCATGCGTCCCGGCGAGCCACCGACCGTGGAAGCGGCCGAGACCATGTTCAAGAGCCTGTTCTTTGATTCAGAGCGCTATGACCTTTCGGCCGTTGGCCGGGTCAAGATGAATATGCGCCTGGAGCAAGATGCCTCGGACGAGATGCGGGTTCTGCGCAAGGAAGACGTGCTGGCTGTGCTTCAGACCCTGGTCGGTCTGCGCGATGGTCGCGGCGAAATCGACGATATCGATAATCTCGGTAATCGCCGGGTGCGTTCGGTCGGCGAACTCTTGGAAAACCAATACCGCGTTGGCCTGCTGCGTATGGAGCGGGCGATCAAGGAGCGGATGTCTAGCGTCGATATCGACACGGTCATGCCGCACGACCTGATCAATGCCAAGCCAGCAGCGGCGGCAGTGCGTGAATTCTTCGGCTCTTCGCAGCTGTCGCAATTCATGGACCAGACCAATCCCCTGTCCGAGATTACCCATAAGCGCCGCCTATCGGCGCTTGGTCCTGGGGGCCTGACCCGCGAGCGGGCCGGGTTTGAAGTGCGCGACGTGCACCCAACCCACTATGGCCGGATCTGCCCGATTGAGACGCCAGAGGGTCCAAATATCGGCCTGATCAATTCGCTGGCGACCCATGCTGTGGTCAACAAGTACGGCTTTATCGAAAGCCCCTATCGCCAGGTGATCAATGGCGTGGCGGGCGAGACCGTCACCTATATGTCGGCCATGGAAGAGTCCAAGCACGTCATTGCCCAGGCCAATGTCAAGCTGAACAAGGGCTCAATTGTTGAGGATCTGGTGCCTTGCCGGATCAATGGCGATGTTAGCCTGACCTCGCGCGACATGGTCACCTATATGGATGTGTCGCCCAAGCAGGTGGTTTCGGTGGCTGCGGCCCTGATCCCCTTCTTGGAAAACGATGACGCCAATCGCGCCTTGATGGGCTCGAACATGCAACGTCAGGCCGTGCCTCTGGTGCAGTCCGATGCGCCCCTGGTCGGGACCGGTATGGAAGGCATTGTGGCCCGCGACTCCGGTGCCACTGTGGTGGCCCGTCGCCCTGGCATTGTCGAGCAGATTGACGGTACGCGTATCGTTATCCGCGCGACCGAAGAAACGGATCCGAACAAGCCGGGCGTTGACATCTACCGCCTCTCCAAGTTCCAGCGCTCGAACCAGAACACCTGTATCAACCAGCGTCCGCTGGTGCGGGTGGGTGATCGGATCGTGGCCGGCGATATCATCGCGGATGGTCCCTCGACCGATCTGGGCGAGCTGGCCCTGGGCCGCAACGCCCTGGTCGCCTTCATGCCCTGGAATGGCTACAACTTCGAAGACTCCATCCTGATTTCCGAGCGCATCGTGCGCGATGACGTCTTTACCTCGATCCATATCGAGGAATTCGAGGTCATGGCCCGCGATACCAAGTTGGGCCCGGAAGAAATCACCCGCGACATCCCTAATGTCGGTGAAGAAGCCCTGCGTAATCTCGACGAGGCGGGCATTGTCGCCATTGGCGCCGAGGTCATGCCGGGCGATATTCTGGTCGGCAAGGTGACGCCCAAGGGCGAAAGCCCGATGACCCCAGAAGAAAAGCTGCTGCGCGCCATTTTTGGTGAAAAAGCCTCGGATGTGCGCGACACCTCCATGCGCCTGCCGCCAGGGGTTGCCGGTACGATTGTTGAGGTTCGCGTCTTTAATCGTCACGGCGTTGAAAAAGACGAGCGCGCCATGGCCATTGAGCGCCAGGAAATCGACCGTCTGGGCAAGGACCGCGATGATGAGTTCGCGATCCTGAACCGCAATATCAGCGCCCGCTTACGTGAACTTCTGCTCGGCAAAGTCGCTGTCTCGGGTCCTAAGGGCCTGGGCCGCGGCGAAATCACCGCTGACAAGCTGGGCGAGATTTCACCAGGCCTGTGGTGGCAGATCGCGCTCGAGGACGAAAAGGCCATGGCCGAGCTGGAGGCCATGCGCGCCCAGTTCGATGCGGCCCGCAAGCGTCTCGATAGCCGTTTTGAAGACAAGGTCGACAAGCTGCAGCGCGGCGACGAATTGCCGCCCGGCGTGATGAAGATGGTCAAGGTCTTTGTGGCCGTGAAGCGCAAGCTTCAGCCCGGGGACAAGATGGCCGGTCGTCACGGCAATAAGGGGGTTATTTCCAAGATCCTGCCGATCGAAGACATGCCTTATCTGGAAGACGGTACCGCCGTTGACGTGGTGCTCAATCCTCTGGGCGTGCCATCGCGGATGAATGTCGGCCAGATCTTTGAAACCCACCTCGGTTGGGCTTCGGCCGGTCTTGGCAAGCAGATCGCCAGCCTGCTTGAGGCCTGGCGCAATGGTGGCCAGCGCCAAATGCTGGTCAATCGCCTGCGTGAAATCTATGGCCCCGATGAGGAATTGCCAGAGTCGGACGAAGAGCTGGTCGAATTGGCCCGCAACCTGTCCAAGGGCGTTCCCTTCGCAACCCCCGTCTTTGACGGTGCGCGCATTGAGGACATTGAGGATCATCTGGAATGGGCCGGTCTTAACCGCTCAGGCCAGTCGATCCTTTATGATGGCCAGACCGGTGATCAGTTCAAGCGGCCGGTGACCGTGGGCTATATTTATATGCTCAAGCTACACCACCTGGTCGATGACAAGATCCATGCCCGCTCGATCGGCCCCTATAGCCTGGTCACCCAACAGCCTCTGGGCGGTAAGGCCCAGTTCGGCGGTCAAAGGTTCGGGGAAATGGAGGTCTGGGCGCTGGAAGCCTATGGCGCGGCCTATACCTTGCAGGAAATGCTGACGGTCAAGTCTGATGACGTGGCCGGCCGGACCAAGGTCTATGAATCCATCGTCCGTGGGGACGATACGTTCGAGGCTGGTATCCCGGAAAGCTTCAATGTTCTGGTCAAGGAAATGCGCTCCTTGGGCCTCAATGTTGAGCTGGAAAACAGCTAGGTCTGAAAGCCAAAAACGGTCTTCCCCCTGTTCCCATAGCGGGGCAGGGGGAGGCCTTTCAAAATTCCAAGGGCCTTTGGGCCTGACGGGTCCCAGACCCGAACATGAAATGGACGTCCGATGAACCAGGAAATCCTTAATATTTTCAACCCGGTGGCCACCGCCCCGACCTTTGACCAGATTCGCATCTCGCTGGCGTCGCCCGAGAAGATCCGCTCATGGTCCTTCGGCGAGATCAAGAAGCCGGAAACCATCAATTACCGCACGTTCAAGCCCGAGCGTGATGGCCTATTCTGCGCCCGTATCTTTGGTCCGACCAAGGATTATGAATGCCTATGCGGCAAGTATAAGCGCATGAAATATAAGGGCATTATCTGCGAAAAGTGCGGCGTTGAAGTCACGCTTGCCCGCGTTCGGCGCGAGCGGATGGGCCATATTGAGCTGGCCAGCCCCGTTGCCCATATCTGGTTCTTGAAGTCCCTGCCCAGCCGCATCGCCATGATGCTGGACATGCCGCTCAAGGACATTGAGCGGGTTCTCTATTTTGAATACTATATCGTCACTGAGCCTGGCCTGACGCCGCTCAAGCAGCACCAGCTGCTGTCTGAAGACGATTTTGCCCGCAGCCAAGACGAATACGGCGATGACAGCTTTACCGCTGAAATCGGTGCCGAGGCGATCCGTGGCCTCTTGATGGCCATTGACCTGCACAAGGAAGCCGATCGCCTGCGCGAGGAGCTCGCCGGTACGCCGTCGGAAATGAAGCAGAAGAAGGCTTCCAAGCGGCTTAAGATTCTTGAGGCCTTTATCGAGAGCGGCAATAAGCCTGAATGGATGATCCTGACCGTGGTCCCGGTCATCCCGCCAGAGTTACGCCCCCTGGTGCCCCTGGATGGTGGCCGGTTTGCGACCTCGGACCTAAACGATCTCTATCGCCGGGTGATTAACCGCAATAACCGCCTGAAGCGGCTGATGGAGCTGCGTGCACCGGACATTATCATCCGCAACGAAAAGCGGATGTTGCAGGAAGCCGTTGACGCCCTGTTTGACAATGGCCGTCGTGGCCGGGTCATTACCGGTGCCAATAAGCGCCCGCTCAAGTCGCTCGCCGATATGCTCAAGGGCAAGCAGGGCCGGTTCCGTCAGAACCTGCTCGGCAAGCGCGTCGACTATTCCGGCCGTTCGGTCATCGTGGTCGGTCCTGAGCTGAAGCTGCATGAATGCGGTTTGCCTAAGAAGATGGCGCTGGAACTCTTCAAGCCCTTCATCTATGCGCGCCTTGACGCCAAGGGCCTGTCGGGCACGGTCAAGCAGTCCAAGCGCATGGTTGAGCGCGAACAGCCCGCCGTCTGGGACGTTTTGGAAGAAGTGATCCGCGAACACCCGGTCATGCTCAACCGCGCCCCGACCCTGCACCGTCTGGGCATTCAGGCCTTTGAGCCCAAGCTGATTGAGGGCAAGGCGATCCAGCTGCACCCTCTGGTCTGCGCCGCCTTTAACGCCGACTTCGATGGTGACCAGATGGCAGTGCACGTGCCGCTGTCGCTGGAAGCCCAGCTCGAAGCCCGCGTCTTGATGATGTCGACCAATAATATCCTCTCGCCCGCCAATGGTCGCCCGATCATTGTGCCGTCGCAGGATATTGTTTTGGGCCTGTATTACCTGTCCCTATCTAAGGAAAACGAGCCCGGCCAAGGCAAGCTGTTTGCTGATCTGGGCGAGATCGAGGCGGCCCTGGATGCCGGGGTTGTTACCCTGCACTCCAAGATCAAGGCCCGGTTCAGCGAAATGACCCCCGATGGCAAGATTACCCGCAAGGTGATCGATACCACGCCCGGCCGGATGAAGCTGGCCGCGCTTCTGCCGCAGAACGTTAATATTGGTCACCGCCTGGTTGAAAAGGCCCTGACCAAGAAGGAAATCGGCAATCTGATCGATACGGTCTATCGCCACTGCGGTCAGAAGGCGACAGTCATCTTTGCCGACCAGATCATGGGTCTGGGCTTTAAGGAAGCGGCCAAGGCCGGCATTTCCTTCGGCAAGGACGATATTGTTATTCCTGAGCGCAAAAAGGTCCTGGTCGCCGAGACCCGCACCCTGGTTGAGGAATATGAGCAGCAATATGCCGATGGTCTGATCACCAAGGGCGAAAAGTACAACAAGGTCGTTGACGCCTGGGCCAAGTCTACGGACCGGGTCGCTGACGCCATGATGGACGAGCTGAAAGCGGTTCATATCGGCCCTGATGGCCGCGAGCTGGAAATCAACTCCATCTATATGATGGCCAATTCCGGTGCCCGTGGTTCGCAGGCCCAGATGAAGCAGCTTGGCGGTATGCGCGGCCTGATGGCCAAGCCGTCGGGCGAGATCATTGAGACCCCGATCATTTCGAACTTTAAAGAGGGTCTGACGGTTCTGGAGTATTTCAACTCCACCCACGGTGCCCGAAAGGGTCTGGCCGATACGGCGCTCAAGACCGCAAACTCGGGCTATCTGACCCGCCGTCTGGTCGATGTCGCCCAGGACTGCATCATTGTCGAGGAAGATTGCGGCACCACACGCGGCATTACGCTGAAGGCCGTGATCGAGGGCGGCGACACGCTCGTCTCCCTGGGCCTTCGGGTTCTGGGCCGGGCGGCTGCCGAAGACATCCGCGATCCAGGCACCAATGAGGTCATTATCCCGGCCGATACCTATCTGGACGAAAACATGTGCGACCTGATCGAGGCCGCCGGTGTTCAGTCGGTCAAGGTGCGGTCGGTCCTGACCTGTGAGGCCAAGATCGGCACCTGCGCAACCTGCTATGGCCGCGACCTGGCCCGCGGGACCCGCGCCAATATCGGTGAGGCGGTCGGCGTTATTGCCGCCCAATCCATTGGTGAGCCGGGCACCCAGCTGACCATGCGCACCTTCCACATTGGCGGTACGGCCCAGGTGGCTGAGCAGTCCTTCTTTGAAGCGACCAATGACGGTACGGTCAAGTTCGTCGGCGGCGCGACGGTGACGTCACGCGAAGGCGATCTGATCGTGATGAGCCGTAATATGCAGATCGTTCTGCAGGTCGATGGCAAGGACCGGGAAACCTATAAGCCGCCTTATGGCGCGCGTCTGCGGGTCAAGGATGGCGAAGCGACTAAGCGCGGTCAGCGCCTGGCCGATTGGGACCCCTATACCACCCCGATCATTACCGAAGTCGCCGGCCGCGCCCGTTATGAGGACCTGGTCGATGGACTGTCGGTGCGCGAAGAAGCCGATGAAGCCACCGGGATCTCGAACAAGACCGTGGCCGACTGGCGCGCCAGCCCGCGTGGTTCGGACCTGCGTCCGGCCATGGCGGTAATCGATAAGGACGGGGCCTATGTGCGCCTATCCAATGGCGGTGAGGCCCGTTACCAGCTGCCCGTGGGCGCGATCTTGTCCGTCGGTGACGGCGATGAGGTTAAGCCCGGCGACGTGTTGGCCCGCCTGCCCACCGAAAGTGCCAAGACCCGCGATATTACCGGTGGTCTGCCGCGCGTGGCCGAGCTGTTCGAAGCCCGTCGTCCCAAGGACTGCGCCGTCATTGCCGAAATGGATGGTCGCGTCGAATTTGGCCGCGACTATAAGAATAAGCGCCGGATCAAGATCACGCCGGAGGATGGTGGCGAACCCGTCGAATTCCTCATCCCCAAGGGCAAGCATATTGCCGTGCACGATGGCGATACCATCCATAAGGGTGAGTATCTGATCGACGGCAATCCTGATCCGCACGATATCTTGCGTATTCTGGGCATTGAGGCCTTGGCCGAATTCCTGGTCGATGAGATTCAGGAAGTCTACCGCCTGCAAGGCGTGCCGATTAATGACAAGCATATCGAGGTTATTGTCCGGCAAATGCTGCAAAAGGTCGAAATCCTCGAGCCTGGCGATACCGGCCTGATCAAGGGTGATCATCTGGATAAGCCCGACTTTGACGATGAAAACGCCAAGGCCGAGGCGCGTGGTGGCCGTCCTGCCATCACCCAGCCGGTCCTCTTGGGCATTACCAAGGCCAGCCTGCAGACCCGCAGCTTCATCTCGGCGGCGTCCTTCCAGGAAACCACCCGCGTCCTCACCGACGCGTCGGTGCATGGCAAGAGCGATACGCTAGAGGGCCTGAAGGAAAACGTGATCGTTGGACGTCTGATCCCAGCGGGTACGGGCTCTTACCTGCGCGGCCTGCAACGCATCGCCGCCAAGCGCGACGAACAACTGACCCAAAGCCGCGAAGAAACCATCGAGCCCTTGCCCGATATCATCGCGATCGAGGCAAGTGCCGAACTGGCTTAAGGGCTAGATCGGTTCGTGAGAGACTAACAGACGGCCCCGGAGTGTTCCGGGGCCGTTTTGTTTTCCTCCCGCCTTCCCCGCGCAGGCGGGGACCCAGACCTTTTCGCACGATCTGTAATCAAGGATCTGGATCCCCGCCTTCGCGGGGAAGGCGGCGGCCGGAGAGGGGTTACTCTTGCAAGATCTTGCCGTCCTGGACGACGATAACGCGGTCAGCGCGTTGGAGTAGGGCGGGCCTGTGTGCCACGGCAATGCGGGTAATGGGCAATTGGCTTATGAGGTCGGCAATGATCTCCTCGGTTTGCACATCGAGATTAGCGGTACCCTCGTCCAAAATGAGCACCCGAGGTTGGCGATAGAGCGCACGCGCAAGCAAGACACGCTGCCTTTGGCCGCCCGATAGGGTCGAGCCCATATCTCCGACCAGGGATAGATATTGCATAGGCATGCGCATGACATCTTGATGCACCTGCGCGGCCTGAGCCGATTGTTCAACCCGCGTCATATCCATGTCAGGATCGAAAAAGGCGATATTGTCGGCAATACTGCCCGATAGCAGGCGGTCATCCTGTGCGACGACACCAACCTTGTCACGCCAAACCCGCCATAGACCCGGCGTCGGTATCTGGCCATCTAGGATCAATCGTCCGCCTGTCGGCTGATTTAGGCCAAGAATGAGCTTGAGTAGGGTGGTCTTGCCACCGCCTGATGGTCCGGTAATGGCCAAGAACTCGCCGGGGC
>JBILKO010000171.1:0-3145 GCA_044376615.1 Caulobacteraceae bacterium
GGGCGAATATCGAGGTCTAGCTGGTCGAGAATAAGCGGATCGGATGCGCCATAGCGGAAGCTTACCGCTTGAAGTGACATTGTCCCGACCATGGACAGGGGCGGCTTGATGTCCTCGGACGGGGTATCTGCCGGCGCCGTCACAATATCGGCCAAACGGTCAAGGTGTAGGTCGAGAAACTTGAACTGGATGGCCTGATTGATCAGGGCGTTTGTTCGGTCGGTAAAGGTTTGCCTAAAAGACAGATAGGCATAGAGCATGCCGACGGAAAACCCTTTGCCATTCAAGATGTCGCTGGCCCCGAAATAGATCACCGCGGTCGTTTGCAGACCGGTTATGATGGTTTGCAAAAGCGACAGGCTGATCTGGAACTTGCTGACCGAAATACTGGCATTGATGACATTGGCATAGAGGTTGCGCCAGGCGCTTTCGCGCTCGGCTTCGCGGCCCATAATCTTGATAACCGTGGCCGCGCGCACCGTTTCCATAATGTGTGACTGTTCGCGAGCACTTTCGACGATCTGTTCTTCGGTGCGCATTTTTTGGACTGGATAGGCGGCCAAGGCCAAGGCAAGATTGACGGCAATCGCGACAACAACAATGGCGGTCAGCTTTGGCGAATAGAGCAGCAGGATGATAATCGCGATTATGGCCATAATGCCGTCAATTAGGGCGCTGATCATGCCATGGGTCAGCACGTTTTGAATGGCGTGGGCTGAGCCCATGCGAGACAGAATGTCACCGACATGGCGCTTTTCGAACCAGTCCGCCCGCAATTGCAACAAATGACGCACCAGATTGGCGCTCATTTGGAAGCTCATTAATTGGCCAAAAACTTGAAGGGCCCATGACCGAACCGCCTCGATCACAGCTTGGATAATCAATAGGGCGCCAAAGCCGAGGGCGATGACGGTCAGAAGTTCCCGGTCTGCCCGCAATATGGCCTCATCAACGACCAACTGCATTTGGAACGGCATAACAAAGGCCGTTATTTGAAGGGCAACTGAGAGGGCCAGGATTTGAAAGGCTGCTGGCCAAAAACCGTTCAAACGGGACCATAGGCTGGTCAGCTTGATGGGTGCGCGGGCGCTAACCTTTTCAAAGCCCGCAGCCGGAGAGACCTCCAAGACAACGCCGGTCAGGTGCTTCGATAGGGCGTCCAGCGTATAGGTCTTTACGCCCCGCGCGGGGTCGTGAATCGTAACCTTGTCAGCCTGGATCGATTTTAGGACGACGAAGTGATCTAGATCCCAATGCAAGATGGCCGGAAGCTTGAGCTTGTCCAAGGCCGAAATCTCGACCCTTAGGGCCCGGGTGCCGAATCCCAGACCATCGGCCAAGCCCATAATACTGCGCAAGGTTGCGCCAGACATGGACAGCGAAAACCGCTGCCTGAGCCCGTTGAGGTCCACATCGTGACCGTGATACTGGGCAATCATGGCCATGCAGGCCAGACCGCATTCCGCGCCCTCGGCGGCCTGTATCATCGGTAGGCGCTTTTGACGGCTAAAATTCAGTTCCGGCGGCAGGGTCAAGAGCGGCGACCCACAGCATAAAGCGGGTCAAGCAGCCATTCGATCAGGCTGCGCCGGTCAATAATCACGTCGGCGGATAGGAGCAGGCCCGGCTGCAAGGGCAGGTCTTGGCCATAGGCCATGATGGTATCCTTGGCCAATCGCACCCGCACGCGAAACACAGGCTCTTGCACCTGCAATCCGGGAATGGCGACCTCAGCCGGGGCCAAGACGGTGCGCGATACGGATGTGACAACGCCCTGGCCAGCGCCAAACTTCTGGTGCGGATAGGCCTGATACATTAATTGCACCGCCTGACCCTGGCGCACAAACCCCGCCGCGCGCGATGGCACATAGAGCTCGGCCTCTAGGGGTGAATTGTCCGGTGTGAGCACCGCCACCACCGCGCCCGGCGCGGCGGTCTGGCCGGGACTGAGCGGCAGGGCGGCAATCCGCCCGGCTTGGGTTGCGGCAACAATATAGCGCGATTGGCTCTGGGTCTGGGTCGTCTGTTGATCCAGGCTAGCCCGCGCCGATTGAGTATTGGCCCTGGCCGTGGTGCGATCTAGCGGAATGGCCACAAGCCGCGCATTCACGTCACTGATTTGTCGCTCATAGGACATGACCTGAATAGCCAGATTGGCCGCATCTTGCTCCAGCGCTAATTGCGCCGATTGTTGCGTATCGAGCTGTTGGCGCGATAGAAAGCCCTTATCGGCAAGCGTCTGGGCGCGGCCCACCTCGGTCTTGGCCAGCTTGATCCGGGCGTTTTGCAGCTCGAGCCTATGATTGACCTGGGCAAGTTCGCGTACAAGGGCGGTGCGGCGCTCCTGCAATTGGCGATATTCGGCGTCCAATGCCGCCAGCCGCGCCTGACCCTGGGCCTGAGCCGCCTGGCCTTGTGCCTCTAGACTGCGTTCCAGGGCGAGATAACTATGACCCGAGGCCAAGGCCGGTGACAGGCCCAGCGTGATCAGGCCTTGCCCCGATTGGACCGCCTGACCCTCCTTGACATGGATGGTCGTCACCACCCCGCCTTGACGGGCGGTCAGTCGGATCAGGCCCGATTGCGGCGTCAACCATCCGGCCACCGTCTCCTTGCGGGCATAGCTTGCGGTCGCGGCAAACAAGCCCATGCCCAGCACGATCCCGATCAAGCCATAGCCCAGAACACGGCTCTGCACCGGCGTTGCCAATACCACCTCGCCCGCCAAACGGCGGCTGGCGTGACGGATGGCCTCGGGTCGAAACAGGCTGTTCACAGCGGATCAATACTTGCAACTATTAAGTGTTAATGTATATTGACACGGGAACGAAGGGGGGGGGCAAGCTCTACCTTGCAGAGATGGTTCTGCCTTGACACACTAACCGAGTGGAGTTTGTTATGATGGCTATGGTTATGGACGTCCGCGAGCTGACGGGCGAGGAGTTGGAGTTTGTGAGTGGGGGTGCTGTGTTCGGAACTCGCGAATATGCTGAGTATATTAGGAAATTGTTAGAAAGGTTGCGCCAAGCCGGTGTTCCTGGGGGCTAATGCTTCAGTGCGATTGTGTTTAACCAGTAATGATAATGTTATGAAAATGGAGACAGTTATGAGTGCGATGGAAATGGTTGCGGACATCCGTGAGTTG
>JBILKO010000107.1:0-8689 GCA_044376615.1 Caulobacteraceae bacterium
ACGTTTGATGAGGTGGACTGGGTAAGTGGGGGTGATCGTAAGACAGCAGGCGCATATTTGGCGCTTGCAGGCGGCACGCTTGGAGCCGTTGGTACAATCGCGACTACTATAGCAATGATCCCAACACCTGTATCGCCGATGTTGGCCACATTCGGCGGCGTAACGAGAGGCGTCGGTGCAGTAATGATCTTAGCCGGCAGCTATTATGCATTTGGTGGCACATTCGGCCTCCCCAGCGGTGGCCAGTCGGCCTTAAAGCTCCGTTAGTTGTAATAATGAGGGCATGCTATGGATACATATAATTCAAATCGGACGCTGTCCTTAACTATACTCGCCGCCTTCTTGTTTGGTGCAGGTGCGATGTCGCTTTTGTTTTTTGCAATGGAACAAGCCGATCTTGTGCGTGAGCCATGGTGGTTAAAGGCGGTTATTGGCTTTACCCTCTCTTATTCGGGCACGTTAACCTATCAATTTGTCAAGTCTTCACGAAAGAAGGACGTGGCGGCGGTAGGATCTGGGCGGAACTGACCCAAGGGCGCAACCGCCTTGGTGAAGGTTTGCGCGGTTTGCTAGTGACCTAGGCGCATTCGGCGCAATTGTATCGGTGGCTAGGCTAACTTCGGCAAACATACGGCCCCGGCGCAATCCGGGGCCGATTTTTGCTTTACCCTGTCCTAGTGGGGGAGGGAGACCGCGGAGCGGCGGAGAAGGGCGGTGGTCCCGGACCCATCCCCCTTCCGCCTTCACCGCGAAGGCGGGGACCTAGACCTATTCGCACGATCTGTAATCAAAGATCTGGATCCCCGCCTTCGCGGGGAAGGCGGGAGCAGGTCACCGGCCGCCGTCCACCAGACTAGGAAGATTTGTTGCAGCAAAGGCGCAGGTTTAGTTTTTAGATTGTGCGTAGTTTTTTATCGGCTAGCTTTGAGATCGAAGGTTCCCGACAGGATGGCTAGGATGCGGTTTCGGAGACTTGTTAAGGCAGTAGGGCTCGGTGCCTTGGCGATAGGCCTTGCATCGATATTTGTGCCCTTTGTGCTGCAATATGTAACCTACCCAATTTCGTCCCAGCCCTATGTGTTCGGGATTGATTATATAGCTGAAAAACCGTTGCTTTCTGCTTTCGTTGGTTTGTTCGTTTTGTTTTCATATTATTTTGAATGGAAACGACCGGGATCTTAGAGACGCTATGGCGTCTATATCGATTAATGATTTGGCGAGGTTGGAGGTAAAGATGTCTCTTTCGCTAGGGTCAAAATACAACATCGTGCCCATTACGATTGCCGGTGTTTTGTTTAGTAACATGGTATTGCCAAGCCATTGGGGCGAGGTTCCATTGCGAACGGCAGGTATGGCAGCCGTTACCGTTGCCGCCTTTTGCGTTCTGTACACGTGGATGCGAGCGCAGATAAGACTGCCGATCTGGGGTTATGGGGTTGGCATGGTTTTGATACCCGCAGTCCTATTCATCGCGCGGCATGTTGCGATGCAGGGGGCTTAGGCCGATAGCCTTGCCCCAGCCCTCCCGTCCACCTTCCCCGCGAAGGCGGGGACCTAGACCTTGTCGCACGATTGGTAATCAAGGATCTGGATCCCCGCCTTCGCGGGGAAGGCGGCAGCACGCGACTGGCCCCCTTCCCCCGCTGCGCGGGTACTTCCCCCGATGGGGGAAGATTGAACACGGATAAATCCTCCCCCACAGGGGGAGGGGGACCGCGAAGCGGTGGAGGGGGTTTATCCCAAGCGCACCCCACCCATTCCGGTTGACGTCGGGCGTGGTTCGGCGTATCAACCGCGCTCTTTTCGGGGCTGCCCTAGTGCTTTGGTATTAAGGGCGTGTGCTGTGAGGGATTTGGCCTTGCCGGAACGTGGTTTTGCGTCCCGGCTTGACTTGTTTCTGACAGGCGGGCTTTCGAACGTTTCATCACCGGCGCAGAGGGTTTCTGTGTCACGACCTTTTTGAGGCGCCTCGGCCGAAAGGCACACGCCTCCATGAACGAAAGCCAAGATGCCTACAGTCAATCAACTGATCCGCAAGCCCCGCCAGCCAAAGCCGACCCGCAATAAGGTTCCGGCGCTGAAGGGTTGCCCACAACGTCGCGGCGTTTGCACGCGCGTCTATACCACCACCCCGAAAAAGCCTAACTCCGCCTTGCGTAAGGTGGCCAAGGTGCGTTTGACCTCGGGCATTGAAGCGGTGTGCTATATTCCTGGTGAAGGCCACAATCTTCAGGAGCACTCGGTGGTCCTGATCCGCGGCGGCCGCGTCAAGGATTTGCCCGGCGTGCGCTATCACATCCTGCGCGGCGTGCTCGATACGCAAGGCGTTAAGGACCGTAAGAAGCGCCGTTCGCTCTATGGCACCAAGCGTCCGAAATAAACCCCATCTTGCGGGGTGGTTCCCAGGATGGCCCAAGGCCGTTGGACCGCTCCGTGCTCTGAACCCTTAAGACCAAGGAATAAGCCATGTCGCGTCGTCGTCGCGCAGAAAAACGCCAAGTGCTTCCGGACCCCAAGTTTGGGGATCTGGTCGTCACCAAGTTCATGAACTATGTCATGTACGAAGGTAAAAAGGCCGTCGCTGAAAACATCATCTATGGCGCTTTCGATATTCTCGAAGCCAAGCGCAAGGACCTCGGTCCGCTCGAAACCTTCCATACGGCCCTGGACAATGTGTCCCCCGCCGTTGAAGTGCGTTCGCGCCGGGTTGGTGGTGCCACCTATCAGGTGCCCGTCGAGGTTCGCCCCGACCGTCGCCGCGCCCTGGCCATTCGCTGGCTGGTGATCGCTGCGCGCAAGCGCGGTGAAAACACCATGACCGAGAAGCTGGCAGGCGAACTGCTCGATGCTGCGAATAATCGTGGCACGGCCGTTAAGAAGCGTGAAGATACCCACAAGATGGCCGAGGCGAACCGCGCCTTCTCCCATTATCGTTGGTAAAGTTTCGCTTCCAAGGCTTTTCCAATCGGGTGGTTTAGGCTAAACCCCCGCAACCCGCTTCAGGCCCCGGCCTGGGGCGGGTCTTGTTCTAGGCCATATCGAATTTAGATCGCTACCGGCACTCGCCGCCCCTCACACGTCCGTTTACCGCAGAGCCCATTCAATGCCCCGCATGCACCCCATCAAAGACTACCGTAACTTCGGCATCATGGCGCATATCGACGCCGGAAAGACGACGACGACGGAGCGGATTCTCTATTACACCGGCAAGTCGCACAAGATCGGCGAAGTGCACGATGGCGCTGCGACCATGGACTGGATGGAGCAGGAGCAGGAACGGGGGATTACCATTACCTCGGCTGCGACCACGGCGATCTGGAATGATCACCGCCTGAACATTATTGACACCCCTGGCCATGTGGACTTCACGATTGAAGTCGAACGCTCCTTGCGGGTTCTGGACGGCGCCGTGGCGGTGCTGGACGGCAACCAAGGCGTTGAGCCCCAGACCGAAACCGTCTGGCGTCAGGCCGACCGTTATAATGTGCCGCGCATCGTGTTCGTGAACAAGATGGACAAGATCGGCGCAGACTTCGTCAAGTGCGTTGAATCCATCCGCGATCGTTTGGGTGCCAAGGCTGTGCCAATCCAGCTGCCCATCGGTTCGGAATCTAGCCTACGCGGCCTGATCGATCTGGTGCGTATGAAGGCCGTGGTTTGGGAAAATGACGGTCTGGGCGCGAACTATCGGGACGAAGAAATCCCTGCCGACATGGTCGATGAGGCCGTGGCGGCCCGTCACTATATGATCGAAAACGCCGTTGAGCTCGATGATGACGCCATGGGCGCCTATCTCGAAGGCGAAGAGCCCTCGATCGATGTGATCAAGAAGTGCCTGCGTAAGGCGGTTTTGACCGGTGCCTTCTATCCGATCCTGTGTGGATCGGCCTTTAAGAACAAGGGCGTTCAGCCCCTGCTCGATGCCGTTGTCGATTATCTGCCTTCGCCGATTGATATTCCCCCGACCAAGGGCATTGATTTCAAGACCGAAGAAGAAGTCGTCCGCATCGCTTCGGATGATGAGCCCCTGTCCATCCTGGCCTTCAAGATCATGGATGACCCATTTGTGGGCTCCTTGACCTTCTGCCGCCTCTATTCGGGCAAGCTGGAAACCGGCATGGGCCTGCTCAATTCGACGCGTGACAAGCGCGAGCGGGTGGGCCGGATGCTGCTCATGCACTCCAACAACCGCGAAGACATTAAGGAAGCCTATGCCGGCGACATCGTTGCCCTGGCTGGCCTGAAGGATACCCGCACCGGCGATACTCTGTGCGACCCAACCAAGTCGCCTGTGATCCTGGAGCGGATGGAATTCCCCGATCCCGTGATCGAGATCGCGATTGAGCCCAAGTCCAAGGCCGACCAAGAAAAGCTGGGCGTTGCCCTGCAAAAGCTGGCGGCTGAAGATCCTTCCTTCCGCGTCTCGACCGACCATGAGTCTGGTCAGACCATCCTAAAGGGCATGGGCGAACTGCACCTGGATATTAAGGTCGATATTCTGCGCCGCACCTATAAGGTCGATGCCAATATCGGTGCGCCGCAAGTGGCCTATCGTGAATCCATCAGCCGCAAGGCCGAGATCGATTATACCCACAAGAAGCAGACCGGCGGCACCGGCCAGTTCGCGCGGGTCAAGATCATATTCGAGCCCGGCGAGCCCGGTTCTGGCTTTGTCTTTGACAGCAAGGTTGTCGGTGGCTCGGTGCCTAAGGAATACGTCCCTGGCGTACAAAAGGGTCTGGAATCTGTGATGGATAATGGTCTGCTGGCCGGCTTCCCGCTGATCGACTTCAAGGCCACCTTGATCGACGGCGCCTATCACGATGTCGACTCCAGCGTTCTGGCCTTCGAAATCGCCGCCCGCGCCGCCTTCAAGGAACTGCGCGAGCGTGGTTCGCCCAAGCTGCTTGAGCCGATCATGAAGGTCGAGGTCCTGACCCCTGACGAATATATGGGCGATGTGATCGGGGACCTAAATTCCCGCCGCGGCCAGATTGCTGGCACCGAGACCCGGGGTAATGCCCAGGTGGTCACCGCCATGGTGCCGCTGGCCAATATGTTCGGCTATGTGAACAATCTTCGGGGCATGAGCCAAGGCCGCGCCCAGTTCAGCATGGTCTATGACCATTACGAAACCGTCCCCCAAGTGGCGGCGGACGAAGTGATCAAGAAGTACGCCTAAACCCTAATAACCCCTATCCCTGCAACGTCTAACGAGAGGCCTTGAGGGCCGGAGCTGAGAAAATGGCCAAGGAAAAGTTTGAACGCACTAAGCCGCACTGCAATATTGGCACGATTGGTCACGTTGACCATGGCAAGACGACCTTGACGGCGGCGATTACGATTACGCTGGCCAAGGCTGGCGGTGCCAAGGCGATGAATTATGCGGATATTGACGCAGCGCCGGAAGAAAAGGCGCGCGGCATTACGATCAATACGGCGCACGTGGAATATGAGACGGCCAACCGTCACTATGCCCACGTCGACTGCCCTGGCCACGCTGACTATGTGAAGAACATGATCACCGGTGCAGCCCAGATGGACGGGGCCATTTTGGTGGTGTCGGCCGCTGACGGCCCCATGCCCCAGACCCGCGAGCACATCTTGCTGGCCCGTCAGGTCGGGGTTCCGGCCCTGGTGGTCTATATGAACAAGGTTGACCTTGTCGATGACGCCGAGCTGCTTGAGCTGGTCGAGATGGAAATCCGCGAGCTTTTGTCGTCCTACGATTTCCCAGGCGATGACATTCCGATCACGGCCGGCTCGGCCAAGGTGGCGATTGATGGCGGCGATCCAGAGATTGGCGAAAAGTCGATCTTAAAGCTGATGCAGACGGTGGATGACTATATTCCCCAGCCTGAGCGTCCTGTGGACCTGCCCTTCTTGATGCCTGTGGAAGATGTGTTCTCGATCTCGGGCCGCGGTACGGTTGTGACCGGCCGGATTGAGCGCGGCATTGTCAAGGTGGGTGAAGAAGTCGAAATCGTTGGCCTGCGCGCCAGCCAGAAGACGACCTGCACCGGCGTTGAAATGTTCCGCAAGCTGCTCGATCAGGGCCAGGCGGGCGACAATGTTGGCTTGCTTCTGCGCGGCACCAAGCGTGAAGACGTTGAGCGTGGCCAGGTGCTGTGTAAGCCCGGCTCGATCACGCCGCACACCAAGTTCGTGGCTGAAGCCTATATCCTGACCAAGGAAGAGGGCGGCCGTCACACCCCGTTCTTTACCAATTACCGCCCCCAGTTCTATTTCCGCACCACGGACGTGACCGGGATCATCCGTCTGCGCGAAGGCGTGGAAATGATCATGCCGGGCGATAATGCCGAGCTGGACGTGGAACTGATCACCCCGATCGCCATGGAAGAAAAGCTACGCTTTGCGATCCGCGAAGGCGGCCGCACGGTCGGCGCCGGCGTCGTGGCCAAGATCGTCGAATAGTCCAACCTCGAGAGCCAAGCTCGAGGTCACAGACTAAACAAGCCGCCGCTGAGGAAACCCCTCAGCGGCGGTTTTGCTTATGTCGATGGATTACAAATAGGTCATGACAGAGAATTAAGCTGGCAAGGGCAGGGGTGCAGCCTAGGCTTTGAAAAATCACAGGAGATGCCTCATGCCCGTTCGCCTTCATGCCCTGACCTGCCTTGTGGGTCTCGCTAGCCTTGCCCTTATCGGCCCAGCGGCCGCCGCCTCGCTCGAGGTAAAACATGCCGTGGCCAATCTGGTTGTCATCCCAGAGGCGCGGCAAGATATTGCCATTGAGATTGTTGGCGGCGACCCGAAGCTGTCGCTAAAACAATCCGGCAGTAGCGACCGGGTGGTTCTGGATGGCGGCATTCGTGATGTTCAATGTGGTAGCCAGTACAAGCTAGCCATTAATGATTGGAATGCGACGCGGCTTCAAGTCGTCGGGGTTGGCACCTTCAACCGCTCCGCCCTGCCCAAGATCATCGCCCGAGTACCACTCAATGCCGAGATCGCGGCGAACGGCGCGGTATTTGGCACGGTCGGTCGCACGGAGAGCCTTAATCTCGAATTGAGCGGCTGCGGCGATTGGACCGTCGCCAATGTCGAAAAGCAGTTAAGGCTTAACCAATCTGGGTCTGGCGATGCGCGTATCGGCGAGATTGGCTCTGGCAAGATCGAATTGGCTGGGTCGGGCGATATCAGCCTTGTATCGGCTGCAAAAGGGTTGAAGATCGCGATTGCTGGATCGGGCGACGTGGCCGCGCGGTCCGTGTCGGGGCCTCTAGATATAGACATTGCCGGATCAGGCGATGTCTCGATCGAGGGCGGCCAGGTTGATGCACTGGGCGCCAATATTGCCGGTTCAGGCGATATCTCATTCGGCGGAACGGCGGCCATAGCTAAGCTTAATGTCGTCGGTTCCGGCGATATTTCCCTGTATAAGGTGACCGGCTCGGTGAACAAATCGGTCGTGGGCTCGGGCGATATTTCAATTGGTCAATGAATCTCGCATTCTAACGCCAATTGTCTTGACGTGGTGGGATTCGGAAGCTAATTACCGCGCCTCTGTTGGACCGGCTGTAAGTCTTTAGGCTTAGACGCGGTTCGCGAAACGACCTGACATAGCGGGCTAGCCCGCGACTTTAGGACCCAGCCTTGGTGGTTCGCCGCCTGGGCTGTTATCGTTTTTGCGGATTTAATGCGTGCTGGAAGTTCCGGATGTTCCGGGGCTTTCGGGTTTGGTCTTTGAAACTATCTGGGGCGTGGCGAGCGCTTAGGGAATATCGAGCGATATGGATCGACAAAATATCCGCATCAGGCTCAAGGCCTTCGATCACCGCGTGCTGGATCATTCCACACGGGAAATCGTGAACACTGCCAAGCGCACCGGCGCGACCGTTCGCGGTCCGATCCCGTTGCCAACGCTTATTGAGCGTTTCACTGTCAACCGTTCGCCGCACGTCGATAAGAAGTCCCGCGAACAGTTTGAAATCCGCACGCACAAGCGTGTTCTCGACATCGTCGACCCCACTCCGCAGACCGTAGACGCGCTGATGAAGCTCGACCTGTCCGCCGGCGTGGACGTCGAAATCAAGCTTTAGGGGGAACCGCCATGCGTACTGGCGTGATCGCCAAAAAGTTGGGCATGACTCGCTTCTTTGATGAAGCAGGCATGCATGTCCCCGTAACGGTTCTGTCGCTCGACGGTTGCCAGGTTACGGCCCAACGCACCAAGGACAAGGACGGCTATGTCGCGCTTCAGCTCGGCGCCGGTTCCAAGAAAGTTAAAAACACCTCCCAGGCCATGCGCGGTCACTTTGCTAAGGCGCTCGTTGAGCCCAAGCACACTGTGACCGAGTTCCGCGTGTCTGAGGACAATCTGATCGATGTGGGCGCTGAGTTGACCGCTGATCACTTTGTCCCCGGCCAAAAGGTCGATATTTCCGGCGCCACCGTCGGTAAGGGCTTTGCCGGGGCCATGAAGCGCTGGAACTTTGGGGGCCTTCGCGCCACCCACGGTGTCTCGCTGTCGCACCGCTCGCATGGTTCGACTGGTCAGCGCCAGGATCCAGGTAAGGTCTTTAAGGGCAAGAAGATGGCGGGTCACATGGGGACCAATACCATCACCACCCAGAACCTGACGGTTTGGCGCATTGATATTGAGCGTGGCCTGATCCTCATCAAGGGTGCGGTTCCGGGCTCAGAAGGCTCCTATGTCAAGGTTCGT
>JBILKO010000111.1:0-8193 GCA_044376615.1 Caulobacteraceae bacterium
CGTGATCATCCCGCACATGCAGCCGTCCTTGATTGCTGGTGCCTTGTTGGCCTTTACGCTTAGCCTGGATGACTTTGAGATCACCTTCTTCACCTCTGGTCCCGATACGGTGACCTTCCCGGTCAAGGTCTATTCGATGGTGCGGTTCTCGGTAACGCCCGAGGTCAATGCCGCCTCAACCATTCTGATCGTTCTGACCGTCATCCTTACCGCCCTGGCCTTGCGCCTGCAGGGTACAGCCGCTGTTGCCGGCGGCCATGCCCCTGAACCAAAAGCTTAAGAGGGACCTTGAATCATGTCCGCCCCACAAAAGGTCGCTAAGGCCCCGGCCAAGACCATCATCAGTTTTGAAAACATCACCAAGCGATACGGCAAGGTGGTCGCCGTCGACAATGTTAGCCTAACCATAGACGAGGGCGAGTTCTTCTCGCTTCTGGGCCCATCGGGCTGCGGCAAGACCACACTATTGCGCATGCTGGCGGGGTTTGAGACTCCGACCGAGGGCCGCATCCTGATCGATGGCCAAGATGTCAGCGAGATCCCGCCCAATAAGCGGCCTGTGAATATGGTGTTTCAGTCTTATGCCGTATTCCCGCACATGACCGTCGCTCAGAATGTAGCCTACGGCCTTAAGGTCGATGGTGTCGGCGCTAAGGAGTGTGCTGAGCGGGTAGAAGAGGCTCTGGCCCTGGTCAAGCTTGATGGCTATGGCCCGCGAAAGCCAGACCAGTTGTCTGGCGGACAAAGGCAGCGCGTGGCGCTTGCTCGGGCGCTCGTTAAGCGGCCACGAGTTCTCTTGCTTGATGAGCCCTTATCGGCGCTGGATGCCAAGCTGCGCGAGCAGATGCGCTCGGAACTGACCCAGCTCCAAGAAAAGGTCGGCATTACCTTTATCATGGTCACCCATGACCAGGATGAAGCCTTAGCCATGGCCTGCCGCTGCGCGGTGATGAACCGCGGATTGCTACAGCAGGTCGCAACGCCAAGCGATCTGTATGAGTTTCCAAATTCCCGGTTTGTCGCCGACTTTATCGGCCAGGTGAATCTGTTCGAGGGCCAGCTGGTCGTCGATGAGCCCGATCACGCGGTTATTGAATCCGCTGAAGTCGGCGTGCCCATCTATCTAGATCACGGGGTGACCGGGGCATCAGGCTCGACAGTATGGGCCGCCATACGGCCCGAGAAGATCGAGATCTATAAGCGCATCGACGGTGCCGAAATGGTCAAGATGGAAGACGCCCCGGCGGGCCATAATGTCGTTGCAGGCACCATCACCCATCTAGCCTATCTGGGGTCAGAGACGGTGTTTGACGTCACCTTGATTTCGGGCCGAAGTGTAAAGGTCGTGCGCTCAAACCTAACGCGGTGGGATCAAGAAGACTTTAGCTGGGATGAGCCGGTTTGGCTGTCCTGGCATGCCTGTTCTCCCGCCATGTTGACGGCTTGAGCCCAGTGTCATGACCAAGGCTCGTCCGGTTACGGGCATAATCTGCTGCAACCGCTGGGTTGAATACGAGACCGGTCAGGCGGTGATGAACCGCTATGTCGCGGCAACCATCACCTTTGCTGATGTGGCAGCCCTTTTGGTGCCGTCCATGCCGGATCAGATGCGGGCTTCGGAAGTGGCCGCGCGCCTGGATGGACTTTTACTGACGGGCAGCCCTTCCAATATGGAGCCGCATTGGTATGGCCAGGCAATTGATGATGCGCCAGGGCCGTTTGATGCGCCGCGCGATGCCATGACTCAGGACCTGATTGCGGCCATGCTCGATCTTGGCCGTCCGGTCTTTGGAATTTGTCGGGGCTTTCAAGAATTAAATGTCGCCCTCGGGGGCACCTTGCGCAGAGACGTTAGTCTGCCAGATGCGCCTCTGGCCCATCATGCCCCGCTCGATGTCAGTTTTGATGCCATGTTTGATCACCATCACCCGGTCAGCCTGACCCAAGGCGGCGTTCTGGCTAGGCGCTATGGACTGGACGCGATAAATGTCAATTCCGTGCACTTTCAAGGCATAGACCAACTTGCCCCGGACCTTATGGCCGAAGCCCAAGCGCCTGATGGTCTTGTTGAGGCGTTTTCGGCCCGGGTTAATGACGCTGATGTCCTCGCCGTTCAATGGCACCCGGAATGGCGCACCGCCGATAATCCGCAATCTCAAACCTTTTTTTCATTGTTCGGCGCGGCCCTGCGCGGCGAGCCGATCTTTGCCTAATCCCTAGAGTTTTGACTGGAGCCTATCCCATGACTGCCCCGATCCGTAATTATGACATCGCCGCGCTAAAGCGTCTGGACCTGGCCCACCATCTTCCGGCTCAGTCAGACTATCGTCTGCAACAGGCCCTGGGCGGCAGCCGGATAATCACCCGCGCGGATGGCTGCTTTATCTATGACGGCGATGGCAACAAGATCTTAGACGGTATGGCCGGGCTTTGGTGCGTCAATGTTGGCTATGGCCGCAAGGAATTAGCCGATGCCGCCTATGAGCAGATGCTTGAGCTGCCCTATTATAACACCTTCTTTAAAACCGCCTCGCCGCCGCCGGTTATGCTTGCCGCTAAGATTGCTGAAAAGATGGGCGGCCATCTTAGCCATGTGTTTTTCAACTCATCGGGGTCTGAAGCGAATGACACGGTGTTTCGCTTGGTGCGTCACTACTGGGCCCTAAAAGGTCAGCCAGAACGCCAGGTCTTCATCAGCCGCTGGAATGCCTATCATGGCTCAACCGTCGCAGGGGTTAGCCTCGGCGGCATGACCTATATGCATGAACAGGGCAATTTGCCGATCCCGGGCGTTGAGCACGTCATACAGCCCTATAGCTTTAATGACGGCTTTGGTGAGGATCCCGAGGCTTTCGCCAGCCGCGCTGCCCAGGCGATTGAAGACCGGATCTTGGCGGTTGGGCCAGAAAAGGTCGCGGCCTTTATTGGCGAGCCGGTGCAAGGGGCAGGGGGGGTCATTATTCCTCCCGCCTCCTATTGGCCAAAGGTCGAGGCCATCTGTCGCAAATACCGCATCTTGCTCATTTGTGACGAAGTGATCTGCGGCTTTGGCCGCTTGGGGCAATGGTTTGGTCACCAGCATTATGGCATCAAGCCCGACATCATCGCCATGGCCAAGGGCCTATCGAGTGGCTATCTGCCCATCTCCGCAGTTGGGGTCGCGGATTTCATCGTTGATGAATTGAAGGCCCATGACGGCGATTTCGTGCATGGCTTTACCTATTCCGGTCATCCGACAGCCTGCGCGGTGGCCCTTAAAAACATCGAAATCATGGAACGCGAAGGTCTGATCGAGCGCACCCGCACCGATACGGGCCCCTATCTGGCCACGGCCATGGCGACCTTGAACGATCATCCTCTGGTCGGTGAGGTACGCACACTGGGGCTCATCGGCGCGATTGAAATTGTGTCTAAGAAGGGCACCAATCAGCGCTTTGGCGGCCGCGAAGGCACGGCAGGGCCACTTGTGCGCGATATCTGTATCAAGAATGGTCTGATGGTTCGCGGCATTCGCGACAGCCTGGTCTTTTGCCCGCCCTTGATCATTAGCCATGCCGAAATTGATCAGATGGTCTCAATTTTGCGCCGTTCCCTTGACGAGGCTGTACCAAAGCTGGCTCTTATCTAGACGAGTTCGCTCTTCAGCGTCGTGAGGTCCAAATGACTAGATCCTATCCCTTCCTGCGCACGACCCTGATCGCGGTTGGCCTTGCCCTCAGCCTTGGTTCGGCTGGTCTGGCCAAGGACAAGCCGTCTAGTTATGACCAGATCGCGCCGGTTGCGCCGCAGACGGTGGGCTTTGATGCCCAAAGGCTTGGTCGGCTCGATGCGGCCATGGCCAAGGTCGTTGCCGATGGCCGGGTTGCGGGTATGACCACCTTGCTGGTCCGTCACGGCAAGCTGGTTCAATACAAGACCTATGGCCAGGCTTCATTGGCCGATGCCAAGCCCATGACCAAGGATACGATTGTCCGCATCTATTCCATGACCAAGCCGATTACGGGCGTGGCCATGATGATCTTGTTTGAAGAAGGCAAATGGAATCTCGATGACCCGGTATCGAAATATGTACCGGAGCTGGCCAATCTAACGGTCATGACCGGTGTTGATGACAAGGGTCAGATCATCACCGTCCCAGCTAAACGCTCGCCAACCATGCGGGAGGTCATGAGCCACACGGCTGGGTTTGGCTATGGACTGGAATACACCAATCCGGTCGATAAACAGTTTCGCGATAAGGGGGTCTTGGCCTCGTCTAGCTTGCAAGAGGCTGTCAACAGGGTTGCGACCATTCCCTTGAAATTCCAGCCTGGGACGGAATGGGCCTATAGTATCTCGGTCGATCTCCAGGGCTATATTGTTGAAAAGCTGTCTGGGCAAAAGCTCGGCGATTTCATGAAGAGCCGCATCTTTGATCCTTTAAAGATGAAGGATACGGCCTTCTATACCGGCCCAGACAAAGCCTCACGCCTGGCTGCGCTCTATGTTGGCGATCCAAAATCGGGCAAGCTGATCGAGGCCAAGTCCATCGCGTCCTTTACCTTGCCGGATTATATCCAGCCCCCCTTGATGGAATCGGGCGGCGGCGGCCTGGTATCCACGACCAGCGACTATGGCCGCTTTGCCCAGATGATTCTGAATAACGGCGAGCTGGACGGTGTCCGAATCCTGGCCCCGGCAACGGTTGAGCTGATGGGCACCAATGCCATTTCAAAGGATGTGCTCGTCAATGCCAATGGCAGCATCGGTACCCGGTTTAATGAGGCCGTGGGTTTTGGCCTCGACTTCTTGGTCGTCAATGATCCACGCAAGGCCGGCAGCTTGGTGGGTAAGGGGACATTAAGTTGGGGCGGTGCAGCCGGGACCTGGTTCTGGATTGATCCGACTAATGACCTCTATTTCGTTGGC
Source organism: Caulobacteraceae bacterium (assembly GCA_044376615.1). GTDB lineage: Bacteria > Pseudomonadota > Alphaproteobacteria > Caulobacterales > Caulobacteraceae > CAISGS01. The sequence goes on from JBILKO010000111.1 coordinate 4,909, forward strand.
ATGATCCAGCGCATGGGCGGCACGGGCGGAGATGATCTGGGCACACTCGCTCGGACCTTGACCTATCAGGCCCTAACCGATCCTGCCAAATAGGAGGCTAGCGACCAGTAAATTGGGCGGGTCGCTTTTCAAGGAAGGCGGCGACGCCCTCCTTGTGATCGGCGGATTTAAAACAGCCCGCTAGAGTTTCGACATGGGCTTTCATATGGGCGGCCATATCGCGCTCTAGCCCGTGCCAGACGAGGTTTTTCATAAGCCGTAATGACATGGGCGAGGACTTAAGATAGCGGCGGGCCTCGGTCAGGGCGGCGTCAATCAAGGCTTCTGGGGCAACCAATTCATTGGCATAGCCCATCGCAAGTGCCTCAGCACCGCTGATTGGGTCGCCGGAATACAGAAGCCTTAAGGCTCGCGAAGGCCCAACTAGGCGTGGCAGGATCCAGCTGCCCGCGCCGGTGTCGGGCACTAGGCCGCGATGGGCAAAGTTCCAGGCAAACCGGGTCCGCTCCGTGACGATACGGACATCGCACTGGCTCGAAAATTCAGCGCCCATGCCGACCGCATAGCCGTCAATCGCGCCAATAACGGGCTTTGGACAGGCGACCAAGGGCCACCATTTGCCGTCCTCATGCGCCTCACCGCGAACCCCGCGCACCTCGCCAGGGATAGTGGCAAGGTCAGCCAGATCCGTGCCGGCGCAAAAGCTGCCGCCGGCGCCGGTGACAATAATCACCTTGACCTTATCATCCGCGCCGAGCCTTGCGACCGTGTCAGTAAAGGCAAACAGCATGGCATAGGTCATGGCATTGCGCTTTTCGGCCCGATCAATGGTGATCGTGGCAATGCCGTCGGGATCAATTTCGGAGCGAATATGGTGGGCAGTCATGGCGCGGTCTCCGTTGCAAGCTTTGCCTTTACGGCTTCTGTGTCCTGGCCGATCAAGGGGGCGGGCCTATGGTCGCGTTCGGGCGCGGCCGAAAACCGAACCGGCGCGCGCATCTGGATATAATCACCTTCTGTCGGGTGGGTCTGGCGATTGAAAAAGCCGGTTGCCACTAGGTGCGGGTCCTGCATCAGGTCATTCATGTTGCGGACAGGCATGGCGGGAAGTGCCGCCCGCGCAAAAATCTGCGACCAGTCGGCTGAGGTTTTGGTCGGTGTTAGCCGTGCAACCTCGGCATAGATCAGGCTCATATTTCGGGCGCGCAGATCTGGCGTATTGAACAGAGGTCCGTTTAGAACTTCTGGCGCCCCCAGCTGACTAAACAGGTCGCATACGGCCTGGTCCGTATAGGGAACAATACTGATATAGCCGTCCTTGGTTGGGAAGGGCTGGCGATTGGGATCTAGTTGGCGAGGATAGCCCATGGGTTCGGTCGGCGGGATAAAGGTTGCGCCGAACAAATGCTCTTTGAGCAGAAAATCGGCAAAACACTCGAACATTGGCACTTCAACATGCTGGCCTTGGCCGGTGCGGATCTGGTGGATGATGGCGGCTAGGCTGGCATAGGCGGCATGCAGGCCCGCAACCTTATCGGCAATCACGGTAGGCACATAGCGCGGCGTGGGATTACCATCGACCCTGCTAGGCAGACCAACTAGGCCAGTGGCCGCCTGGATAACATCGTCATAGGCCTGAAGATCAGCATAGGGCCCGCCCGGTCCAAAGCCCATGCAATGGACATAGACAATATTGGGCCGGATCGCCTTGACCGCCTCATAGTCAAAGCCCAGCCGCGTAATGGCCTTTTCCCGGATATTATGAATAAAAACATCGGCCGTGAGAATCAGTTCGCGCAGTGTATCGGCGTCTTTTTTGGTCTTTAAATCCAGCATAACCGAGTATTTGCCTCGGTTCAGGCCCATATGGACCGGGCCCATGCCGGGGGTCTTGGCCGATTTTCCAGCATACCGAAACTTGTCGCCGATCTGGGGCTCAACCTTGATCACCTCGGCCCCGAGATCTGACAGGATCTGGGTCGCATAGGGCCCAAACACGACCGAGGTGAGGTCAATCACCTTAAGACCGAACAACATTCCCTTATCACTGGGGGTCATATGCGTGTTTCCAATCGCCGCAATTTGGGGTGAGCCTAGAACAGCTCAAACCGGTAGGGAAGGGATCAGTGCGCCGCCTTCATCTTGTATTGGACAGGACGGAAATACCGGCGCAAACTTGAGTGATCACAGATCACCTAGTCGGTGGGCAGGCCAGACCTTTCTGGCTAGACGCCTAATAAGGCCGGGGATCGGGAGATGAACAAAAGGCCTGCCCGGGGCGATACGCTTAGGCAATGGCCTTAACGGGAAAAGGGATGGACCATATGACCGAGCTGAACAGGGTACCGGCTAATCTGGATGCCATTTTGCACGAGGCGCACTTGCCAGCCCTTTTGATGTCGCTTGTGCATATGACGGGTGACACCCAGATGCTGACCGATGACATGTTGCCGGTCTATGACTTTTTCGGTGATAGCAAGTTGGGAGGCTATAGCCTTTCCGTTCAAGACACGCTGCGGACCAAGGCCTCGGCGGCGATTAAGGCCTATCTGTCCGGCAAAGCGCCCCTGCCGCCCGAGCCGGGTAAGGCAACCATTACCAAGATGATGAACCTGATCGCCGGCGGTCCCGTGCCAGAACATTATACGCCGCTTCTGATGGAAGAGCTTGGGCTAGAGGGCCTGGATAGCCGCATACCCGATTGGCCGGAGGCCACCCAAAAGGCGGCAAAGGCAAAGCTAAAGGTCCTGATTATTGGCGCTGGCATGTCGGGCATATTGGCCGCAATTCGCTTGCAACAGGCTGGCGTCCCGTTTGAGATTATCGATAAGAATGCGGACTTTGGCGGCACCTGGCTGGAAAACACCTATCCGGGCTGCCGGGTCGATAATCCAAGCCATATGTATTCCTATTCGTTTGAGGCCAATCATGACTGGCCAATGCATTATTCCACCCAGGATGTCCTGTTCTACTATTTCAAGCGGTGCGCAGACCGGCATAAGCTTCGCCCTCATGTGCGCTTTGGCACCACGGTCAATGAAGCGGTCTGGGATGAGGCGGCAAAAGTCTGGCGGCTCTCGGTCACCCGCGCTGATGGCGCCGTCGAAACCCTAGTTGGCAATGCCCTGATCAGTGCTGTTGGCCAACTAAACCAGCCGCGCCTGCCAGACATCAAGGGCCGCGACAGTTTTGCCGGCCCCAGTTTTCACTCTGCGCGCTGGCGTCATGATGTTGAGCTTGCGGGTAAGCGGGTCGTGGTGGTTGGCACCGGTGCCAGCGCCTTCC
>JBILKO010000175.1:0-2563 GCA_044376615.1 Caulobacteraceae bacterium
GAACCCCGAGCCCCACTCCACCGTCGACATTTGCCGGTATGCTTTTATAAAGCTGCCGGGTTGGAAGTCAGCTTTTCGTCATTAACCGATCAAGGATCTTGCCCTCAAGTGCTGCAAAGGCGGCATCGCCACGACGGCGTGGCCTTGGCAGGTCAATGGCAAGGTCTAGGCTTATACGCCCTTCCTCAATCAGAATCACCCGGTCGCCGAGAGCGACCGCCTCTGAGACATCGTGAGTGACCAAGACTGCTGTAAACCCCTCTTGGCCCCAAACCGTTTCCAAAAGGCCCTGCATCTCGATGCGGGTAAGGGCGTCAAGCGCGCCTAGGGGCTCATCAAGGGCCAATAGGGCCGGGCCACTGACGAGCGCGCGGGCGAGCGCCACCCTTTGGCGCTGACCCCCCGATAGGGCCGCGGGCCAGTCCGTCGCGCGATCGGCTAGGCCTACCTGTTCGAGTGCTAACAAGGCCTGGTTCCGTGCAGCGTCTTTGTCTTTGATCTCACCCAGTCCAATCTCGACGTTTTCTACGACGCTCGCCCAGGGCAAGAGGCGCGGCTCTTGAAAGACGATTCTTGCGCCGCGGCCTTCCCGTGCGGCGACCTCAAGCGTGCCTTCGGTCGGGGTTTCTAGGCCCATTATCAATCGCAAAAGTGTGCTCTTGCCACAGCCGCTACGCCCAACAATGGCGATGAACTGGCCTTGCGGTACATCAAGGTTTAGCGCTCTGAGAACAGGCTTGTCGCCGAATGACTTGGCGAGGGCCTTGGCATGGATGGCAGGCTTAGGTGCGCTCATAGGTTTGCAAACGCTGCTGGCGGCAAACACCGACGCTCTAGCCAGCGTGTCGCCGTGTCGGCCAATTTGCCGAGCAGGGCATAGACCAGGATAGATACCACGACGACATCAACTCGCATGAATTCGCGCGCCTGCATGGCCATGTGGCCAATGCCCGACGAGGCGGCAATCGTCTCGGCAACGATAAGGGTCAGCCACATGACACCGAGGGCGAACCGAAGTCCTATAAAGATTGACGGCAGGGCGCCTGGCAGGATGATCTTGAGGAACAAGCGCAGCGGGCTCATGCCATAGACCCGACCCATCTCAATCAGGCGCGGATCGACGGAACGAACGCCGTGGAAGGTGTTGAGATAGATGGGAAAAAACACCCCGAGCGCGACGAGGAACAACTTGGCCCCCTCGCCTATCCCAAACCACAAGATGACTAAGGGGATGAGGGCCAGATGCGGCACATTGCGCAGCATCTGCAGCGTCGAATCCAGGGTCTTTTCGCTTATAGGGAACATGCCATTGGCCAGCCCAAGGCCAAAGCCGATCCCGCCGCCAACGACCAGACCAGCGACCGCGCGCGCGGCGCTAACGGCCAAGTTGGTTACCAATTCACCCGATTGAATCAGGCCCCAGGCAGCCACAAAAACCTTGGAGGGTGCGGGCAAGACTGTTCCCGGTAGTAGCCCCGCTGTGGCTGTCAATTGCCAGATCAGGATCAAGCCTGCAGGCACGGCAAGGGGTAGCCAGTCGGACCGCGTCAAGACTTGGCCCCGGACCAGACGGCGCCGGCTATACTGACGGTCTTGGGCGCTAGACCACTCTTGGCGAGCCGGTCGGCTAGGGCTTGTTGGTCGGAGATGATCTGGGGCGTGATCGCAGTCACATCATAATCTTGGCGTTCCGCCACGCGGCGCTGGACCGCCAAATCAACGCCCGTTGCCTTTACCATTAAGGCTGCGACCTCGTTGGGGTGGCTTTTGGACCAGAGGCCTGTTGCAGCAAGATGATCGATCATGGCCTGAACGATTTCAGGATGGTCGGCGGCAAATTTGCGTCGCGCCAGAAAGAATTGGTAACTGCGGATCGCACCTTGGCCACTGGCCAAAACCTTGGCGGTTCCGGCCTGTTCGGCCAGGGCGTAATAAGGATCCCAGATGATCCAGGCATCGATATCGCCGCCCGCTAGGGCCGCGCCGCCATCAGCGGGCGACAGATTGACCGCCTCTATATCGCTGAGGCCGAGGCCCTCGCGGGCGAGTATGGCTTCGGCCATAGCCTGAGCACTCGAGCCCTTGGTAAAGGCAATTTTCTTGCCCTTAAGTTGGGATACAGAGGTCAGGCTCGAAGATTTTGGGATTAAGACGGCGGCGGCTGCACCGCTAAGCGGTACGGCGGCGACATAGACAAGATCGGCACCTGCGGCCTGGGCAACGACGGGCGGGGTATCGCCAGTGGCACCAAAATCGACGCTGCCCACGGCAAGGGCTTCCAGCAAGGGCGGACCAGAGGCAAATTCTGACCAGGACACTGACCCGCCGCCAGCCTTTTCAAAGACGGGCTTGAGCGCGGCTTCGGTGAGACCGCGCTCCTTAGCGACCAAAAGGACGCCGTTTTTCTGAAATCCGATCCGGAACGGAACACCCTTGGCTGAGCAAGCGGTCAGACCGCCAGCAAAGGCCAGGGCCGCACCCCCGCCAAGGGCAAGGGCATGGCGCCGTGATAGTCCGCGATGATCGGCCAATCTAGCCTCCGAAATTGGCCCGAAGGGTTAGG
>JBILKO010000113.1:0-8019 GCA_044376615.1 Caulobacteraceae bacterium
TCATTACGGCCACGCGGATTGGCGATGCGGTCCTGTCTTCGGGTCTGATCAAGGCCTTGCAAGACCAATATCCTTTAGCCCGGTTTACGATTGTCGCTGGCCCGGTTGCGGCACCCCTGTTTGCCGATGTGCCCAATCTTGACCGCGTGATTGCCTTTTCCAAGCAAAAGAACGGTGGTCACTGGTTCGCTTTGTGGCGCGCCGTCCGCGGTCAGGCTTGGGACATGGTCATTGATGGTCGCGGATCGGCGATTTCCTATTTCCTGATGGCCAAGCGCCGGGTCATTCATCGCAAAACGGCGCGGATCGAGCACAAGGTGGTTGAGGCGGCTCGGCTTATGGGCCTGCAAGACCAGCCGCCCGCGCCCTATCTGTTCACCTCGCCGCAGACCGAGGCCAGGGCCCGCGATCTGGTCGGGCCTTTGGACGCGCCCATTCTGGCCATGGGGCCTGCCGCCAACTGGATGGGCAAGGCCTGGCCTAGCGATCGGTTTGCTAAGGTCGCTCAAGCTCTGCTTGGCCCAGATGGTCCGATGGCAAACGGGCGGCTCCTCATTCTAGGCGGGCCGGGCGATGAGGCCGCGAGTTTGGCGTTACGAGAGGCCCTGCCGCCTGATCGCTGGATCGATCTAACGGGCAAGGCGGACCTTTTGACCGTCTATGCGGCCCTGAAACACGCAAGGCTTTTTGTCGGCAATGATTCTGGCCTGATGCACCTGGCTACGGCGGCGGGCGTTCCAACGCTTGGCCTGTTTGGTCCGTCAGATGATCGGCTCTATGCGCCTTGGGGGCCGCTCGGGCAGGTCCTGCGCGGGCCGCGTAGCCTGGCCGAGATCAAGGCGATTGATCCGGGATTGAACCAAGCCGTCTGTCACATGCTGGACCTGCCCGTGTCCGCAGTGGTCGAAGCAGCCAAGGCCCTGTATGACCATAGTCACATCACAAACCGCCCAGAGGAAGCCCAGCCGTGACCCAGACCTTTGACCTGATCGTTCGCGGCGGTGTGCTGGTCAATCATGCAGGCCGGGGCCTAGCCGATATTGGCGTGCGCGGCGGCAAGATCATCGCTGTTGGGGACCTTGGCCAGGCTTCAGCGGGCCAGGAGTTTGATGCCACGGGCCTGACGATCCTTCCCGGCGTCATAGACAGCCAAGTGCATTTTCGCGAGCCGGGCCTGGAATGGAAGGAAGACCTTGAAACCGGCTCACGCGGCGCGGTGCTCGGCGGGGTCACAGCCGTTTTTGAGATGCCCAATACCGAACCGACCACGACCGATCCCGATGCCTTGGCTGACAAGCTGAGCCGGGCCAAGGACCGGATGCATTGCGATCACGCCTTCTATGTCGGCGGCACCCACGACAATACGGCGTTTCTGGGCGAGATGGAGCGGATGCCGGGGTGTTGCGGTATTAAGGTGTTTATGGGCGCCTCGACCGGTTCGTTGCTGGTCGCTGACGATGCGGGTGTTGAGGCGGTCTTGCGCAACATATCGCGCCGCGCAGCCTTCCATTCGGAAGACGAGTACCGGCTGGCTGAGCGTCGCGCCCTGGCCCGTACCGGCGACTGGACCAGCCATCCCGAAGTGCGTGATCCCCAAACCGCTATTCAGTCCACCGAGCGCCTGGTCTCGATCGCCAAGCGTTTGGGCAAACGCATCCATGTCCTGCACGTGACGACAGCTCAAGAGATCGACTATCTGGCCAAGCACAAGGATGTGGCCAGTGTTGAACTCACGCCCCAACACCTGACCCTGGTCGGGCCAGAAGCCTATGAGCAGCTTAAGGGCTTTGCCCAGATGAACCCGCCGATCCGCGATGCCTCGCATCAGCCCGGCCTGTGGCGCGGGATAACCATGGGCGTTGCTGATGTCATGGGCTCTGACCATGCGCCGCATACTCGTGAGGAAAAGGCTAGGCCCTATCCGGCCTCGCCATCGGGCATGCCCGGCGTCCAGACCCTGGTGCCGGTCATGCTGACCCATGTCGCTAAGGGCCGTTTGACGCTCGAGCGGTTTGTCGACCTGACCTCGCACGGGCCGCAGCGCGTCTTTGGCCTAGCCGATAAGGGAAGGGTAGCCGAGGGCTATGATGCGGACTTGACTATTGTTGATCTGAAGGCGCGTCGGACCATCACCCATGACCAGATGGCGACCCGCTCTGGCTGGACCCCATTTGATGGTTTTGAGGCGCAGGGCTGGCCCATTGCGACAATCATCCGTGGGCAGATTGTTATGCGCGATGACGAGGTGATCGCCCCCAGCCAGGGCGCGCCGGTACGCTTTAACGAAACCCTGGGCGAGGCCTAAGGTGCTGGTCGGGGGAAGGGACTAAAAATATGGACGGTTTGGTCGATTTACGGTCTGCACCGTTTCGCGATGCCCGCTATGCCCCGCGCCAGGTGGTGGTAGAGCGCCGCCCCGATGGCGGCCTGGTTATGACCAATACCACGGCTGTGATCACTGAGGACTTGACCATGACGGCGGCGCTGGAGCGGTGGGCTAGGCTTGATCCAAGCCGCCTATGGCTGGCGCAGAGGGCAGGCGATAGCTGGGAACACCTGACCTATGGCGACGGCGCGGCCAAGGTGGCGGCCCTCGCGGGCGGTCTGGCGGCAATCGGCCTTGAGCGGGACAAGCCGCTTTTGATCCTCGCGCGTAACAGTATTGACCAGGCCCTGATCTCCTATGCCGCCATGAGCCTGGGCGCCCCGATCGCGCCGGTCTCGCCGCAATATGGGCTAGCGGGCGCAGACCTGTCGCGGCTAGCCTATGCCGTGGACTTGATCAAGCCAGCGGCGGTCTATGTCGATGACGCCGCCGCCTTTGCGGGGGCCCTGGACAGTCCGGCCTTGGCAGGCCTGCCGGTGATTGCGAGCCACAATGCAAGGCCTAAGGACTTGCGCCTTGCCGACCTTGTCATGTCATCACCGAAAGCCGCCGCTGCCGTGCCCAGCGACATGGCCAAGCTTTTGTTGACTTCGGGCTCGACGGGTAAGCCCAAGGCCGTTATCGGCCTGCATAGCAATATCTGCATCAATGCCGCCCAGATCACCGCCTGCTTTAACGATCCCGACCCGCCGATTGTTGTCAATGCCGCGCCCTGGAGCCACAGCTTGGGGGCCAATGCGATCTTGCACATGATCACCCACCGGGGCGGGTCGCTCTATATCGATACGGGCCAGCCGGTGCCGGGCCGGTTTGACGAGACCTTGCGCAATTTGCGTGAAATCGCCCCGACCTATCACAATATGGTGCCTGCCGGCTGGGGCCTGTTTGCCGGTGCTTTGGAGCAGGATGAGGCCTTGGCGCGGACCTTTTTCTCGCGAGTTCGTGTCCTGCAATATGGTGGCGCCAATCTGGCCCAGAGCATTTGCGACCGTATCCAGGCCGTAGCCGTACGCCTGACTGGCGAGCGCCTGACCTTTGCTACGGGCTATGGCTCGACCGAGACCGGGCCGACGGCGAGTAATATTCATTGGTTGAATGACCGCACCGGCATGTGCGGCCTGCCCGTGCCAGGCACTTCCGTCAAACTGGCGCCCGAGGGCAATAAGTTCGAGATGCGGGTCAAGGGCCCGCAGGTCTCGCCCGGCTATTATGGCGCACCGGACTTGTCGGCCCAGGCGTTTGACGAGGAAGGCTTTTACAAGCTGGGCGATGCGGCCCGATTGCTGGACGATGCCGATCCTGAGGCGGGCCTGGTGTTTGATGGCCGCCTGGTTGAAAATTTCAAACTGGCCTCGGGCACGTTTGTGGCGGCGGGGTCGTTGCGCATAGCCGCCGTCTCGGCCATTGGCGGGGCCGTATCGGATGCGGTGGTTTGCGGAGAGGGACGCGAGGGCGTGGGTCTACTGCTGTTTCTTAATGCTCCGTTCTGTACCCAGCTCGGCGGTCACGACGCGGTGGTCCAAGCGGTGCGCTCAGGTCTAGCGCGGATGAATGCGGCGGCCAAGGGCAGCGGCGGCAAGATTGCCCGGGCCTTGATCCTGGACGGCGCGCCCGATCCGATCTCCGGTGAGATTACCGATAAGGGCTATATCAATCAGGCCCTGTCGCGCCAGATCCGCGCCGCCTCGGTCGAACGGCTGTTTGCCGACAAGCCAAACCCCGATGTCCTTTGCTTTTGATCTTTTTGACTGGAGCCATTCATGAACGGTGCTGACGCCCTGATCCAGACCCTGGCCGATAATGGCGTTGAGGCCTGTTTTGCCAATCCCGGTACCAGTGAGATGCAATTTGTCGCCGCCCTAGACCGCGAGCCGCGCATGCGCGCGGTGCTATGCCTGTTCGAAGGCGTGGCGACGGGAGCTGCCGACGGATACGGCCGCATGGCTGGCAAGCCTGCCGCGACCTTGCTGCATCTGGGGCCTGGCTACGCCAATGGCGGGGCTAATCTTCATAATGCCAGGCGGGCGGGCACGCCTGTGGTCAATGTGATTGGCGATCACGCTACCTATCATCGCCAATATGATGCACCGTTGAATTCCGATATTGCCGCCTGGGCCAAGGCCAATTCCAACTGGATTGGATCGGCCGAGACGGCGGATCAGGTCGGGGACTTGACGGCGCAGGCAGTCGCGGCCAGCTATGGCCCGCCCGGCGGCTGCGCCAGCCTGATCTTGCCTGCTGATAGCGCCTGGACAAAGACCAATAGGCTTGGCCCCAAGATCACCAAGCGATCACGGTCAGTGCCTTCGAACGCGTCAATTGAAGCAGCGGCGGCGCGCCTAAAGGCGGCCAAACAGCCCGTGGTCCTGATCAGTGGCTCGACCTGTAGCGAGTCCGGCCTGGCGGCGGCCGGACGCTTAAAGGCGGCTGGGATTCGGGTCATGATCGATACCTTTGTTGCCCGCCAAGCGCGCGGCGCTGGACGATTCATGCCCGACCGCATGCTCTATTTCGGCGAAATGGCGCTGAAGGACCTGGCAGGCTCGGACCTGATGGTCCTGGTCGAGACGGCCTTGCCGGTCTCGTTTTTTGCCTATCCGGATATGCCCAGTGTCTTGGTGCCCGAAGGATGCGCGGTTGAGACTCTGGCCGATAAGGCCGCCGATGGCGTCGCCACCTTGATCGCCTTGGCCGACGCCCTGGGCGCACCGGCGTCTGGTGTCTTGACCGAACTGGCCTTGCCCGAGGCTCCAAAAGGCGAGCTGAACGCCTATACCATCGGCGACTCGATCGCCCGGCACATGCCCGAAAACGCTGTGATTTCCGATGACGCCGTAACCGCTGGCTTGCCCATCTATACTCAAACCGCCAAGGCGCCGGCGCATGAATGGTTGATGCTGACTGGTGGTGCCATCGGCCAGGGCATTCCTGTGGCGATAGGGGCCGCGATTGCCTGCCCAGACCGCAAGGTCTTGTCCCTAAACGGCGATGGCGCCGCCATGTATACGGTTCAAGGCCTCTGGACCATGGTGCGCGAAGACCTGGACATCACCGTAGTGGTGTTTGCCAACCACGCCTATCGTATCCTCAATATCGAGTTTGCGCGCACGGGCTCGGGCAAGCCAGGGCCAGCGGCGCGCGCCCTGCTGGACCTCGGCTCGCCGTGCATTGACTGGGTGGGCCTCGCCAAAAGCCTTGGCATGCAAGCAGTCTCTTGCGACACGGCAGAGGCCTTTGACGCCGCTATGGCGACGGCCATGAGCGAAAAGGGCCCAAGGATGATCGTGGCCGCGCTTGACTAGACAACAAAAAGCCCGCCGAGGTATTCCCGGCGGGCTTGTCGTTGGTTCAAAGGATCGAGCCTATTTGGTATTGCCGGGCAGCTTACAACCATCGCCAATCGACTTGGCCTGGGTACAGCTAAGAACCGACTTGGTTTCATTGGTCCCGACAACATATTCCAGCACCCAGCCGGGCAGGCCGTCAGAGCAGGCTACTTCTAGGAACTCCGAACTATCAGCCCGGCCAATGGCCCGCGCGTTAGACACCGTGCAGCTGGACTTGCCCTTGGCCTTGAGGTCGGCGGTCACGAGCGGATAGGCCGCCTCGGGCTTGGAGAAGCTGCAGCGATAGCCGGCCAATGGCGCACGGGCGCAATTGAAGATCTGAGCCTTGGCGCCAGCCGAGGTTGGGAAGATGGCAACCGCGCCGTCTTCACGGTTCTTACAGGCCAGTTCAACCACTTCCTTGTCATTGCCCTGTACCGGGAAGGCGGCATATTTGGCCACATCGCAGTTGAAGCCCGCTTTTTTCGCCAGGCTCGAATAGAGGCCCGCTTGCTGGGTTTCAGCTTCACGCGCATCCGTTAGGGTGCAACCGCCGCCAACAAACGCTGCGTCGGCGCATTTGATGGTCTTGGCGATATCGTCATTCTTGATTTGCAGCATATAGCCCTCGCCGGTCTTGCAGGCGACTTCGTAATAGTCCGAGTTATCTACAGTCGAAAGCACATAGCGCAGATCGGAGAGCTCACAGCCCTTAGCAGCCTTGGCACCGAGGGCCTGGATTGGGGCAAGGTTTTGCTCAGGCGTCGTTAGCTCACACTTGCGGCCAGATTGGGCGAATGTGATACAGCTCATGCTGCTGATGGTGCGGTCGGCCTTGGCGGGCAGGCCGGCGGTCAAGACCAAGCCAGCCCCCGACTGACAGGCCAGTTCATAATAGACGCTGGTCGCGCTTTGGCCAATATAGCGCGCCTTTTGAATGGGGCAGGCCTTGCCGGTCTTGGCGACAAGAGGCTGAAGGCCGGCATCGGGGTTTGCATTGCCGGGCAGGGCGCAAGACAGGCTGTTCTTTTTGGACTTGCCGTCTGAGCCCGTAACATCAGCAGACGTGGCAACGCAGTCATAGGTCAGGGGTACGGCCCCATCGGACGTCGCTTGGATGATAAAGCCAAGGCCTTCACTGCAGGCAACTTCGAGATAAGTCGTGGTGACCTTTGCGCCGTCCTTTTTGGAGTCGGACTGGCCGATAAGGCGTGCATCGGTCAGGCTACAACCTAACCCGGAGCTGGCGATAATCGCCGGTGCCTTTTCCATGCCAGACTTGCGCGCGGCGGGCGTGATCGTCTCTGCGGGCTTGGCAGCAAGGGCAGGTGATGCAATTGCAAGGACGAGTGCGGCGACTAGTCCCAATCCATAAGGCCTCATGAAATCCACTCCTGGGGTGTTTTTAGATGGGTTTGTTATTGGCGCGCAGCATAAGCCCGCTTGCGCGCGATTGGTCAAGTTGGCGCTGCTTATTGGCTGGAATATGTCGCAGGCACGTGACAGGTTTGAAGCCCGAGTCTGGATTTAGGCTAGATCGCCGTATCGATAAGCGCCATGCGTGGCCAGGAGAATTGACGACTATGCAGGACGGAATCCCCGACGATCCCAACGATATTGATCAGCGCCGTCCCGCCCTGACCTATCCGTTTGAGGCGCCGCCAGCCGATGGCGAGACCTTGGAGATCGCACCAGGCGTGCTTTGGATTCGCATGGCTCTGCCCTTTGCCTTGGCCCATATCAATCTCTGGGCGATCCGAGATGGCGAGGGCTGGGCCATAGTTGATACCGGCGTCCAGACCCGTGAGACCGCCGCGGCTTGGCGGCAGATCTTTGCCGGACCCCTGGGCGGCCTGCCCGTGACCCGAGTGTTTGTAACCCATATGCATCCAGACCATGTCGGTATGGCGGGCTGGATTACGCGCAAATTTGATTGCCGTCTTTGGATGAGCCGACTGGAATATGTCACCTGCCGTGTGCTGGCGGCCGATACGGGCCGTGAAGCGCCAGAGGATGGGGTGCGCTTCTATCAGGCGGCGGGCTGGGATGAGGATGCGATCGAGACCTATAAGGCCCGGTTTGGCGGCTTTGGCAAAGGCGTCCATGCCTTGCCGGACAGCTTTAAGCGCCTGTCCGATGGCGATGAAATTCAGATCGGAGACTATGTTTGGCGCATCGTCGTGGGCTCGGGCCATTCGCCCGAACATGCCTGCCTTTATTGCGAAGAGCGCAAGCTGCTGATTTCCGGTGATCAGGTCCTGCCTAAGATTTCCTCGAATGTGTCGGTGTTTCCCACCGAACCCGAGG
>JBILKO010000034.1:0-22334 GCA_044376615.1 Caulobacteraceae bacterium
CGACAATCTTGCCGTGTCCATTGAGGGCAATAGTCGAGGTGGCCAAGCGGTCGATAAAATCGCGGTCATGGCTGACGAGGATCAAGGTGCCCTCATAATCACTCAGCAGGTCTTCGAGCAGGTCGAGCGTGTCCATATCCAGATCATTAGTCGGCTCGTCCAGGATCATCAGATTGGCGGCTGTGGCCAGGGCCTTGGCCAGCAAGAGGCGGTTGCGCTCACCGCCCGACAGGCTGGTGACCGGCTGACGCAGTTGGCTATCGCGGAACAGGAAATCCTTGGCATAGGCGGCAATGTGGCGCGGGCTGCCGCGCACCATGATCTGATCACCGCCGTCTGGGGCCAGCACGTCCCATAACGTATCGGTCACCTTCAGGCCTGCGCGGGCTTGATCGACATAAAGAATTTCCAGATTAGAGCCCAGTTTGACCGAGCCGGCATCGCTGGCGATCTGACCCAGCAAGAGCTTGACCAAGGTGGTCTTGCCCGCGCCATTGGGACCGGCAACCGCGATCCGGTCGCCGCGCAAGATGCGGGTGGAGAAGTTTTCGAAAATGACCCGCTCGCCCCAGCGCTTGGTCACGCCCTTGGCCTCAATCACGCGCTGGCCAGACTGGCCACCGGCATCGACGCCCATAATCATGGGGCCGCGCTGATCACGCATGTTTTCGCGGCGTAGCTCGCGCAAGGCGACCAGCTTGCGGCGACGCCCCTCATTGCGGGCGCGGCGGGCAGTGACGCCGCGCAGCATCCAATGATTTTCCTTTTGGATCTGTTTGTCGAGCCGCCTGGCCTCATCGGCCTCTTGTTCGGCAACCTTGTCACTCCAGTCATCAAAGGCGGCAAAGCCCTTGTCCAGCCGCCTGACCTTGCGGTTTTCCAGCCAGAAGCAGCGCTGGGTGACCCGCTCCAGAAAAGCGCGATCGTGGCTGACAATCAGGGCGGCACAGCGCGAGGCCGCCAACTCTTCTTCCAGGGTCTGGATCGCAAATATATCTAGATGGTTGGTCGGCTCATCGAGCAAAAGCACATCGGGCTGCTCGGCAAAGGCGCGGGCCAGGGCCACGCGGCGGATCTCACCGCCCGATAGGCCCGTCGTGCCGCGCGCCGGGTCCAGGCCAAAGGTTTCCAGCGCCGCATCGGCCTCATAATCCATCGCCCCGCCTTGGGTGCAATAGTCGCGTAAGGTAGAGCCGGTAATCTCTGGCTCTTGCGGCACAATCACCATGCGGGTGGCGGGGGTGACAATTCGGTTGCCCGCATCGGGCAGGATGTCTCCGGCCAGCATTTTCAGCAAGGTTGACTTGCCCGCCCCGTTGCGGCCGACCAGGCAGGCGCGCACGCGGCTATCGAGGGCAATATCGACCCCATCAAACAGCATGACCGATCCATCGGCCAGATTGACGTCTTTCAGAGCAACAATGGGGGCGCGGGCGTTCAGAGCTATGTATCCTGGATTCAAAAGCCGGAGGTGATCTCAAGGCTTTGCTTGGTATCTGGCTGGCTTGCGTTTAGGACGCCTTGGTCATGAAGCACAAACCTTTTTGGGAAACAAAATCGCTGCACCAGATGAATCCCCGCGAATGGGAGTCTCTGTGTGATGGCTGCGGCCTGTGTTGCCTGATCCGGTTTGAGGATGAGGACACGGGCGATGTCACCCCAACCCGCGTCGCCTGTCAGCTGTTTGACGCCCAGACCTGCCGCTGCAGCGACTATGCCGACCGGCACAAGACCGTGCCCGATTGCATCCGCCTGACTGCCGACAATATCGAAGACCTGCTCTGGATGCCCAAGAGCTGCGCCTATCGCCGGCTCTATGAGGGCCGAGGCCTACCCGACTGGCACCCCTTGATCACCGGCGATCCAGAAAGCGTGCACAAGGCCGGGGTTAGTATTCGTGGTCAGACCATCAATGAAAACTGCCTGGACGAGGCCGAAGACGCCCTCGATTTCGCCGCCTTCGACCTTTTGATCGATAAGGGCGATATCGGGTATGAGCCAGACGCCTGACCCATACCCGACTTAAGCCCTATTTCGCGCCCGGGCCCTTATCGAAATAGCGGAAAAAGGCGCTGTCCGGCGATAGGACCATTGTGGTGTCGCCCTGGCCAAGCGAGGCCTCATAGGCCTTCATCGACCGGTAAAAGGCCGCAAAGCTGGGGTCACGGCCAAAGCTCTTGGCGAAGATGGCGACGCGCTTGCCATCGCCTTCACCGCGGGTGCGTTCGGCTTCTTCGGTGGCGGTAGCCAGGGTAATGGCTACTTCCTTATCGGCGCTGGCTATGATTTCACGCTTGCCCTGCTCACCCACGGCCCGGATCTGGGCTGCTTCTTGCTGGCGCGAGGTCTGCATGCGGCGGAAGACGGCTTCCTGGTTAGCAGTCGGCAGGTCTGCGCGCTTGATCCTAAGATCAATAATCTCAATGCCAAGGCGCGAGGCGGCGGCCCGGCGCGAGACATCGACCAGGGTCTTTTGCATCAAGGCCGCCCTTTGCCCCGAAATAATGTCGCTCGAGGTGGCTGAGCCCAAGACCTGGCGCAGGCTTGAATTGACCAGGCGCTCAATCCGGTCTGCCGCGGTGCGGTCATCGCGTAGGGTGCGATAATATTGCAGCGGATTGGTGACGCGGAAGCGGATGAAGGCATCCACCACCAGACGTTCCTGATCCGAGGCAATGATTTCCTCCTGATCGGCTTCCAGGGTCTGGTTGCGCTTATCGATCAAGATCACATTGTCCAGGAACGGGGTCTTGATCTGCAACCCGGCATAGTTCTGACCGGGTGTGGCATTGATCACCCGTACCGGCTCACCAAAGCGAATAACAATCGCCTGTTGGCGCTGGTCCACCACGAACAAGGTATTGGTCACCAGGACAAAGGCGACGATGAGCAGCAGCCCATTGGCGACGAGACGAGACGAGTTCATTGCGAAGCTCCTGCAGCCGCGACGGGCAATTGCGGGGCGTTAGACGATTGGGCGGCCGGGGCGGTCGGTGCCTGCGCCGCGCGCGGGGCGCTGGTGCGAGGCCTGAACACGTCCGGCGGCAAGATGATCGGCGCGCTGGTCGATTTGCTATCGACAACCACCTTGTTGGAATTGGCCAGGACCCTTTCCATGGTCTCGATATAGAGCCTTTGCCGTGTCACGGCGGGCGCACGCTTATATTCATTATAGATCTGATTGAAGCGTGAGGCCTCACCCTGGGCCTCGCGGACGATCTGTTCGCGATAGCCTTGGGCCGATTGGACGATGCGCGATGCATCACCCTTGGCCTCATTAGTGACCCGGTTGCGATAGGTATTGGCTTCATTGACCAAGGACTGGGCGTCCTGGCCTGCCGTGGCCACGGCGCGGAAGGAGTCGATCACGGCCTTGGGCGGATTGGCATTGCGGATCTGGACCGCATCGATAAAGACACCGGCCTTATACCGGTCGAGCATTTTTTGCATCAGCTCGGCCGCCTCGACCTGGACCTGGGCGCGGCCATTGGTCAGGACGGCTTGCAGCTTAGTCTTGCCGATGACTTCGCGCATGGCGCTTTCGGCCACGGCCTTAACCGCGTCATCCGGGTCTTTGACGTTGAACAAATAGTCCGAGGCGTTGGAGACGCGCCACTGAACGCTAAAGGCCAGATCGACAATGTTTTCGTCGCCGGTCAGCATCAGGCTTTCTTGCGGCACCTCGGCACCGGTAGAGCCGCCGATATCAATGCGGTTCAGATCCGTGACCTTGACCTTCTCGACCCGCTCGATTGGGATCGGCAGGTGATAGCGCAGGCCAGGGCTGTCAGAGCGGGAATAGGACCCAAAGGTCGTGACTACGGCCTGTTCGTTCGGTTGAACCACATAGACCCCGGATAAGGCCCAGACGGCAAAGGCGACGGCGACCAGGGCCGCGCCTGCCGACGGTGTCACGCCACCGCCGCCGCCAAACAGGCGGCCAAGGCGCTCGAAAAACTGGCGAATGAGGCCTTCGAGATCACCCCCACCTTGCGGCGGCGGTTGGCGCCTAGGTCCGCCGGGGCCGCCTTGGGGGCCAGGCTTTGGTCCGCCCGACGGCGGCGGCGCGCCCCATGGGCCAGGGTTTGATCCATTGTTCGAATTGTCGTTCCAGGGCATGGAGGCGCAGGGTCTCTCAATAATCCGCAATCGGGCGGAACGGGGCCAATGTCTACGCAAGCCTTGTTTTAAAGCGCGTCGTTTGGGATATGAGTGCCCCAACCGCCAAGTGCAAGACTCAAACCTCATGTCTGATCCAGATCGCGCCAATATTTTGGCCATTTTGAACCAATTGGTCGATCCAAGGTCCGGGCAGGGCCTGGTCGATGCCGGTTTGGTCCAGGGTCTGGTCGCCAGCCGCGGCCGTGCGGGCTTTATGCTCGATGTAGCGGCCACTGATGTCCGGCTCTATGGACCAGTGCGTGATCAGGCCGAGGCGGCGCTCGCAGCCCTTCCAGGCGTGGACCGGGCCCAAGTCGTGCTGACGACCGCTGCAGAACCGGCTCAAGCGCCTGGCACAATCCGCGTGCGCAAGGGTGCGCAATTATCGCCAGAGGCGGTTGCCCAAGGCGTGCCTAAACGACCGGCCGCGGCCCTAAAGCCCGCTCATGTCCGGCACATCCTCGCCGTCGCGAGTGGCAAGGGCGGGGTCGGCAAGTCTACGGTTGCGGTCAATCTCGCCTGTGCGCTTAGTCAGTTGGGGCTGAGCGTTGGTCTATTGGACGCCGATGTCTATGGCCCTTCCATCCCGCGTATGCTTGGCCTGACCGATGAGCCGCGTTCGGTCGATGGCAAGCTCATCCCGCTCGAGGCCTTTGGCCTAAAAGCCATGTCGATCGGTTTTCTGGTCGATGAGGCCGCCCCGATGATTTGGCGCGGGCCCATGGCGTCGTCGGCATTGAATCAGATGCTCAATGATGTTCGCTGGGGATCAGCCGACGAACCGCTAGATGTCCTGGTCATCGATATGCCGCCAGGGACAGGCGACATCCAACTGACCCTGGCGCAAAAGGTGGCGGTCAGCGGCGCGGTGGTGGTCTCAACGCCCCAAGCTGTGGCCCTGATTGATGTGCGGCGCGGCATTTCCATGTTTGAGAAAACCCACGTGCCGATCTTTGGCGTGGTCGAGAACATGGCCTATTTCGCTGATCCGGCCAGCGGCGCGCCGATCGAGATCTTTGGGCGCGGCGGTGCCCGCGAAACTGCCGCCGCCTTGGGGGTCCCCTTTTTAGGGGAGGTGCCTATCGAAATCGGCCTGCGCCAGGCCTGCGACGATGGCCAGCCCCTAGTCATCAGTCAGCCGGGCAGCCCAGCAGCTAGGGCCTTCACCGAAATCGCGGCCTTGGTGGCGCAAGCCCTAGACGCTGATGACCAGAAACCCGCGCCGAGCTTTAGCGTTATCGACTAGCCCTTGTCGGCTGCAGCGGCATTTAGGACCGCGGCGCGGGCCTCGACCAGTTCAACGATGTGGTCGATCATGTGTTCGTTGTCCATCTTGTGATCGGGCTTGCCAGCTGTATAGACCATGCCCGCCCCCTTACCGCCGCCCGTAAAGCCGATATCGGTATAGAGGGCTTCACCCGGTCCGTTCACAACACAGCCAATAATCGACAGGCTCATGGGCGTAGCAATATGGGCCAGTCGCTCTTCCAGAACCTCGACCGTTTTGATGACATTAAAGCCCTGCCGCGCGCAGGATGGGCAGGCAATGATATTGACGCCGCGATGCCTTAGGCCAAGCGATTTGAGAATATCAAACCCAACCTTGACCTCCTCGACCGGATCGGCGGCGAGGGACACGCGGATTGTGTCGCCAATCCCGGCCCAGAGCAGTGTGCCCATGCCGATTGAAGACTTGACAGTGCCGGACCGCAAGGCCCCCGCCTCAGTCACGCCCAGATGCAAGGGGCAGTCTATGGCTTCGGCCAGCATCTGGTAGGCCGCGACCGTCAAGAAGGCGTCGGAGGCCTTAACGCTGATCTTAAACTCATGAAAATCATGGTCTTGCAAGATGCGCGCATGGTTGAGCGCGCTTTCGACCATGGCCTCTGGGCAGGGCTCGCCATAGCGCTCAAGCAGTTCGCGCTCAAGCGATCCGGCATTGACGCCGATGCGGATGGAACAGCCATGATCCTTGGCCGCATTGACCACATCTCGAACCCGGTCGGCTGAGCCGATATTGCCTGGATTGATCCGCAGGCAGGCCGCGCCTGCCTGGGCCGCCTCGATGCCGCGCTTATAGTGGAAATGGATATCGGCTACCAATGGCACCTTGGCCGCCTTGACGATGGCCTTGAACGCTGCCGTGGACTCGACATCGGGGCAGGAGACCCGAACAATATCGGCCCCCGCCTCTTCTAATTGACGGATTTGGTCGATCGTCGCGCCTGCATCAGAGGTCGGGGTATTGGTCATGGACTGGACGGTGATGGGCGCGTCGCCGCCAACCTCGACCGAGCCGACTTTAATTTTGCGCGAAACCCGGCGCTGGATCATGCGCCAGGGGCGAACATAGGCGAGGCCTTCTGCAGGCAGTGCGTGATCGTGAGTGCTCATGACGGGTTCCAAACTAAGGTGGTTTGGAACAAAACCCAAGGGTCCTTGATATTAAGAGATAGGGCCTTAGCCACCGATACGGGACAGAGATGTGACATTGCCCGAAAGCGGCGTTGTCTTAACCCCACTGACATAGACATCAATGGCGGTGGGGTCGGAAACATCGACTGTCAAGCCGCGGGTCAAGGGCGCGCGATAGGCCTCACCAGGGGCAAGCTGCCGCGCAAAATAGATGCTGCCTCCTACGCCGCGAACAATTATGGAGGCCCCACGGCTTGCCTGAAGCGTCACGACCGATTGTTGCGCCGAAGCCCCATAGATGGTGCCCTTAGGCGTAAAGGTTGGCGCGCCTGAACTGGACACTGCAATGGTCTGAACAGGCTTTTCACCTGCCGCTAGCGCCGCCTTTGCAGCCGCCTGGGCGCGATCGACCGATCCACCCGCCGCGGTCGCTTCGGCAAGCCCTGGCGTGATATAGGCGTTTGGAAGGGTCGATTCAGCAGGCGCAGGCATGGGCGCACCGACTTGGACGATATTGGCCGTGCCAGTCTGTGCTGGACGCATGCTGGCCGGGAGGCCAGAGGCGGCTTGTTCTATATCGGGCACCAGGGCTCGCGACTGCGCTTGGCTTTGGAGGTTGCGCTGAATAATGTTCCAAACAAGAACGGCGGCAAATACTGCCAAAACAATTGCGGCAATCGTGCGGATTTGGGTCTGCTTTTGCCGCTCAATGCCGATAGGCTTGGCGAGGCCTTCGGCCTCATCGGGCACTTCGGCCCTGAACCGTGTTAAGGCCTGAGCGTCATCGAGGCCGAGGCATTGGGCATAGGCCCGCACATAGCCTTGAGCAAATGGCCGGGACGGAAGATCTTGAAACTTCATGTCTTCGATCGAGACTAGATAAGCAAGCCGGACCTTGGTCAGGGCCGCAACATCTTGAAGGCTCAATCCATAGAACAGGCGTGCTGCTTTTAGTCCTTCACCCAGACTTGGGGCCGCATCAAAAACTGATGCGTCGAACAGTATAATCCGAGCATTTTGCTCTAGATGCCCAGAGCCGAGACCGATTCCACCATCGAAATCTACGACTATTGGGCCGGTATCCCGCGCCATAGGTCTGCCTGTACCTGCTAACCCTTGCGCGTTAATACCCGGCACAAGGGTTTAATATTTGGTAAATCTTTATTAAGGCTAGTCCTCTAGCAGACAATCTGTTTCTATTCAATAGCTTAAATGGAAACAGATAACTTTCGCGCTAAGGTTTCAATTTCGTTGCGCACCGAGCCAGCTGATCCTTTTAGTAAATTCACAACACCACGGCGTGCGGCTTCGCGGTCGCTCGATAGGACCATGGCCTTGACGGGCCCAATCCCTGCCGGTGGCATGGATAATTGATCGAACCCTAGCGCTGTTAGGGCAAAGGCTTCGAGTGGTCGCCCGGCCATCTCGCCGCAGACCGAAACTGGCGTTCCGCTTTCCTGACAGGCATCTTGTATAGTCTTTAGGACCCGCAAAGCGGGCGGGGACAAGGGGTCATAGCGATCGGCGACACGCGGATTGCCCCGATCAGCCGCGAACAGATACTGCATCAGGTCATTGGTGCCGACCGAGACAAAGTCCGTCAGGGGCAATAGGGCGTCTAGGTGCCAGATCAGAGAGGGGGCCTCAATCATGGCGCCAACGCGCAATAAGCCTGGCGCTGCTCGCCCACGGCGCTGAGCCCAGGCGATTTCATGATCAACCAGGGCGCGAGCGGCGCGAAACTCTTCGACATTGGCCACGAGCGGAAACATGACCCGCAATTCTTGGCCACCGGATGCTGCGATGAGGGCACGCAGCTGCAGGCGCAATAGGGCCGGGCGGTCTAGGCCCATACGCACGGCCCGCCAACCCAGGGCAGGATTATCTTCCCGCTCGGCCTCAAGATAAGGCAGGACCTTGTCACCGCCGAGATCGAGCGTCCGGAAGGTCACGGGCCTGCCCTCAGCCGCCTCCATGACGCGTTTATAGAGCTGTGTTTGGGCCTCGAGCCTTGGCAGCTCTTCGGCGACCATGAACTGAAATTCAGTGCGGAACAGGCCAATCCCCTCGGCACCGGTCTCGTTCAAGATATCGAGGTCAACGGCTAGACCTGCGTTCATCAACAAGGTGACCTTGGCCCCGTCGCGGGTAAAGGCGGGCGTATTGCGAAGCAAGGCAAATTCGGCCCGGCGCAAGGCCCTAACCTGCATGCGTGCGCCGACCGACTCGATAACGTCGGCCCGTGGGCGCAGATAGGCCTCACCGGTTTCACCATCAACAATGACTGGGTCGCCCTCGGACAGGCGGTCGCGAAGACCAATCAGGCGGCCGACACAGGGAATATCCAAGGCCCGCGCAACAATTGCCGCATGACTAGCGGAAGACCCTTCCTCTAGCAGCAGGCCCTTCAGCTTGGTTCGGTCGTATTCGAGCAGGTCAGCGGGGCCAAGATTTCGTGCGATGAGGATCGCGTCATCAGGCAGAACCCGCGCGGCCACGCCTTCGCCGGTTAGGTGACGCAGTAGCCGATCGTTCAAATCTTCTAAATCGTGCAGGCGTTCGCGAAGATAGGGGTCTCGGGCCTGGCCAAGACGGGCCCGGTGCTCGGACCGAACGCGTTCAACAGCCGCCTCGGCCGTAAGCCCTGAGCTAACCGCCTCCTGCAGAGATCGGTTCCAACCGCGGTCATGGGCAAACATACGGTAGGTCTCAAGCACCTCATATGACGCGCCAACCAGCCCGTGTTGCCCATCCAGCATCTGATCGAGCTGAATCTGAAGGGCGGCGATGGCCTCGGTTAGGCGCTTTTCCTCTGCCGGAACATCTTCGGACAGCAGCTTAGAGGGGGCGACCGGTACCTCGTGCAGGACTGCGCGGCCATATGCCAGGCCATCGGCAAACTTGGTGCCTTTTATACGCTCTGGCCTGTGTGGCGCGAGTTCGACGGTTTTGAGTTCGGACTCATCGACCAATTCACCGCCCGCGACCATTTCGGCCAGCACCATGGCGATGATTTGCAGGTCCTCTACCTCTTCGTCGGTATAGACCCGTTCAGTGCGGTTTTGTACGACCAAGACGCCAATGGTCCGGCCACCGCGCAAGAGGGGCACACCCAGAAACGCATGGAAGGGGTCTTCGCCGGTTTCTGGGCGATAGGAAAAGTGCGGGTTATTCGGCGCGTCCGAAATATTGAGTGGCCGCCCGAGGCGCATAATCTCGCCAACCAGACCTTCGCCGGGCTTGAGGGTAGTGGAGTGCACCGCCTGTGGGTTTAGGCCTTCGGTTGCGAAAAGCTCGAGATCGTTCGTCGATCGGCGTAGATAGATCGAACACACTTCGGCGACCATGGATCCGGCAATGATCCGTACAACCATATTCAGGCGTGCCTGGGCCGGACCACCACTGGCCATAGCTTCGCGGATCTGGCGCAATAGGCTGCGCGGACCCCTTATGGCTAGACCCGGTGTTGGCATTCTGGCTCGTGTCCCCTGCTCAAAGGGCCTTGTATCAGAGTTTGCCCATTACATACTGTCCCTGCGCAAACAAGTTCACCTTAAAAGGGTGAATGTTCAACTTAGGTTGATACGTGCGCAGCAATGCCCAAAATCTCATCGGTTTACGGGCATTTTCGAACAGTGTGGCTAGAGCTGATCCAATCCGTAAGCGGCATGCAGGGCGCGGACCGCCAGTTCGGTATAGGCTGAGTCAATCAGAACACTGATCTTGATCTCAGAGGTCGAGATCACCTGGATATTGACGCCCTTTTCGGCCAGGGCACTGAACATGGTTTTGGCAACGCCTGCATGGCTACGCATGCCAACGCCGATAACCGAGACCTTGGCGACATCTTCATTGAGAGCAACATCTTCAAAGCCGATATCGGCCTTCGCCGCTTGCATGATTTCGATGGTCCGAGCGGCGTCGCGCTTGCCGACCGTGAATTCCATATTGGCTGCATCGGTGGTGCGCGCCCTAGACTGAACGATCATATCGACATTGACATTGGCATCGGCGAGCCGAGAAAAAATCTTGGATGACACACCCGGATGGTCGGGCAGACCAAACAGAGTGATCTTGGCTTCGTCGCGGCTATAGGCGACCCCGCTGACGATACGTTTTTCCACGATCTCCTCCTCGTCACACACAATCGTGCCCTGGCCGGGGGCTTGACCCGGCTCTACAAAACTCGACAACACCCGTAAGGGCACATTCTTGGCCATGGCCAGTTCAACAGAGCGGGTCTGCAAGACCTTGGCGCCCAGTGAAGCCATTTCCAGCATTTCTTCATAGCTGATCTTGGCTAGGCGGCGGGCCTTGCTCTCAATGCGCGGATCAGTCGTATAGACCCCGTCGACATCGGTATAGATATCACACGCCCCGCCTATGGCGGCGGCAATAGCAACGGCGCTGGTGTCCGAACCGCCGCGGCCGAGCGTGGCAATACGCCCATCGCGGGTTACGCCTTGAAAGCCTGCAATCACGGCGACTTCGCCGGCGGCAAAGGCGGCTTCAAGATTGGTTGGCGGAATTTCGTCAATCCGGGCACGGCCATGCGCATCATCGGTCAGTAGGGGAACCTGCCAGCCCATCCAAGACCGGGCCTTGATTCCCATATGGCGCAGGGTCATGGACAGTAGGCCCGCGGTCACCTGTTCACCGGAGGCGACCACGACATCATAATCATCATCAGATGGCGCAAGGCCCTCGGCAGCATTGCCAGCCCCATCGGTCCAGGCCACCAACTGATTGGTCTGACCGGCCATGGCCGATACCACGACCGCGACCTGGTGGCCTGCTGCAACCTCGGCAGCGACCAGGCGACCGACCCGCGCAATTCGCTCCAGGTCCGCAACCGAGGTTCCCCCAAATTTCATCACCAGACGAGACACGCTTGGCCAGCCTTTCCTATAGTCCCGGGCTTGCCAGATCGGCTTTTGACAGCCATCTCCAACAAGAAGTGACGCTTTCTAGCGACGACTAGCCCGCGCGGCAATCCAAGACGGTGTAAACTATGCAAGATAAACCGACCGATCAGGCCGAAGGCTGGAGTGTTGATCCCGATGAGGTCGAACGGTTCTCGAAGATCGCCGCCGAATGGTGGGACCCAAAAGGCAAGTTTGCGCCCCTGCACCGATTTAATCCTGTGCGGCTGGAATTCATTCGCGATC
This sequence comes from Caulobacteraceae bacterium, assembly GCA_044376615.1. Taxonomy (GTDB): domain Bacteria; phylum Pseudomonadota; class Alphaproteobacteria; order Caulobacterales; family Caulobacteraceae; genus CAISGS01. The sequence continues at coordinate 11,745 of JBILKO010000034.1, forward strand.
AAGTCGCCAGCCGATTTGGCCGTGATGGTCGCGCGCGCCAGCCCTTTTCGGGCCTAAACCTACTCGATATCGGCTGCGGCGGCGGCCTGTTGTCAGAGCCTATGTGCCGACTAGGGTTTGACGTGACGGCCGTTGATGCGTCCGAGCGAAATATCAAGACGGCGTCGACCCATGCGGGTGAACAGGGACTGGCCATCAGGTTTCGCTGTTCGACGGCCGAGACCCTGCTGGCAGAGGGGGCCGGGCCCTTTGACGTTATCTTGAATATGGAAGTGATTGAGCACGTCGCCGATCCAGGTGCCTATTTGCGAACCTGTTCGCAGCTCTTAGCGCCGGGCGGATTGATGATCGTGGCCACGCTTAATCGCACGCTCAAGGCCCTAGCCCTGGCCAAGATCGGGGCGGAATATGTTCTACGCTGGTTACCGGCTGGGACCCATGACTGGAACAAGTTCCTAAAGCCTGAAGAGCTGGTGGCCTTTTTGCACGGAGAGCCTGTGCAGACCGAAGGGCCGTTTGGGGTCAGTTTCAATCCCCTGACCGGCCGCTGGAGCCAATCAGGGGATATCGATATCAATTATATGATGACGGTAAACCGTCCGGCCTAGACCGTCTTGTCTATGACGAGGGATGGCGCAGGCGGTGTGGTCGAGGCCTTGGCAGATGCCCCATAGGCCGAACTCGACGCGCTGGAGTCTTGCAGATTCTTCAAAAACGCGGCTAAGGCGTCAGCGACGGCCTTGCTAACATCGTTGGGTGCCGAATTTGGCGGGGTTGATCCAGCCTGCCTAGCAGTGTCCTTGTCGCCAGCGCGTTCAGCGCCGCCGTCATTGTCGCCGTCCTTATCCCTTGGTGGCCGAGGTCCGTTTGGACCGTCTGTGCCCCTAGGTCCCTTGGTCGCGAGGCTTTCGAAAAAGCTCTTGAGGGTATCAGCCTGGTCCTGGGTCAAGTTGCCGGATTGAACCTGGCTCGACAGCAGGGATTCCATCTTTTCCTTGCCGCCTGGCCCTTTTGGCGGCGGTGGAGGAGGGGCGGCACCTTGAGCGCCGTCGGCTCTTTGTGAACCGCCCGAAATCTGAAGTAAGGATGCAAGCGGTGAGCCAGCAGATGATAGGGCGCTAACAGACAAGGCAATCTCCCAATTTGAGCGGATCACAGATCCAAACCCCAGCTGGTATTTTGCCCGTCTAGGGTTAACCAAACACTCTCGGTTGGGAAAAAACTTGCGCTACTGCCAGCGCGAAAAACTAGTTCAGTTTTTCTTTGTCGACGGGCTTAGGGGGCATGGGCATGACCTTTACCCCGTCCGCGACCAGGTCTTTGATGTCTTGCTGCGTCGCCTGCCCAAAAATGCCGCGCTCCTCAGATCGGCCCTCATGGATCGCTCTGGCCTCTGACGCGAAGCTATCGCCGACATCATCAAAATGGGTTTCAACATGTTCGCGGACGGCATTAAGCGTTTCCTTGACCTCGGCTGGGTCAAAATCCAGCCCAGACGTTGATTCGCGCTTGCCGACCACAGCGGGTGCCATAATCGCCTTGCGCACGCCGTTGGTTCCGCAAGCCGGGCATGAGACGAGACCACGGGCGGCCTGGTCATCAAAATCACATGAGGTACCGAACCAGCCCTCGAACCTATGGTCTTGTTCGCAAATCAAGGCGTATCGGATCATCTAACCGGTCCGGAAAAACTGCGGTCATGGATAAGGGCCGGAATAGCGGATCGGGCCTTGGCTACATCGTCCAGGTTCAGAACCGCATTCAAGACGCCCGGCGCGTCGTGGTCAAGCTGCGCGATGATCTCGCCCCAAGGCCCAACGATGATGGAGTGGCCCCAAGTGGCGCGGCCATCCTCGTGTGTGCCGCCCTGGGCGGGTGCAAGGACAAAGCTGCCTGTTTCAATTGCCCGCGCTCGCAAAAGGGTCTCCCAATGGGCAGCCCCAGTTGGCCGGGTAAAGGCGGCCGGTACGCTGATCAGGCTGGCCCCGGCTTGGGCCAGGACGCGATAGAGATAGGCAAAGCGCATGTCATAACAGATGCTCAAGCCAAGCTTGCCCCAAGGCATGCCAGCAACGACCGCAGTATCGCCAGGGGTATAAGCACTGGATTCCCGGTGCCGCTCGCCAGTTGGCAGATCGACATCGAACATGTGGATCTTGTCATAGGCGTCGACAATTTCACCCAATGGCGAGATTAATAGGCTGCGGTTGGCCGCTTGGCCGTCGGAGCGCAAGACCAGAGCCGATCCGATCAAGAGCCAGATCTTGAGTTCAGCGGCCAAGCCCTTGAGGCCCTGGACACACGCGTCATCCTCGACTGAACACAGGGCCTCGAACATGGCCGCGCGGTTCTTTTGCAAGAGATTTGTGCCTTCAGGCGTCATGACCAGTTCTGCGCCGGCTGCCGCCGCCTGACGGATCAGGGGCGCGGCATGGGCCAAGGCGTCGGCCTGATTTGTTGGGGTCCGAAGCTGGACAAGGGCGACGGCGACGGACGTCATGCGGCTAGAAGCTTATCCAGTTCGCCCTTGCCTTCTAGCGCCATCAGGTCGTCACAACCGCCGACATGGGTGTCGCCGATGAAGATTTGCGGATAGGATGAGCGTCCCGAGCGCTGCATCATTTCTTGGCGAAGGGCGGGGTCCATGCTCGCCTCAATTTCTTTGAAATTGACACCCTTCTTGGTCAGAAGGCCAAGCGCGCGGCTGCAATAGGGGCAAAATGGCTTGGTATAGATGGTTACCGGGCTCATAGCGGACCTCACATGGGAAAGAGTAACAAGGCCTCATATAGGTTGATTTTGCGTTTCGCGCACCCGCGCAATAACCGCCAAATCGACACTTCTGGCCCCCGCCTGAACCAAGGCCTTGGCGCAGGCCTCCGCCGTTGCCCCAGTTGTCAGCACATCATCGATTAAAAGCAAACGCCTGCCTCTGATATTTGCCCGCTTGTTGGCTGGAACCCAAAATGCACCGGCGACGTTCCGCTGGCGGCCCGATCCCGACCGCCCGCCCTGGCTAGCCGTGTCGCGCCGCCGTTGCAGACTATCGGCCAGATAGGCGAGCCCAGCACGGCGAGCCATGGGCCGGGCGATTTCTGCAGCCTGGTTATAGCGGCGGTGCATCAGCCTAAACGGGTGAAGCGGAACAGGGACAATTGCGTCTGCATCTTGAACCAGGGGCTGGGCGGCGCGGCTAATCCATAGGCTGAAAAGGCTGGCGAGGTCAGGACGATCAGCATGTTTGAATTGTAAGATTAGGTCGCGTGACGCCTCATCATAGAGACATGCCGCCCTGGCGCGGGTAAAGGCTTTGGGCTTAGCCATGCAGGCGGCGCAGCGAACGCCTTTGCCCTGGTCATAGTCAAACGGCAAGCCACAGCCGTCGCAGACTGGGTCTTCCAAAAAGACGACCTTGCTAAAGATTTCGGCACTCAGGCCAAGTCCCTGGGCGGTTTGACCGCCATGGTCTTGCGGCGGGAACATAAGATCCAGGACTTGGCGCGCTAAAGCCCTCATGGCACCGCTCTAGATTGGTGATATAGGCCTTGACCCATGAGCGCTCCACATCGCCTGTTTAATCGTCACCTACACCGGCAAAGACTGGACCGAGCTGCGCCCGTATTTAGCCAAGCCGATTTTCTAAAAGCACGGGCCGCCTCCGATATGGTCGAGCGGCTTGAAGTCATATTGCGAGACTTTCCGATCTGTGTCGATCTCGGCTCACGCAGAGGTGTTTTTTTAAGCGTACTCGCTCAGAGCGACGCGGTTTCGCGGATTGGGACAGTCATAGAGACGGACCTGTCCGCGAAGATGCTGGCTGATCGCCCTGGCCTAAGGCTCCAATTGGATGAAGAGGCCTTGCCGTTTACCCCAGCTAGTCTGGACCTAGTTGTGTCCAGCCTGGCTCTGCATTGGGTCAATGACTTGCCAGGAACGCTCATTCAGATTCGCCGGTCGCTAAAACCCGATGGCCTTTTCCTAGGCGCAATCTTTGGGGGGCAGACCTTGACCGAGCTTCGCCAATGCCTTTTGCAGGCGGAGTCCGACCTGACCGGCGGGGCGGGCCTCAGGGTCGCGCTCTTTGCCGACACGTTTGATGTCGCAGGCCTGTTACAACGGGCAGGATTTGCCTTGCCGGTGGCTGATCTCGACCGGGTGACTGTGCGCTATGACCATCCGCTAAAGCTGATCGCGGATTTGAGGCTGATGGGTGAGACCAATGCCTTGGCGGAAGCGGGGGGGCGGCCCTTGTCGCGCGCTGTCCTGGCCCGGGCCATGGCGCTCTATCAAGAGCGGTTCAGCGATCCAGACGGCCGCGTACGGGCAACCTTCGACATCATTACCCTGACCGGCTGGGCCCCTCATGCGAGCCAACAACAACCGCTAAAACCTGGCTCGGCCAAGATGCGGCTGGCTGATGCGCTTGGCACCCAAGAAATATCGGCGGGAGAAAAGCCAGCATGACCGCCCTATCCGTCCTAGATCTGTCGCCCCTGATCGGCGGCATGACCGCTGCTGAGGCCGTGCGCGAGACCGTGGCCATGGTCCAGATTGCTGAGGATCTAGGCTTTAGCCGGTTCTGGGTGGCTGAGCATCATTCTATAAAGGCGTTTGGCGGCTCGGCCCCTGAAATCCTGATCGCGGCCATGACCCAGGTGACCAAGCGTATAAGGCTGGGGTCTGGCGGGGTCATGTTGCCCAACTACTCCCCGCTCAAGGTGGCTGAGCAGTTCTTGGTGCTCGAGGCCCTAGCGCCTGGCAGGATTGATCTCGGCATTGGCCGGGCTTTGGGCGCGGACCAGAGGACGGGCGCAGCCTTAAGATCGGCGGGGTCTGACGCGTTTCCGCAGTATTTTGCTCTGCTCAATGCCTGGCTGCTCGATTCTTCGGGCAAGGAGCCGTTTCCAGATCGCCACCCGGCCAAGGGCATTTTTGCCCAGCCGCGCGGGCCATCGCATCCGGACCTATTCTTACTCTGCACCTCGGTGGACAGCGCCATCTTTGCTGGCCGGGCAGGCGTCGGCATGGTGTTTGCCGAATTCATCGCCCAGACCGATGCCAAGCCCGCCATCGAGGCTTACCGCGTCGCCTTTACGCCCTCGCCGTTTCGAGATCAGCCTTGGGCCGGGGTTGGCACCTCGGCCTTTGCCGCCGATACGCCGCAAGAGGCCGCCCGGCTGGACGCGCCGCGCAAGGTCTGGGCCATGGCCTTTCTTGAGGGTCGGCAAGAAACCTTTCCAAGCCTTGATGAGGCCGAGAGCGTTTTGGCAAGGCTAGGCGACGATCCGCGCCTGGGCGATATCATGCGCCGCTCGATTGTCGGTGACGGGGAGACGGTTCGAAAAGCCCTGGCCGACAAGGCCGCGCATACAGGCGCTGACGAGCTATTTGTCATCACCTATGGCCCAACCCGCGCTGACCGGGCGAGGTCTCTTGCCCTGATCAAGGGCTGAGGGGTCTTGGCCAAACCCCATAGCTTAGGCTAAAGCAGTCGCCCGCCGCCAAGACTCCCTGTTTTGCGCACCGGCGGCCCGGTTTGGAGCGTTTTCGTGCATCTTCCACAGGCCAAGCTAGAGGCGGTCCTGGATCGTTTTCGCCAGATCGAGGCCCGGATGGGCGCGGCGGCGGACGGGGCCGAGATCGTGCGCCTGTCCAAGGAATATGCCGAGATCAAGCCCGTTGCCGAGGCCGTGATGCATCTGGCCAAGGTCCGGGCTGAGGCCCCAGAGCTGGAAGAAATGGCGGCTTCCGGCGATCCCGACATGGTCGCCATGGCCAAGGATGAGCTTCAGGCTTTGCAAGAGCGCCTGCCCGGTCTTGAGCGCGAAGTGGCCTTGCTGCTGGCCCCTAAGGACAAGGACGAAAACGCTTCGGCCATTCTAGAAGTTCGTGCTGGGACTGGCGGCGATGAGGCGGCGCTATTCGCGGGCGATCTGTTTCGCATGTATCAGCGCTATGCCCAGCTGCAGGGTTGGCGGGTCGAGATTGAGTCCCTGTCCGAAGGCGATATGGGCGGCTTTAAGGAAATCATTGCTTCGATCAATGGCGACGGCGTTTTTGGTCGTCTGAAATTTGAGAGCGGCGTCCATCGGGTGCAGCGCGTGCCAGAGACCGAGGCGCAAGGCCGGATCCATACCTCAGCGGCGACCGTTGCCGTCTTGCCGGAGGTCGAGGATGTCGAGATCGAGATCAATGAGACGGATCTGCGCATTGATACCTATCGCGCCAGCGGCTCTGGCGGTCAGCACGTCAATAAGACCGATTCCGCCGTGCGTATCACGCACATTCCCACTGGCGTCGTCGTCACCAGCTCTGAAAAGTCTCAGCACCAGAACCGCGCCAAGGCCATGAAGGTCCTGAAGGCCCGGCTTTACGATATGCAACGCACAGCGCTGGATACGGCCCGGGCCGATAGCCGCAAGAGCCAGGTTGGCAGTGGTGACCGGTCCGAACGCATTCGGACCTATAATTTCCCGCAAGGTCGGGTCACCGATCACAGGATCAATCTGACCCTCTATACCTTGCCAAAAGTGCTGGAAGGCGAAGGTCTGGACGAGATGGTCAAGGCCCTGATTGCCGAGGATCAGGCCGAGCGTCTGGCCTCACTGGAAGAAGAGTTCGGTTGAGACCATGACCGGGACGATTGCCAGCCTCTATCGCCACCCGATCAAGGGCTTTACGCCCGAGCGGCTGGAGGCGGTGACCCTGACTGCTGGTGCCTATTTCCCGTGCGACCGGATCTATGCGGTTGAAGACGGCCCGTCGGGATTTGATCCTGAAAATCCGGCCTTTATTTCCAAGACCAAGTTCACCGTCTTGGCCAAGCTGCCGCGTGTTGCGCTAGCCCGCACCCAGTATGATGAGGCGAGCCAGTGCGTCACTGTGACAGGCCCGGGCATGGACGCCTTGGTTGCGGATTTGTCGACTGCGACCGGCTTAGCGGCGCTCGCAGACTGGCTTACGGTGTATTTGGGTGACGAGGTTCGAGGCCCCCTAAAGGTCCTGCCTTGCGCGGCGGAGCATCGGTTTACTGATTCCCGTAGCGGTTATGTCTCCATCATCAATCTTGCTAGTCTAAGGGCCTTGGAAGCAAAGCTTGGCGCGCCGATCGATCCCTTAAGGTTTCGCGGGAATGTCTATGTTGAGGGATGGCCCGCCTGGGATGAAATGGAATGGACCGGTCGCGTCTTGACCCTCGGCCAAGCGCGGCTTGAGGTGATCAAGCCGATTGTCCGCTGTGCCGCGACCCATGTTGATCCCCAGACGGGCGAGCGCGATATTGACCTGGTGCCCGGCCTGTTCAACGCCTATGGCCACCGCTATTGCGGCGTCTATGCCAAGGTCACACTGGGCGGTGCCATCGCCGTCGGCGATTGGGCCAAGATCAGTCCCAGCGCCTAGCTGGCCGTCTGGTCGCGGCCTCGGGCTGTGACCTCGAGCCGGGCCTTGGCCACGGATTCTGCCGATACGCCGGGATTGAGTTTTTGCGAGGTCTTGGCCTCTAGCGCCATGGCATCCTTGAACGACAGGCCAAAGCCCTCATCGATCAGGGCCTTATAGTTCTGGGCGGCGGGCAGGGGCACGCTGGCCATGTCCAAAGCCAGCTTTTGACAGACGGCGACCAGGCCGTCTGGCTCCACCACACGATTGATCAGGCCCCAGGCGCAAGCGGTCTGGGCATCTAGGAAATTGCCGGTCAGGGACAGCTCCTTAGCCCGCGAAATGCCGATCATGCGGCTGAGTTTCTGCGACAGGCCCCAGCCCGGCATGATGCCAACCCGGGCGTGGGTGTCAGCAAACCGGGCCAAGCTCGAGCCGATCAGGACGTCACAGGCCAGGGCCACTTCAAAGCCGCCGGTAATGGCTGCGCCATTAATCGCGCCAATGATGGGCTTTTTGCAGGCATCCATGGCCGCCACGGGATTGGCGGCGGGATCGGTCCCCACGGCGCTGCCGAGCGCGCCGTCTTCTGCCCCCAATTCTTTTAGATCCAGGCCTGCGCAAAAGGCGCGCCCGGCCCCGGTCAGGACAATGGCCCGAACGTCATCGTTTGCATCTAGCTGAACAAGCGCGTCGCGCAACGCCGTGCGCATGGCGCGGGACAGGGCATTCATCGCCTCTGGCCGGTTCAAGGTCAGGGTTGCAACCGGTCCATCAATCTCGATCTTCAGCATGGGGCACTCTTGGCTTTATGGGTTTGATGTCAAGGTATCGAAGCCCATCCCCATAAGAAAGCCCTTTAAGGCCACTTCACCTCAGGCGGCATAGAGCTGAGGATGGAGTCGACATTACCGCCAGTCTTTAGGCCAAAGGTCGTGCCGCGGTCATAGAGCAGATTGAACTCGACATAGCGGCCGCGTTGGACCAGCTGTTGCTCGCGCTCGTCGGCGGTCCAGGGCTCGGCCATGCGGCGGCTAACCAATTTGGGGTAGATATCCAGGAAGGCCCGGCCGACATCCTGGGTAAAGGCGAAGTCGTGGGCAAAATCCCCCGTATTGTGGTGATCATAGAATATTCCGCCAATGCCGCGTGGCTCATTGCGGTGGGGCAGGAAAAAGTACTCGTCGCACCAGGCTTTATATTTGGCATACCAGCTCGGATCATGCGGATCGCAGGCTTCCTTCATGGCCGCGTGAAAATCGATCGCGTCGGGGAAGCTCTGGTCGCGTTGATAGGCAAGAAGGGGGGTTAGGTCCGCGCCGCCGCCAAACCAGCTCTGAGTCGTGGCGATGAAGCGGGTATTCATATGCACCGCCGGGACGCGCGGGTTTTGCATATGGGCAATCAGGCTGATTCCCGTTGCATAAAAGCGGGGATCTTCTGATGCCCCGGGAATGGTCTTGGCATATTCAGCCGGGAAGGTGCCATGGACGGTCGAGACATGGACCCCGACCTTTTCGAACAGGCGGCCATGCATGATCGACATGACCCCGCCGCCGCCGCCTTCGCGGTTCCAGGGTGTGCGCACAAAGCGTCCTGGGGCCTTGGGATAGAGCCCTTGAGGCGCAGCGTCCTCGAGGGCTTCGAAGGCAGCGCAGATCTGATCGCGCAAGGATTCAAACCAGGCCTTGGCCGTGGCTTTTTGGGTGTCGAGGTCTTGGACCGGAAGAGTGCTTGTCTGGGTCATGATGTGCTTGTTTAGGCCTGAAGATCTGAGTTTGCGAAGTTGCCGGTTTGACGCAGGGCCTCGCTTAAGGCCATGGCCCCGGTAATGATGACGTTCAAAGACCGCGCGCCGGCGACCATGGGCACGTGCAATCTCGCCTCGGCGGCGCTATGGACCTCAGGCGGTAATCCGGCACTTTCACGCCCAAGCATCACCGTATCGCCGGTTTGAAACGAAAAATCATAAAGGCTGGCTTGAGCGTTGGTTGTTAGGATGACAAGCCGTCCCCGCCCACGCTCCGGCGCGGCTTGAAAATCAATCCAGCTGTTATGACGTTGAATTTGCGCTAATTTTCCATAATCCATGGCCACGCGCCCAAGATTTTTATCGGAAATTGGGAAACCGCAGGGCTCGATTACATCAAGATTAACACCTAAACAGGCACAGAGTCGGATCGCCGCACCAAGGTTTTGCGGAATGTCGGGTTGAAAAAGTGCGAGGCGCATTCTATCGGAACCAGATAAGAGGCTTAAAGTTTGGGGCGACTCGAACGGGGCAGGGCAGATTGCGGCGATGCGCCGCAAGGGTCTTTAACCGAGATGAGCCTAGTTTGTTGTGACAGATGACCCCTATTGGGTCGACTGTGAATGTAGGGGATCGGAGGGATTGTGCCCGGCACAGTTGCCCGATCAAATCGAAGGGTGTTGAAGTGGCCGAGACCGTCGTGGAAACGACTCCCGCTGGCGAAGATCCGAGCCGGCGCGATTTTATTCATGTGGCTGCCCTTGCGGCGACCGCCGGTGCTGTTGGCTCTGTAGCCTGGCCCCTGATTGACCAGATGAACCCCTCGGGGGACACGCTGGCCCTGGCCTCGCAAGAGTTTGACCTGACCAAGGTGGCTGATGGCTCTGAGGTCACGATAAAGTGGCGCGGTAAGCCCGTCTTTATCCGCAAGCGTACGCCTGCTGAGATCGCCAGTGCAGTCAAGGATGACGGCGCTGACCTGAAGGACCCAGCCAAGGATGCTGACCGGCATAAGCCGGGCAAGGCCGAGTGGCTGATCCTGATCGGGTCCTGCACACACCTGGGCTGTGTACCGACCTTTGGCGGCGGCGACTGGGGTGGCTGGTTCTGCCCTTGCCACGGCTCGCACTATGATACGGCTGGCCGGATCCGTAAGGGACCGGCACCCACGAACCTGGCGTTGCCTGACTACGCCTTCCTTTCCGACACCAAGGTAAAGATTGGTTGATACGCAGATGAGCGGACACTCGACCTATGAGCCCAAGAGCGGCTTCACCCGTTGGCTAGATTCCCGGTTGCCGATTCTTCGGCTCGGCTATGACAGCTTTGTGGACTATCCCACGCCAAAGAACCTCAATTACTGGTGGACCTTTGGCGGGATCTTGTCCCTCTGCCTAGCGGTGCAAATCGTCACCGGCATCATACTGGCCATGCATTATGTTCCGCATGTGGACTATGCC
>JBILKO010000114.1:0-7987 GCA_044376615.1 Caulobacteraceae bacterium
TCGGCAGGAAGGCGTTACCAGCCTCCATAGTGCTGATCCCTGCTAACCTAAGTTCCTTCACCAACCGGTCCTGCAGGGTCTTGTTGGCGCGCTCGACCCGGCCCTTGGCCTGGCTGGAATTGGCGCAAATAATCTCGATTGTCAGCGCCTTCAGCGCGCGGCCGAACTGGGTCATGCCGTCACCGTAAAGCCCTGCAGCCTTGTTCACTCGAAAGACCGCATGCTTATCGGTGTAAAACGCCACAGGCTTGCCGTGGGCCTCAAGATATCGCTGAGTTGCGTTGAAATAGGCGAAGGTCGACTCCGACTGAACAAATTGCAGGTGCATCAACCGACTAGTGGCGTCATCGATGAAGACGAGGAGGGTGTAGTCCGGGCCACGATCTTCGAACCAATAGTGCTCCGAACCATCGACTTGGATCAGCTCGCCCACGCACTCACGACGATAGCGCGGCTGATAGACCCGTCCGCGCCGCTTCTGGCGATTGGCCCAAAGTCCAGCCTCAAGCATCCAAATCCGAAGGGTCTCGCGGCCAACGAAAATCCCGTGGATCTCGCGCAACTTTTCAGCCGCTAGAGTGGGTCCAAAGTCAGCATACTTCTCGCGGACTAGCGTCAGCACCTGGTCCTTGAGCGCTGATGGTGCCTGCCGGTTACTTGGACGGCCGCGCTTCTTTGAGATCAGCGCCGTCGCGCCACCGTTCTTGTAGGCCTTAGCAAGCCGTAACACCTGGCGGCGTTCCAGCCCTAGCAGTTCTCCCGCCGCCAAAACCGTAAGTCGCCCGCAGCTGAGATCTCGAAGGACCTCGAGCCTAGATAGTTCCTTGTCGCTCATGAAATGTAACGCCATCCTAAGGGCCTCCCACCTTATGGCGAAAGGGTGACATCTTTAACTGGCACGGGGTGACATTATTATCTGGCGGCTACATGATTTGCTCCGATAATAGATATTATGAGAAGTAAGAGCCTCAAGGTCCACCAACCAACAGCCCAACTCGATGGGCCCCATGGTGGCCTAGTTTCAGAGGTTCTTGCAACCGTGCAGAAGTTCTATGCGGCCACGGATAGCTTTACGCCCAATGCTTTTGTAAGGGCCAAAAGCGTGGAAAGGGTTGGATTGCCCTTTTCTCCTAAGGCCTTGTACACCGCTGCGCGGGTAAGGCCGGTTTCTTTAGCGATGCTTTGTACACCGCGCGCGCGGACAATATTGTTAAGCGCCGCTCGGATTTGGTCTGAGTCGCCCTCTTCCATAACAACCTTAAGGTATTCAACAGCGTCCTCAGGCGTCGCAATGAAGTCAACAATATCGAATGAGAATGTCTTCAAAGTCATATCAAATCTCCTTCGCCAAATCCTGAGCCAACTTGATATCAGTCGTTTGGCTTGACTTGTCGCCACCGCACAGCAGGAATATCAAGGTGTCGCCACGCTGAACAAAATAGAGCCGGTATCCTGGCCCGTGGGGTAAGCGGGCTTCTGATACCCCCTCACCAACAGGCTTTACGTCTCCAAGGTTGCCCGAGGCCATACGCTCAAGGCGAACCACGATACGGGCGCGCGCTTGACGATCACGTAAAGCTTCGACCCAACTCTTAAAGTGCTCAGTATAACGAAGCTCGAACATAACCTTATCTATCTCAAACCAAGCGATTTGTCAACTTTAGTTGTCTTGATCATAGGTCGCCAGAGCATCGACCCTACGAGATGCCGTCACCTCCGCTTCAGGATTTGTCTGCAGCGAGCTTTCCTTGGGCAGGGTCATACCGATACTCAAGAATGGAACGGTCTCGAATGCGCTGCACAGCTTCATCGATCACGGTGATTGGCACGAGGAACCACTCCCTCGGTTTGACGGGGTTTCCGAAACGATCGGAAATCGTCAAATCGATCTGGGCCGAAGCAAAGACCTTATGGATCAGGCCCTCTAGCTTTTGGCAATTGACCTCATAGACCTTGTAGGTCGCGACCACGTCCACGCCGGCGAGCAGATAGGTTGATTGCTTGTCAGCGCCAGCAATTCGAGTCTCGACCGGACCGCTCGTAACACCGATTTTGTGGATGAGATCGCGGTGCTCATTGACAAAAGGATGGTCAGAGCGACTGCGCAGCACATAAATGGTGCCCGCTTCTGTATCGCCATCATCAGCCCGGTCGGCGAACAAGGGCCCGGCGACGGGGTCAGAAATGCGCCGCCCGGTCTTATCATTGTTCAAGGCTCGCTGCAGTGAGCGCATCAGCAAGGGGCTCTCGGTCCCATTATCAAAGATCACGCGCAGGCGTGCATCGGTTCGTCCCTGTGGGTTGGTAAAAATCTCCCCCATTTCAGCGACATAAGCGATTTGCCCGCTGACAATGAACAAGGCGCCGGGTCGGATTTCAGCCTTGAGCTCGAAGGGCCGTGTCACGCGTGTGCCCGCCGCGATCTCGTCCTGGACCTGCTTAAAGATCGGCTTGAACCGGTCAAAGTCCGAACAGCGCTCACGGCTGGCTATGTCCTCGGCGGCACGCTTTTCTTCGGCGGGGCGAACATAGCGCAGCTGGGTGATGTCATCATCGCACCCAAGGTCAGAAAGCTCGGCGAACAAGACATCCGTATCGAGATCTGCCACAGCTACCGGCGCTAGGTCGTCCGTCCTTGTCAGCAGCCCGTGTTTGTCGAAGGGCTCCAATAAGGTCCTGCAATCCTCCAATTCGCGCAACCGGTCCAGGCGCACAGCATAAAGGCGTTCGAAAATGTCACGATCCTCGCCGTGGTATGGTAGGCGTCCCTTGTCTTCGAAAAACCGCTCAATATCCTCAAACCCGGCAATAATCCGTTCTTCACGCGGCGAATAGGTCGCTTGCGCCTTTGGTGGCGGCGCAAATTCGGCCAATTCGTCGGCCAGGGCATCGAGATCTAGGTCAGACATAGCTGCCTTCTGCCTTAAAGCGCATGAAGGCAGCTGCACCATCGGCAAGCCGCTGCTCCCAAGCATCGGCCGCAGTGCTTGATGGCAAGCGGCCACGGTCCTTCTTAAAGCGCGAGGCCCGCCCGGCTAGCTCCAGCGCCTCCTCCGGCGTGATCTTGGTACGCTTGGCCGAAATCGCGGCCTGGACCTGTTTAAGCGTGCTTTCCGTCATGGCCTTGGCCAAGACCGCATAGGCCGCTTGGAAGGGATTGATCGCATCAATAAGGTCGATATTCAGGTCACGCACATCCATAGCAAACTGGCGGACCCCCTCGATCAAGGCCGTATTGGCGCGAACAACCCCCTCCCCTGCCGCCACCAGGCCCACAGCCAAGGCCTTGGCATTTTGGGTCAAGGTCAAGGCCGCGATCGCATGCTGGCGCACCGCCTCTTGATCATCACTGCTTAGCTCGGGATAGCGATCGCGAACAATCTTGCCCATACGCACCTGGGTTAGGTCCTGGGGCACGGTTTCTTCGTCAAAAAGGCCGCGTTCCAGCGCCGCCTTGTCCTGGACAAAAGCGGTAATGACCTCGTTTAGGTCCTCTTGGCAGATCCGGGCCGCTTCTGGGCTCTTGGGCTCGACCAGACCATTGATTTCGAAATGGAACTGGGCGCTGTCCTCATTGAACCCGACATTGGTCTTTCCCGCCTCATAGCCACCCGGACCATAGTCAAAATCAGGCAAGGGACCCCGGTCCTTGGCGGTAAAGTTAAAGCGCGGTGCCAAGACCTGTTCCATCAGAAGGCTGGCGGCAATCGCCTTTAGCGTATCATTGATCGCACTGGCCACCGCCGCCTCCGATGCATCCGGCTCAGCGATCAGGTTGGTAAAGCTGGCCTCGGTCTTGCCCGGGGCATCCCGGGTAGCGCGGCCAATAATTTGGATGATCTCGGTCAGGCTGGAGCGATAGCCCACGGTCAGGGCATGTTCGCACCAGATCCAGTCAAAGCCTTCCTTGGCCATGCCCAGGGCAATAATGATATCAACATGGTCACGGTCATTCTTATGGGCAGGATCCTTTAGGGCCGACAGCACCTTGGCCCGCCTTGCCGGATCACTATCATCGACAAGGTCGGCAATCTTCAGGACCCGGCCATCGGCCAGCATGACCCGGTGAAAGCCGGTCTGGGCATCGGCACCTTGCCACTGACCCAGATATTCCATGACCTCTTCGACCTCCTTTATTTTATCCTTTGTACTCTCCTTGGAATTCACATTCGGGATATGGACGATCGTCTTTTTCGAGGGATCAAGACAGTGCTCGATCGCTTCAAGATAGGGGCCGGTATAGAAAAAATAGCCTATATTCAGTGCCTTAAGATGCTCATAGCCATTGAGCTGTTCATAATAGGTATAGGTGACGGTCTCAAACCTGGCCTCGTCTTCCGGCGTCAGCACCGCCTCGGCGTCCCCGCGAAAATAGCTGCCGGTCATGGCGACGATGTGTACCTTATCGCGCTTGATGAACTCCGCCAGGTGACCGCCTAGGCGGTTATTGGGATTGGCCGAAACATGATGGAATTCGTCCACCGCGATTAGGCGATCATCAAAGGCCTCAACGCCCAGGGCCTCAACCGCAAAGCGGAAACTGGCATGGGTACAGACCAGAACCTTGTCGGCGCTGGCCAGAAATTGGCCCACCGCCTTGACCTTGGACGGATCCACCCGGTCCTCGTCCGGCCCTGGCGCATTGCACAGATTCCATTGCGGCTTGACCACCCAATCGGCCCAAAAGCCGTAAGATGAGAGCGGCTCATCGGCAAAACTGCCGCCGATCGACTTTTCCGGCACCACAATAATGGCCTGTTTCAGACCCTGATTTTCTAGCTTATCCAGGGCGATAAACATCAAGGCGCGCGACTTGCCGGAGGCCGGCGGTGACTTGATCAGCAAGTATTGCTCGCCGCGCTTATTATAGGCCCGCTCCTGCATGGGCCGCATGCCCAGGGCATTGGCCTTGGTCGAGACGCCCGTCCGGGCGGTTTGGAAACTGACGGCAGGAATGGACTTGGGGCTGGTCATGATTGCTCATCCCAAGCTGCTACATCAAACGCTTTGCGCAAGAAGTCCGCCGTCTCCTGATCGTATATTTTGCAGACAATATTCTGATTGGCAAAAATCCCCGTAAAGGTCTTGGCCTGCTGACGATCAAAGGTACGCTTCCAGTCGACCCCCACCACGTAAGACGCGCGATCGGGATCTTCTTCAGACTCGGTTAAATAGTGCCGATTGGGCAGCTTTTCGATCAGCGGCGTCCCGTCAGCCAGAACAAATTCACTGGCGCGCATCTTGGGCGTGGTCACATGTCCAAAGCCAAGATAGCCGGTACCTTTTTGATAATAAAAGATCGGGGCTCCGACCTCCAGATTATCCAGTTTGTTTGAATAAACCCTTCCACCAGATGCCGTTATGAATCCATTTTGGCGCAGGTCTTCCCAGGGACGGATTTCCTCTAATCCACCCGTTGTGTAGTACAGCCCCGACCATGGCGCCCGGGCCTTTCTGATCGAGCGATCCTTTACCTCTTCCTGATCGAGCAGGCTGTCCGTGGTCAGCCATTCATGCCCCTCAGCGCCAAATATGTTGAAGAAACTGGCATTAATGCCGACATCATGCTGCTCAGACAGATATTCGATAATCCGCTTGGTTGCCTCATCCACCTCACTGGCAACCACGATCATCTGGTGGGTCGCATTCAAGGTTTCGGGCGGCGCTTTGCCAAATTTCTCGCGATAGATTTCCGCCAGCGACTTGCCGCGGTATTCCTTAGTGATCTCATGGACATCATTGGTGGTTAGACGACAAACCCAAGAAGCATAGTCCAGGACCTGGGCGACGATATCGCGCGCACCCGCATCGCGCTTCAGTTCAATAATGATCAGATTGCCATCCTCGTCCATGGCGAGCAGGTCGATGCGCTTGCCATGCGCCGTCCTCACCTCGCGACCGAGAATAATCCCTTCCGCACCAATCAGGGTCAGATCGCCCTCCACCCAATCCTGAATACGCCTTTCCAGGTCGAGCGATTTTCGCTGGCTCTCAACGAGACCCTTATCTGAAACGCGAAAGAGCCTGGTCACGCAATCTTCTCCGTGGCGGTCATCTTGGTGTAGAGCTCGAACAGTTTTTCGAGGCGTTCGGTGTCGTTGCGAAAGCGGCGGCCGATATAGATGCGCTCGAGCACCTCATCATTGCGATCATGGGCGGCGCGCAGATTGGCGGGCATGGTTTCGGGGTCATAGAGGTCGGCAATGGTTGCCGGGAAATGGGCCTCGCGGGCGAGCAATATGTCCTCAGCGCAGCGGGTCAGGTCGGCCTTGTTCTGCTCGGTCAGGGTCGGGACCGGGAAGGTGTTCCAGCCGAGGGTGTTGGAGTAGCGAAAGTCAGTTTTCAATTTGCCGCACACGGTTGCGATCCATACCAGGTGAATGCGCGAGGCGATCAGCGCCATGTTCCACAAGGGTGCGTCATAAAGGGCGAACGAACTGTCACCAACGATAGAGCGCTCTGGCAACAAGCCTACTGGCAAAAACGGCCTGCGCTCTGAACTTACACGTGGCACAATCATCGCAGTGCGCTCACCAATTCCTTGAATTTGCCGAAAGCGATGTGGAAATTCAGAAGCCGGACGGGTTTCAGCCGCTATGCTATTCGCTCGGAAATCTCTTACCCTCGCGACCCTTTCGGCAAGGGGGGAGATTTCCATAGCTCGCTGCTCACTATCGTCATTTATCCAAATACAAAATCTCTTTGCACCGCGAATGAATTCTGAAGATCCGTAATAAGGCCTTATAAATTCTAGTGCTTCTGGGTAATCCCGAAGCAAGTTTATAACCCCGGCATAGTCGACGAAGAAATTCCCATCATCAGTTGGTTTATTCCCCCAGAGCATTAGTGAGCGGTCTTTTGGGCTCCGGTTTACTTTTTGAACAATCAGGTCTGGCCCGGGAACCAAGTAGGCGTTGATATTCTCAACTTGGTTGACAATCGATTCGCCTCGCTCTGTCTCAAAGAACATCAATCCTTTGTTGAGGAGTACATTTTTTAGGCCGATGATTGCTACTGTAACGCCAGCATTGTGGCTCGCCAAATTTGACCATTTGAAGCTAGTATGCGCGAACGAAATTTTACAGCCATTCGAAAACACCAACGGCCAGAGCACCGGGACCTGTTCACCTTGGCAAATGCTGCTAGTGGACACAAAGGCCGACGACGCGCCGGTCTGGGCGCCATAATCTGCAGCCTTCATGAACCAGCCAGCAACATAGTCGAGCGACTTCCAGTTCTTGGTGCGATGGCCAAAAATCCGCTTAAGATCGGCCTTTTGTTCGGCGTCCTGCCATGTTGAACCGAGATAGGGCGGGTTCCCGCAAATATACGTCTCCCCGCCCACATTATCGAAATCGATCTCGGCCTGATCCAGCGGGGTTTCGAACAAGTCGTCGGCTCGCACCTTCACCCCCGTCCCGGTCGTCCCCCACAGGCTCAGCCAATCGAGCCGCAGGGCATTGCCGCAGGTGATCCAGTTTTGGCTATTAAGGGGCAGGAACTCGGCCAGGGCCTCTTTCTGGCCGCGATAAAGGACATCGCATTGGTATTCGGCAATGATCAGGGCCAGGCGTGCAATCTCGGCCGGGAAGTCGCGCAATTCAATGCCGCGAAAATTGGTCAGGGGAATATCGCTGCGCCGATCGGGCTCGGCCCGCCTTTGATTGATCTCGGCCTCGATCTCGCGCATCTGCTTATAGGCAATGACCAGGAAATTGCCGCTGCCGCAGGCGGGGTCAAACACCCGGATCTTGGCCATGCGCTGGCGCAGGTTTAAGAGCTTGCGGCCATTATCGCCCGCCTCTTGCAGGCGCTCGCGCAGATCGTCGAGAAACAGCGGGTTCAGAACCTTTAGGATATTGGGCACGCTGGTATAGTGCATGCCAAGCGCGCCGCGCTCCTCCTCATCGGCCACGGCCTGGATCATGGAGCCGAATATGTCTGGATTGATCTTTTGCCAATTCAGACTGCCGATATGCAGCAGGTA
>JBILKO010000115.1:0-7930 GCA_044376615.1 Caulobacteraceae bacterium
GAGCCCGCCGTCGCCTATGGCTACAGCTTTTCAGCCATCGATGGCGCGCCACTGCCCCTGTCGCAGTTTCGCGGCAAGGTCGTCTTGGTCGTCAATACCGCCTCGCGCTGCGGCTTTACCCCGCAATATGACGGGCTAGAGGCGCTCTATACGGCCTATAGGGCCAAGGGTCTAGTGGTCCTGGGCGTACCGTCCAATGATTTTGGCGGGCAGGAACCGGGCTCTGAGGCCGAGATCAAGAAGTTCTGCACCGTAAACTTCGATATCGATTTTCCCATGACCACTAAAACGGTGGTGCGCGGGCCCCAGGCCCACCCATTCTATCAATGGGCCAAGGCCAAGTTGGGTAGCCAGGCGGAACCCAAATGGAATTTCCACAAGATCTTGATTGGCCGCGACGGCCAGCCCATAGCGGGCTTTTCGTCCATGGTTACGCCCCAGGACAAGGGTCTAAAGGCCGCCATTGAAAGGGCGCTCTGACCGGGGCTTTCCCTTGGACGGTCAAGCGGCTAGTT
Source organism: Caulobacteraceae bacterium (assembly GCA_044376615.1). Taxonomy (GTDB): domain Bacteria; phylum Pseudomonadota; class Alphaproteobacteria; order Caulobacterales; family Caulobacteraceae; genus CAISGS01. The sequence continues at coordinate 516 of JBILKO010000115.1, forward strand.
TGATCGGACGCAAACCTTAAGCGTCCAGACCCGCAGGATAAGTCATGAGTGGCCAGACCGATTGGATCGAACTTCTTGTCTCCTCAACGGGGCGCATAGCGCGCACGCCGTTCCTGATCGTTTCAGGTGCCTTGATTGGATTGACGGCGCTTTATGAGTCGGTTGCGGGCGGTACCTTGCATGTGCTGACAGGGTGGCTGTTCTACCCTCTCGTCCTATTCTGCGGGGCCTGCATCCTTTCTAAGCGCCTGCACGATCGCGGTCGGTCTGGATGGTGGGCGGCCCCCATACTCCTCGCCGTCCTTGCAGTCTGGCCTCAGCCGGTTGGGTTCTTAGACTTTTTGTTTGGCATGTTATTGATTTGGGCGGTTGTCGAGCTCGCCGCCATGCCCAGCGAAGAGGGCACCAATCGGTTTGGTCCTAATCCGCAAAATCCAGCGAGCCCAGCACCGGTTTAACGCTATCTGTGGTCAGATCGGTGGCTCAGCGCCCCGCGTTGGCCCAAATACCTTGTGAAATTGGCTAAGCAAGGCCTGATCAGCCTCGTCCATGGTAACCGGCAGGCCCAGATCGACCAGGCTGGTGACACCGTGCTCGGAAATGCCGCACGGGACGATGCCATTGAAATGGCTAAGATCGGGCTCAACATTTAAACTAATGCCGTGAAACGATACCCAGTGGCGCAGCTTGACGCCAATGGCAGCAATCTTGTCTTCCTGACGCGCAAGGCCCGGAACCTTGCGGGTCACCCAGACCCCAACCCGGCCAGGCTTGATCTCGCCTTCAACATTAAAAGCAGCCAAGGCAGAAATAATCCAGGTTTCGAGCGCTTTTACAAAGGCATGCACATCGCGTCCGCGCGCACGCAGGTCCAGCATGACATAGGCCACGCGTTGGCCTGGGCCGTGATAAGTGTATTGGCCGCCGCGGCCGCTGGCATAGACAGGAAACCAGTCGGGGACGAGCAGGTCTTCGCCTTTGGACGATATGCCGGCGGTATAGAGGGGCGGATGCTCTAAAAGCCAAACCAGTTCAGGCGCCGTGCCTTCATAGATTGCCTTGGCCCGGGCCTCCATAGCGGCAACGGCCGACTCATAGGCGACCGGCTGGCGAGAGATCGCCCAATCGACGGCTTTAGAGTCTGGCCTTAAAAAAAATTGGCTCGGCACCCTTAAATTTCCTCTAAGTCTTAACACCCGATCAAGCATGTTAGGCCATTGTGGCACAAGAGGCGACGCATGGTCGGCTTTGATAGCACGCGTTAAGGGATTGTCTCTGTGGGTCAGGTCAATTGGGTCAATGTCGAAATCTCGGTTCTGCTTGGCCGGTCCATCTTGCCCATGCGGCAGTTCCTACGGATGGGCCGGGGCGCCGTTATTCCCTTGGATGCTGGGGTGTCCGACGAGGTCTGGATCTTGGCCAATAACTATCCAGTTGCGCGCGGCCAGATCTTGATCAATGAAGACCGGATCGCGATTGAGGTGACCCGCCGTGCCGATGTCTATGACTTTATGGCTGGCGGGACCGCTTGATTTTGGGGCGCGTTAACAGCCAAATGGGCGTTAAGCGCAAATTCGTGTCGCAGTCTTTTCAAGTTTGCCTGCATTAGGCCTTCACATATGCGCCTGGGTTTGGTACCCCCGCCGCTCACCATGATGCGGTCGTGGCGGAATTGGTAGACGCGCAGCGTTGAGGTCGCTGTGGGGCAACCCGTGGAAGTTCGAGTCTTCTCGACCGCACCAGTGAACATTTGGCACGAATCCCCGAGGCCCTAGGTCAATCGGGGGTTCGATGCCCGTCCGACGGCCGGGGACAGAGTGTGTCTCGAAGGAGGGGTTGATGTCCCAAAACGCGGGCGACCTGACGGCGGAACGGCACGGCCTGGTGGTTGAGGATCTCGAAGATCTGGCCCTGGGCGAGGACTATGCCCTCAATCCTCAATATATTGACATGGTAGTCAGCGCCGCTGACAGGGGCGATACGGAGCGCCTGCGCGAGCTGATTGAAGCCCTGCACCCGGCCGACGTGGCCGATCTTATGGCCTTCTTGTCTGCCGATTATCGCCAGGAAGTCTTGGCCTTTATCGCCCCTGACGCCTTGGCCGATATCTTGTCCGAGCTGGACACGAATATTCGCGAAGAGGTGCTCGAACAGGTAACCCCAGCCGCGCTGGCGAAAGCGCTCGAAGATCTAGAGTCAGACGATGCTGCCGACCTGGTTGAAGACCTAGAAGACGACAAGCGCGATGCGGTTTTGGCCGCTATGTCTGAGATTGACCGCGCGGGGATCCGCACCTCCCTAGCCTATGCCGAGGAGAGCGCTGGACGCTTGATGCAGCGCGAGGTCATGGCCGCGCCCCAGTTTTGGACTGTGGGCCAGGCTATTGATCATATGCGTCAGGCCGGGGAGGAACTTCCCGACTTGTTCTTCGATATCTATGTTGTCGACCCAGCTTATGTTCCACTTGGCGCCGTTGCGCTGAGCAGACTACTCAAGACGCGGCGCGAAGTGCCCCTGATCCAGATCATGGAGCCAGTAAGCGAGATTCCGGTCGATATGGACCAGGAAGAAGTCGCCTATATTTTCGATAAGTACCACCTGATTTCAGCGCCGGTCACAGACCCGTCCGGCCGCCTCGTAGGTCAGATAACCGTCGATGACATTGTTGGCGTTATTCAAGAAGAGAGCCAGGAGGACATTCTGGCCCTGGCCGGTGTGACCGATGCAGGCCGCGACGCGACCGTGCTGGATGTCGCCAGATCACGGTTTTGGTGGCTCTTGATCAATCTCGGCACAGCGGTCTTTGCCTCCAGCGTCATATCCTTATTTGAAGGGGCCATTTCAAAGCTGGTGGCCCTGGCGGTTTTGATGCCGATTGTCGCGTCCATGGGCGGGAATGCGGGAACCCAGACCCTGACGGTTGCCGTGCGCGCCCTGGCGACCAAGGAGCTGACCTCGGTCAATGTCTGGCGCACTGTGGCGCGTGAAGTCATTGTGGGCCTGTTTAATGGCGGCGCCTTTGCGGTCTGTGTCGGGCTCGTCGCAGGCTTTTGGTATCACGATGCCATGCTGGGCCTCGTCATTGGGCTTGCTATGATTATTAATCTTACTGCCGCGGCCTTGGCAGGGATATTTGTTCCGATTACACTGGAAAAAATGGGCTATGATCCCGCCGTGTCATCGACAGTGTTTGTGACGACCGTGACGGATGTCGTTGGCTTTTTCAGCTTCTTGGGTCTGGCTGTCCTTATTCTGTTGTAAGCCGCGGGGGCGGGGCGTCTGATGCAGCGTGTAAGACCATATATTTTCAATTACGGTACCCGATGACTGGCTTTCGAATATCTCGATCAGGGCTTGAATTGATCAAGCGGCTCGAAGGGTTTCGAGGCCGACCTGTTCGGCTGGACAATGGCCGTTGGATGATCGGGTACGGACATGTGTTTTTGGTCCGTCCCAACGCCAATCTCAGTACCAAAGAGGCTGAGCTCTTGCTACTCTATGATCTGCGCACCATCGCCCAAGCTTTGAAAGAGCTGATCTTCACGCCTCTTACCCAGAACCAGACCGATGCCGTCTTCAGTTTTGCCTATAATATTGGGCTGGAAGCCTTCGCAGGCTCGAAGGTGGTTGAGTTGATCAATCAGGGCTCCTTGGTCGCGGCTGCTGCGTCTATGGAACATTGGTGCAAGGCCGATCTGCGTGGCCACAGCATGGTGATTGACGGCTTGGTACGCCGCCGGGCGGCGGAAAAGGCGTTGTTTCTCACGCCAGAAGGTGGTTGGCAGCCCGCCCCAAGCCACATCTTGATCCCGACCATGCGCGAGGCCGTTTTGGTCAAGGCCCACTCCTCAGACGATAGAATCGATGCTGATGACAGCGACGCTAATAAGCGCAACGCCTTGGCGGCCGATAGTGGTATTGTTCAGGACCTAGACAGCCAATGGTACCCTGAGTTCAAGCATGCACGGGCGGTGCCACGGCATGAATCGGTCTTAAGCATGGTTGGCGTTGCGCTACTTGGCCTCAGCGCTATAGCCGCCAGTGCTTATCAGGGCCTAACGGTCCCGCCTGCGCCGGGCAACGGGTCTCAGACCATTTTTGCTTGGGTCTGCGGTCTTGCAGGCCTTTTGGCGTTAGCTTTTGTGGTCCGAAATCTTATCCATATTTTTTTACCAAAATTGCGATGATTAAGGCTGTCCTATAGTTTAGGTCCGATGCTTTTGCGCGAAACGCATTCATCCGCTAGCATGACTTGCGCGACTTCGTGCCTTTTAGGCATTTTTCCATTCGAAATGGGCACTAAGCGGCAAACTCTTCCAATCTACAGCTAAGTTCTTACTTTGGTGGAATTTCGCGAGATCGAGCTGAGATTTTAACCCTTTTGACGACTTAACGCGTCATTATCCGAATATCTTTACAAGTTTGAATGGATTGATCTATTTACGGACGGTCCGGTTTGTGGGGGTTGGTGGATTGCTATGATTCCATTCGCAGTTGTAAAGCGTGGCGCACAGTGGGCCTCGGATGGCGCAAGGGGCTTTATTGGCTCGGGCCCAGGGGCTGAAGGTCAGGCTTGGAAATATAATGGTCAAGGTGGGTATATTGGGTCTGGTCCGGGCCTACTTCATCATGTTTGGCGGACCGACGCAGACAACGGCTTTATTGGAAATGGGCCCGGGCTTTGGGGAGAGTTTTGGCGGTATGATTTGATTGGGGGTTGGCGCGGTGTTGGTGGCAAGGTCCAAGGCCTTCATTGGCGTGCTGACGGCGATGGTGGCTGGCATGTCTGGGGTGGATCTTCTATCACCGAGCCTCATATCGTTCCTGATGGAAATGGCGGCTTTATCGTTAAATAACTTATGAATTAAAGAAGAAGGTGCCGCAGGGGTTTCGGTTATCCACCCCCGCGACGCCCGACACTGTCATCGAAGCCGCTGAACCTCAGCTAAGGTGAAACATCCTCGCCAAGTCTCCCAGAGACCTCGTAATGTGACAATGAGACACTGGATCACCTCCTTTCGCTGTTAAACAGGGACTTAAGAGTGTGCGGTCTTTGCAGAAAAACGCAAGGGCCTGATAGATCCACAGACATGATAAAAAAAGCCCGGCATGGCTGCCGGGCTTTTTGCAATTCCAGAGGCGTTGGCCGATCTTATTTGATCTTGCCTTCCTTGAATTCGACATGCTTGCGCACGACGGGGTCATACTTGTTCATGACCAGCTTTTCGGTCTTGGTGCGGGCATTCTTCTTGGTGACATAGAAGAAGCCGGTATCCGCAGTCGAGTTCATGCGGATCTTGATCTGTGCTGGCTTAGCCATGGTTCAATCCTTCGGGGACCTAACGCCGAAGCATTAGGCCAGAAAATTTAAGAGCGCGGACAATACCCATGACGCGGCCAATGTCAACGCGAGATCGCGCTTAAGCTAGTGCCTTGTGACGCGGTTTGCCGCTGCGGTATGTATAGAGAAATGCAGGGTGGGTACGGCCTTGGTCGGCAAGATGGTGCAAGACCGCTTCGGTAATGTCGAACATGGGCAGTTTTAATGCGAAGGGGAGGGGTCTGTAGTCCAGATCCGCTAGCTCAGGTGTGGCCGCATGCGCACCGATGGTTAGGCTCGCATCCATCTGAAAGAACCGGGCATGGAAGCGGATTGGGCTCTCGGTCGGGGTTATGGCTCGCGCGATCAAGGTGAGCGATGATAGGTCTGGGCCATCTTGAACGCCTTTTTTTGTAACGGTTAGGCCGGTTTCTTCCTCAGTTTCGCGCAGTGCCGCGACGGCCAGGGCATTGGCAAGGCTGGGTCTAGCGGCGCTAAGGCGGATGCACGCTTCCGACAGCGACCTGGTCGGCTTGATCACTCGGTCTGCAGGATCAAGCTTGCCGCCTGGGAATACGAAGACGTCCGGGGCAAAGGCTGACTTGCCGGGCCTACGTCCCATCAAGACTTCTGGCCCCGTCCGCCCCTGTCGGATTAGGACCAGGCTAGCCGCATGGCGTGGGCGCGCCGGTATCACAGGTGGCTCAGATGGCGCGCGCCGCGCAGGAAACGTACAAATGGCGCTGGGCGCTCGGGCGCATCGAGCTTTAAGGCCAGTTCCTGCACGACGAAACGGGTAATATTCGGCAGGTCTAAGGCCAGGGCCTCGTCTAGATCGACCCAGGCAATCTCATCCAGCTCACCACAATCGGGCGCGCGCTCGAGACTTATCAAGTTTTCGGCGCTGGCCATAAAGAACCGCGCATCAAACCGTTTGGGGCGATAGGGCGGCGTAATCGCGCGGGCGATAAAGTCTAGTGCAGCCAGATCAGGTTGCGCGCCCAGTTTAAGAAAACCGCCCCATGGCCCCTTGGCTTTTGTCTCGGGCGCGGGCCTGGCCAACAGCAGGCCAACCTCTTCAAAGGTTTCGCGCACGGCGGCGAGTGCCAGGGCGCGGGCGCGGGTAGGCGGCGCAGTCTTTTCAACCCGAGCGGCGACATCGGGACGCAGGTCACTGGCAAAGGGCGCGCGAAAATCGCTGCGATCAATGCGTCCGCCGGGAAACACCCATTTGCCGGGCATAAAGGTGTGGCCCTTATTACGCCGTCCCATCAAGAGGCGCGGCTTGGCCGCGTCGCGCCGAACGATGATTAGGGTGGCCGCGTCGCGCGGCCGCACAACCTTTTGGTCGTCACCTCGCATGGCACCGTCCGTGCGGGGATCATAATTGGGATCAAGCGTAGGTTCGGTCATGAGACCAGTTTAGGCCGGTTGCTTGCAAGGAAAAGCCTGACCTAACGTAAACTTGCGCTCAAATCCTCAGCTTGACCGTCGCGCTCACGCGGCGCAACCTGTGGGCCTGTTTTGTTTGGGGGTCTATCATGCGTCTGTTTTCCACCAGCCTTGCTGCTGCCTTGAGCCTAGCCAGTGCCAGCGTCGCCTTTGCCGAGGTTCCAACCGATGCAGTATTTGCGGCCGCAAAGGCGGTCCAGCCGAAGGTCGTGGCTTAGCGGCGCGATATTCACGAGCATCCTGAACTGGGCAATCGCGAGGTCCGCACCGCCGCCCTGGTCGCCGCCGAGCTAAAGCGACTAGGCTTTGAGGTTCGTACCAAGGTGGCCGTGACTGGCATTGTTGCGGTACTAAAGGGCGGCAAGCCTGGCGGGGTCGTGGCCCTGCGCGCCGATATGGATGCCCTGCCGGTCGAGGAAAAAACCGGACTGCCGTTCGCGTCTAAGGCCATGGGTGAATATGAGGGCAAGCCGGTGCCTGTTATGCATGCTTGCGGACATGACACCCATGTCGCCATGCTGCTTGGGGCCGCGACTGTACTTGCGGGAATGCGGGACCAGATCCCCGGCACGGTGGTCTTGATCTTCCAGCCGGCCGAAGAAGGCCTGCCGATTGGTGAGACGGGCGGTGCCAAGCGTATGGT
>JBILKO010000035.1:0-21915 GCA_044376615.1 Caulobacteraceae bacterium
CCCCATATTGACCGAGCGTTTTTCGTGGTCGATCCACTCGATGGCACCAAGGAATTTGTGCAAAGACGCGGCGATTTTACCGTCAATATTGCCTTGATCGAGGATGGCCTGCCCAGTCTTGGCATTGTCTATGCCCCGGCCAAGGACCGCATGTTTGCTGGCGACGTCACCTTAAAAACCGCCTGGACCCAGGAGATCGCGCCAGACCAGGCCTTAAGCCAAGCCAGCACGCGCCGGCCCCTGGCGGTCCGCACCCCGCCCAAACAGGGCCTGATTGCGGTCGCGTCCAAGTCACATAATACGCCGGAAACCGATGCCTATTTGGCCCTCTATCCCATAGCCGAGCGGGTATCCGTCGGCTCCTCGCTCAAGTTTTGCCTGGTGGCAGCCGGCGAGGCCGATCTTTATCCGCGCCTATCGCCAACCTGTGAGTGGGATACGGGCGCAGGGCATGCCGTCCTGGCCGCCGCCGGTGGCAAGGTCTTGGCCCTGGATGGCCAGCCCCTTACCTATGGCAAGCCCGACTTTTTCAATCCGGGGTTCCTGGCAGGCGGGCCATTAGACTTGATTGCTGTCGTGCCTTGAGCCGATCTGGGCTTTTCCTGACGCCAAGTTCAGAAAAGCTTATGCCCTGCCCGGACGAAATGAGGCTAAAAGGGCGCAGCCGTTACCCAAAGGTTTGCCGTGTCTGATACGCCGATTGCCCTGACCCATTTGCAAAGGCTGGAAGCCGAAAGCATCCACATCATGCGCGAAGTGGTGGCCGAGAGCGAGCATCCGGTCATGCTGTATTCGATCGGCAAGGATTCGGCCGTCATGCTGCATCTGGCGCTCAAGGCGTTTTATCCGGCCAAGCTGCCCTTTCCATTGCTACATATTGATACACGCTGGAAGTTTCGCGACATGATCACGTTTCGCGATAATCTGGCCAAGCGGCTGGGCCTGGACCTGCTGGTCCATACCAATATGGAGGGTCTGGCCCAGGGCATTGGTCCCTTCAGCCATGGCGCGGCCGTCCATACGGATGTGATGAAGACCCAGGCGCTTAAACAGGCGCTCGATAAGTACGGTTTTGATGTTGCCTTTGGCGGCGCGCGGCGGGACGAGGAAAAATCCCGCGCCAAGGAGCGGATCTTTTCCTTCCGCTCTGAACAGCATCGCTGGGACCCCAAACAGCAGCGGCCTGAGCTGTGGCGCACCTATAATGCCCGCAAGCATAAGGGCGAAAGCATCCGCGTCTTTCCCCTGTCCAACTGGACGGAGCTCGATATCTGGCAATATATCCATCTGGAAAACATCCCGCTGGTGCCACTCTATTTCGCGGCCGAGCGGCCCGTGGTCGAGCGTGACGGCACCTTGATCATGGTCGATGATGATCGCATGCCGCTAAGGCCCGGCGAGACACCTCAAATGAGGTCGGTAAGGTTTCGCACCCTTGGCTGCTATCCCTTAACCGGGGCGGTGGAGAGCGCCGCAAAGACCCTGCCCGAGATCATTCAGGAAATGCTCCTGACCACCACATCAGAGCGCCAAGGCCGGGTGATCGATCACGACCAGGCCGCCTCAATGGAAAAGAAAAAGCAGGAGGGCTATTTCTGATGGCCCATATTTCCGACCTGATCGAGAGCGATATTGACGCCTATTTGCTGCAGCATCAGCACAAGAGCCTGCTGCGCTTTATCACCTGCGGCAGTGTCGATGATGGCAAGTCCACGCTGATTGGGCGGCTGCTCTATGATTCCAAGATGATCTTTGAAGATCAGCTGGCCGCGCTTGAGGCCGATTCCAAGCGGGTCGGGACCCAGGGCGGCGAGATCGATTTTGCGCTACTGGTGGATGGCCTGGCTGCTGAGCGCGAACAGGGCATTACGATTGATGTCGCCTACCGCTTCTTCTCGACCGAAAAGCGCAAATTCATTGTCGCTGATACGCCAGGCCATGAGCAATATACCCGCAACATGGTCACGGGGGCCTCGACCGCCGACCTGGCCGTCATACTGGTGGATGCGCGCAAGGGCATACTGACCCAGACCCGCCGCCATTCCTATCTGGTCTCGCTAATCGGGATCAAGAAGGTGGTGCTGGCCGTCAATAAGATGGACCTGGTCGGGTTTGATCAGGCCGTCTTCGACCAGATCGTCGCCGATTACCGCGCCTTTGCCGCCCAGATTGGCCTTAGCGACATTACCCCCATCCCGATTTCAGGCCTGAAGGGCGACAATATTGCCTCGCGCAGCGACCAGACCCCCTGGTTTAAAGGCCCAGTCCTGATCGAGCACCTCGAAACCGTGCCGCTTGATGCCGAGGCGCGCCAGCAGGGTGCCCTGCGCCTGCCGGTGCAATGGGTCAACCGGCCCGATCTCGATTTCCGCGGCTTTGCGGGCCAGATCACCAGCGGCTCGGTTCGGCCTGGAGATACGGTCAGGGTCCTACCCTCAGGCAAAGAGAGCAAGGTGGCGCGCATCGTCACCTATGACGGCGATCTTGATCTGGCTGTAGCTGGACAATCGGTCACCCTGACCCTGGAAGACGAGATCGACTGCTCGCGCGGTGACATAATCGCGTCTGGCCAATTGCCCGAAGTCGCCGACCAGTTCGAAACCACGGTCATCTGGATGGCCGATGAGCCCATGCTGCCGGGCCGGGCCTATTGGCTGAAAATCGGCTCCAAGCTGGTTTCGGCAACGGTCACCGAGCCCAAACACAAGGTCAATATCAATACGCTGGAACACCTGCCCGCCAAAGCCTTAGCCCTGAATGAGATCGGGGTCTGCAATATCAGCCTAGACCAGCAGATTGCCTTTGATCCCTATGCGGACAATATCGATACGGGCGGCTTTATCCTGATCGATCGCATGACCAATGCCACGGTCGGGGCGGGCCTGATCCATTTTGCTCTGCGCCGCTCGCAAAATATCCATTGGCAGGCCCTGGACATCAACAAGACCCGTCGCGCGGACCTTAAGGGCCAAAGACCGGCCATATTGTGGTTCACTGGCCTGTCGGGCTCGGGCAAGTCGACCATAGCCAATCTGGTGGAAAAACAGCTCTATGCCATGGGTCGGCACACAACCACGCTGGACGGCGATAATGTCCGCCATGGCCTGAACCGCGATCTGGGCTTTACCGATGGCGACCGGGTGGAAAACATCCGCCGGGTTGGTGAGGTGGCGAAATTGATGGTCGAGGCTGGCCTGATCTGCCTGGTCTCTTTTATCTCGCCCTTCCGGTCCGAGCGACACCTGGCGCGAAGCCTGGTTGGCGAGGCCGAATTCTTGGAAGTCTTTATCGATACGCCGCTGGCCGAGGCTGAGGCACGGGATGTGAAGGGCCTCTATAAAAAGGCCCGCAGCGGCGAGCTGAAAAACTTTACCGGCATAGACAGCCCGTATGAGACCCCGCTAGCCCCCGAAATCCATATCGACACGACCAAGACGACGCCAGAACAGGCCGCCGATATCATTATTCAAAAGCTGCGCGACCGCGGCCTGATCCGCGATGGCTGGCACGGGCCTGAGATCTAGGCGTCCATATCCAAGGCATAGCCAGCCGAGCGCACGGTGCGGATCGGGTCAGCCTTAGATTCGAGATTTAAGGCCTTGCGCAGGCGACCGACATGCACATCAACCGTGCGGGCCTCGACATAGACGTCCGAGCCCCAGACGGCGTCGAGCAATTGCTCGCGGCTAAAAACCCGGCCCGGATGCTGCATGAAATAGTCTAGCAGGCGAAACTCGGTGGGGCCCAGATGGATTTCGCGGCCGTCGCGCTTAACCCGGTGTGCAACCCGGTCAATGATCAGATCACCCTGATGGGTCCGATCCTCGGCCAGCCCCGGGCGGATCCGGCGCAGGACGGCGCGAATGCGTGCCGTCAGTTCGGTCATGGAAAACGGCTTGACGATGTAGTCGTCGGCACCGGTGTCTAGGCCGCGCACATGGTCGGTTTCTTCGCCGCGCGCGGTCAGCATCACGATCGGCACATTGCGCGTATCGGCTCGGCTACGCAGGCGGCGGCAAACCTCAATGCCCGAGACCTTGGGCAGCATCCAGTCCAGGACAATCAGGTCTGGCAGCTTTTCATTAATCTGAGTCAGAGCCTCTTCGCCATCACTGGCGATCGACACGCTATAACCCTCCTTGTCCAGATTGTACTGGAGCAAGGTCGCTAGAGCATCTTCGTCTTCGACCACAAGCACATAGGGGATCAAGGCTGGCCTCCGAACGGGTGTGTCACTAGAGGTCGGAGTTTTTGGGCCGTTCATTGATCATGTCCTCGCCCGTGATTTCGAAATGGATGATTTCGGCAATATTAGTGGCATGGTCGCCGATCCGTTCCAGGTTCTTGGCCACAAACAACATATGCGCGCAGGAGGTGATCATGCGCGGATCGCCCATCATATAGGTCAAGAGCTCCCGAAACAGGCTGTTATAGTGCTCATCAACCTCTTCATCGCGCCACCAAACGCCAACGGCGCGGCTAACATTCGATGCGGTATAGGCGTCCAGCACATCCTTGAGCCGCGCAGTGACCAGATTGCCCATGCGCTCGATCGAGCGGGTCAAGGCGGTAAGGGCCTCAGCCTCGGAGATCACCAGGGCCCGCTTAGCGATGTTTTTGGCCAGGTCACCACAACGCTCGAGGCTGAGCGAAATCTTCATAGCCGCAACGGTGCGGCGCAGGTCCTGGGCGACAGGTTGGCGCAGCGCGATCAGTTTGATGGATTTGCGCTCAATATCGGCCTGCAACAGGTCAAGCTTATCGTCGCGAACAATAATGCCCTGGGCCAGGGGCACATCGCGCCTTGTAATACAGGCGATCGCATCGGCCACCTGGGCCTCGGCCAGGCCGCCCATCCGGGCCACTTCAGCGGTCAGATGGTTCAGCTCATCGCCATAGGCTTTGACGGTATGTTCGGTCATGACGCTTGCGCTTTCGAATTAGGGAACAAGGAAGGCCTAGCCGAACCGGCCTGTAATATAGTCCTGGGTGCGACTATCCTTAGGATTGGTAAAGATCTCGTCGGTTGGACCGGCCTCAACCAGGCGGCCCATATGGAAAAAAGCGGTCCGCTGAGACACCCGCGCCGCCTGGGCCATGGAGTGGGTGACGATGACGATACAGAACTGCTCGTGCAATTCATCGATCAGCTCTTCAATCTTGGCCGTCGCAATCGGATCTAGTGCCGAGCAGGGCTCATCCATCAAGATCACTTCAGGGCCGACAGCGATCGCGCGGGCGATCACCAGACGCTGCTGCTGTCCGCCGGACAGGCCGGTACCAGGCTGCAAGAGCCGGTCAGCGACCTCATCCCATAGACCCGCACGGCGCAGAGAGGATTCGACGATACCGTCCAGCTCGTCCTTGCCCGTAGCCAGACCATGAATGCGCGGCCCATAGGCGACATTCTCATAAATGGACTTGGGGAAGGGATTGGGCTTTTGGAACACCATGCCGACGCGGGCGCGCAGGACCACCGGGTCAATACTGCGCGTATTGATATCTTGACCATCAATCTGGATCGTGCCCTCGACCTTACAGATCGAGATAGTGTCATTCATCCGATTGATGCAGCGCAAAAAGGTCGACTTGCCACAGCCCGACGGGCCGATGAACGAGGTCACAGCCTTTTGGCTGATGTCCAGAGACACATCAAACAGGGCCTGCTTTTCCCCGTAAAACACATTGACCTTATCGGCATGAATCTTGGTCGATCCAGCCTTTTCGGCGCTCAAATGGGTGGGAACTTGCGCGGATGTGGTCATGGTTCTGCCTGAATTTACCAAGGAGGGACGATGAGTGGTCATAGGTCTACCACCGGCGCTCAAACCGGCGGCGAAGTATGATCGCCACCGCATTCATCAAGATCATAAAGACCAGCAGCACCATAATGGCCGCCGCTGTGCGTTCATGGAAGGCACGCTCAGAGGCGTTCTCCCAGATAAAGATCTGAACCGGCAAAACGGTTGCCGCCTCGGTAAACGAGGCTGGAACGCCGGGCACAAACGAAACCATGCCAATCATCAAGAGCGGCGCCGTCTCACCCAGCGCATGGGCTAGGGCCAGGATCGAGCCGGTCATGACGCCAGGCATGGCCAGGGGCAGGACATGGTGAAACACGGCCTGGCTGCGCGAGGCACCAACGCCAAGGGCAGCTTCGCGGATCGAGGGCGGCACGGACTTCAGCGACGAGCGGGTGGCAATGATTACCGTCGGCAGGGCCATCAAGGCCAGGACCAAGCCGCCGAGCAGGGGCGAAGACCGCGGCACACCAAGCGCGTTGATGAATAGGCCAAGACCCAGAAGACCGTAAACAATCGAAGGCACCGCCGCCAGATTATTGATATTGACCTCAATAATGTCGGTCCAGCGGCCTTTTGGCGCGAACTCTTCCAGATAGACCGCCGCCATAACGCCAATGGGTACAGCCAAGAGGGCGGTGATGAACAACATCATGGCAGACCCGACCACAGCACCAAGGACGCCTGCCTGTTCAGGCTCAGTCGAATCCGAGTTGGTAAAGAAGCCAGTATTAAACCCGGTCTTGACCGCGCCAGAGGCCTTTAGCTTGGCAAGCCAATCGAGCTGCTGATCGTCGAGCATTCGATCGCCTTCTGGGGTGGAGCGCTTGATCTCGCCCTTAAAATAAAGGTCTGCATTGGCCCGAAGCGGTCCTGAGACCGTAACCGTCTTGCCGATAATGGCCGGATTGGCCTTGACCATATTTAGCAGTTGAAAGCCAAAATCAGGCGAAATCAGATCCTTTACCTTCGACGACTTGGTCCCGAAATCGTCGTCCTTCTCGCCCAGTTTGACCAGGACCGCATCGGCAACCATAATGTCGAAATTGGTGCCTTCAAGGTTTGATCGGTCAATCCGAGCCGGATCCAACGGCACCTCAACGGCCACCGAATGGACCGTAAAGGTCGATATGCCTTGCGAGACAATCCGGGTCAGAAGGACTGCCAAAAAGCTCAACGCAATCACGATCGCCATCAGACCATAAAAGCGAAACCGTTGCTCGGTGGCATGGCGCGCCTTTAGGCGTTTTTCGAACGCGGACCGGGCCTTGGCCTGATCGGGCATGGGAAGGGCGGCCTCAGTCATATTGTTCCCGATACTTCTGAACGATGCGCAGGGCGATAATGTTTAGGATCAAGGTGACCACGAACAGGGTCAGGCCAAGGGCAAAGGCCGACAAGGTCTTGGGACTGTCAAACTCCTGGTCCCCGGTCAGCAAGGTGACGATCTGAACCGTGACAGTCGTGACCGTCTCAAGCGGATTAAGCGTCAGCTTAGCTTGCAGGCCAGCGGCCATGGTCACGATCATGGTCTCTCCCACGGCGCGGCTAATAGCCAGCAAGAACGCCCCGGCAATGCCTGGCAGCGCGGCGGGCAGGACGACCTTCTTGATCGTCTCAGACTTGGTTGCCCCCATGGCATAGCTGCCATCGCGTAAGGCCTGGGGTACAGAATTGATGATGTCGTCGGATAAGGAGGAGACGAAGGGGATCAGCATGATGCCCATGACCACGCCCGCGACCAGGGCCATCTGGTTTTGAACGTGGGTTAGGTAGACACCAAGCGCATGGAACTGGCCATTTAACAGCATCTCGCCTAGCCCGTTGAATGCCTCTCGGAACAAGGGCCCAACGGTCAGGGCGGCGAAAAAGCCATAAACCACGGTCGGAACACCGGCCAGGACCTCAAGCAACGGCTTTACTACCGACCGCGCTGTGGGGCCGGCATATTCTGCAAGATAGATGGCCGAAAACAGACCCACAGGACCAGCTACAAGCATGGCAATCATCATGACCAAGAAGGTGCCGGCAAACAGGGGCAAGGCACCAAACCCGCCCGATGATCCAACCTGGTCATCACGCATCCCGATCTGAGGGCTCCAATGCGTGCCCAGCAGGAACTCGGCCGGAGACACAGATTGGAAGAACCGCATGCTTTCCCAGACCAGGGACAAGATAATCCCAAGCGTCGTGACTACGGCCACAATCGAGCAGATCATCAGGACCGAACTGATCCAGCCCTCGACCCGATTTCGCGCCCAAAACTTGGCATTGATACGCGGATAGGTGATCAAGAGGCCTGCCAGGGCTAAGACGCCCATGAGGGCAAATGTGCCCAGGCGGATCTGGTCGCGGTATCCTTTGGCCTCTTGCGCCTTCAGCTCGAGAGCCGCCTTGACTGGGCCCTCATAGATGACTTCGCTGGCCTGCTTGCCCTCGGCTAAGGCCTCGGCATCACGGTAAAAGAGCTGCTTTTGCTCAACCGACATGCCGACCAGGGCGACCGGCGGCTTGGCAACCAAGAGTGCATGTTCAAACCGGCCACCGAATGAGACTGATAGGAATAAGAGCAGGGCCGCAGGTACTGCCACCCAAAGGGCAACATAGGTGCCGTAATAATTGGGCAGTGAGTGCAGCTTGGCGGGCGATCCACCGCCAGACACCAGGGCGCGGCGACGTCCAAGCCAGTAGGTCAGGCCCGAAAACAAGGCGAGGGCGAGCAATACGATCCAGGTCAGCATCTGATCATGGCATCCGTCTAGACAGGTGGCCGCAGGCAAGGCCCGCTTGGCCGCTTAAGCGTCGATCCGGTATGATCGATTGATGCGATGCCCATACGACATTTTCATGACAGTTTTTTTACAGTGAGCCCTGCGGTAAAGACTCCGGCCCAGCGACGGCCTTTACATGAGCCGAATGGATCGGAAAATAGGCAATAAAGGCGGCACCTGATCCGGCCAGGCTTTCAACAGCAAAGCCGCCGCGGTGGCGATTAATGATGTGTTTGACAATGGCCAGGCCCAGGCCAGTACCCGATCGTTCACCGCTTTTTTGGCCCTCGACGCGATAGAAACGCTCAGCCAGCCGCGGCAAATACTGGCGTGCAATCCCTGGTCCTGAATCGGTCACTCTGAGGCAGATATAGTGACCGTCATCAACATCATCAGGGGTCAACAGCGCCAATCGCGCAGCTTGTGGCTCTCGCATGGCGACCGCAGCCTCTCCGGTTACGCCGACCTTGCATTCCACCCGCACTGGCCCTCGGCCTCTCGAGTATTTGACGCCATTATCAATCAGATTCTGGACCACCTGCACCATCTGGTCACGGTCACCCACCGCCATGGCCTGGCCCATCGGTGGCAGGTCAAGGATGAGCTCGACACCAGACTCAGCCAGGAGCGGCCCGAGCGCATCGGCAACATCAGTCACGACCAGCGACAGGTCCACGCAGCCCTCTGGGGCAATGTGTTCATTCAGCTCAATCCGGCTTAGCGACAATAAGTCATCAATCAGGCGCGACATACGCTCGGCCTGGGTCGCCATAATCTGCAAAAACCGCTCGCGTGCATCTGGGTCATCACGCGCATGGCCACGCAAGGTTTCGATAAAGCCCGATAGCGAGGCCAAGGGCGTGCGCAATTCGTGGCTGGCATTGGCGAGAAAATCAGCGCGCATCCGCTCATTGCGCCGGGCATTGGTTTCATCGCGCATAAACAAGAGCGCCAAGCGTCGTCCATCCGCCGCCTCGCCTAGCGGGCGAACAGTGGCGCGCAGATAGCGGTCCTGTGCGCCGCCCAATTCATAGGCCACTTCACCGGCCAGACCGCCAAAAAGGGCCTCATCTAAAAGCTCCAGCACATCTGGATTGCGGATGGCGGTGATCAGAAGGGCGCCGTCTTCCTGAATGCGGAAAAAATCGCGGGCAGCGGTATTGGCGAACTGGATTCTTTGCCCGGCAAGATCATCCATTTCCAGCGCTGCAATCACCATGACGGGTTCTGGCAAGGTACGGAGTATGGCTTCAAACGGCGGCGCAAACGCGGTGGCATTTCTGCCAGCCGCTGTCTTGGCCTCTAACGCCAACTGTTTAGCCTCGCGCACGGAACGCCGGGCAAAACTCACAGCCAATCCGCCGACAAGGCCAGCCAATACAAGCGCCGGGACAAGCGGGGCCTGACCTGCCAGCGCCAGGCCTAACAGCGCCATAGCACTCAAGCCACCAACGACCAGCAACCGCACCGAGGGCTGTTTCAGAAACGACTTAGGACCAGCCAGTGCCATAGGCATTACTTTCAGCGGCGCGGCCATGCGGCGACCGAATCCATTCTATCAGACCACAGACGTGTGACGCAGCCATGAAAGCCCTAAAATCGCACCCGCAGAAAACCTAACAGGCTTTCGAATTTAATATATATATAATTGGTAGGAATTATATGAAATAAGCCAGGGTGTGAATTCCTCAAGCGAGACTGTCATGCACCACAAAGCCGTCCCCGCCCGTCCGACCCATCATAGCCGCAAGGCCTATAACGGCCTGCTATTGGCGGCTCTGTTCAGTACAGTCTGCTCCTCAGCCTTAGCCCAGTCTGATCCAGCTGCGATCGATACTAACCCCAATGCGCGTATCGCCCAGCTCGAGGCCCAGGTGGCGCAGCTGGCGGCCCAGATCCAAGACCTAAAGACCTCCACCGCCAGGGGGCTGCGCGACGTAAGAACGGCGCACGACGAAACCAAGATCAGCCTGGTCAATGCCCGGCCAAGCTTTGCCACTGCTGATGGCCAGTTTTCCGCGTCCTTGCGCGGCGTCGTCCATTTTGATGCAGCCAACTACGCGCAAGATGGTGCGGGACCCTTGGCGAGTGATTTTCGGAGGGGGTCTTTTGGCGACGCAACCGAAGCCAGCCGCGCGCGCGATCTCAATAACGGCACTAATTTTCGCCGTGCGCGAATTGGCCTTGAAGGCAAGGCCTTTGGCGATTTCGACTATAGCCTGATCTATGAATTCGGCGGTTCGGGCAGCGAAGAAGGCGGGCGGGTTCAGGACCTTTGGCTGCAATATTCAGGGCTAAAGCCCTTTCGGTTCCGGATTGGGGCCTTTGCGCCGCCGACTGGCCTAGAAGATGCGGGCTCGACCAATAGTTCGCTGTTTGTCGAGCGGGGCTCGGCGGCCGAGATCGTGCGCGCCATTGGCGGCGGTGATGGACGCTCTGCCGCGGCCGTCTATGCCAATGGCGATCACTGGTTTGCGTCTGGTGCGATCACCGGCCAGACCGTGGGCAATCTCAGCACGACGAATCCCTTTGACGAGCAATTGGCCTTTGTCGGGCGCCTGGCGGCGACGCCCCTGCACGGTTATGACTGGCTGGTTCATGTTGGGGTCAATTCTACCAAGGTCCTTAGTCCGGCCGATAATGGGCCAGATGCAACCGGCGCACGGTATGGTCTTCGCCTAAGGGACCGGCCCGAGCTTCGCGTAGATGGGACCCGCTTGATCGATACCGGAAACATCGATGCTGATGGCCTAACCACTTATGGGCTGGAATTGGCGGGGCAATACAAGTCGCTCTATGTCCAGAGCGAATATGAGACCATCCGTATTGATCGGCGTCTATCGGCCCTATCTAACCCTGAGTTTTCCGGCTGGTATGTTCAAGGCAGCTGGATCGCGACCGGCGAGGCCAGGCGCTATAATCCCCTGAATGCTGGCTTTGACGGCCCCAAGGTGGACAAACCCTTTGACCTGAAAAAGCGTCAATGGGGGGCGTGGGAACTCGGCGCGCGCTATTCAACCATCGACCTAAATTGGCATGCCGGATCCGCTGGTCAGGCCGCTCTGGCCGACAGTGTGCGCGGCGGGCAGCAGACCATCTGGGCCCTTGGGGTCAATTGGTATCTCAATCCTGTCGCCAGGATCATGTTGCAATACCAAGATGTGGATATTGATCGCCTGTCTCCAGGCGGCACGGCCTTTGGCGCTGGTGCTCTAACACCGCCCGCTGGACGCCAGATCGGACAGAAATATCAGGCCACAGCCCTTCGCACCCAGATTGCCTTCTAGACACACGCCCTAATCTGAGGACACTTCATTATGGACACAAATAGCAAAACCCCCGCCCCATCGCGCCGCGGCCTCCTTTTAGGGGCCGCTGGACTAGGCGCTGCGCTGGCCACGCCAGCGATCTTTTCAAGTGCTGCCGAGGCCGCTGCCCCACCTTCGGTGACCCTCCTCAATGTCAGTTATGATCCAACCCGTGAGCTCTATAAGGACATAGATGCTGCCTTCGCGGACTATTGGAAATCTAGGGTCGGTCAGGATCTCGTGATTAACCAGAGCCACGGCGGCTCTGGCAAACAAGCCCGGGCGGTCATTGATGGCTTGCAGGCCGATGTTGTCACCTTGGCCTTGGCCTATGATATTGATGAGATTGCCCAAAAGGCGAAGCTCTTGCCGGCCAATTGGCAATCGCGCCTGCCCAATAATTCCTGCCCCTATACCTCCACCATCGTCTTCCTGGTGCGTAAGGGTAATCCATGGAAGATCCGTGACTGGGGCGATCTGGTGCGTCCGGGCATTGATGTGATTACCCCAAATCCCAAGACCTCGGGGGGCGCCCGCTGGAACTATCTGGCGGCCTGGGCCTGGGCCTTGAAACAACCTGGCGGCAATGCCGGCACGGCGCAGGCCTTCCTTGAAAAGCTGTTCAAACAAGTGCCCGTTCTCGATACCGGCGCGCGTGGCTCGACCACGACCTTTGTCCAGCGCGGCATTGGCGATGTCCTGATCACCTGGGAAAACGAGGCCTTTTTGGCGCTGGACGAGCTGGGCCGTGGGCAGTTCGAAATCGTTGTGCCCAGCCTCTCCATCCTGGCCGAGCCGCCTGTGGCCCTGATCGACAAGGTTGTGGATCGCCGCAAGACCCGCAGGATTGCAGAGGGCTATCTGAACTTCTTGTATAGCCCACGTGCACAAGACCTGATCGGCAAGCACCATTATCGCCCGCGCAATGCCCAGGCCCTGGCCAAATACGGCGCTAAATTCCCCAAACTGCCGCTCGTGACCATCAATGATGCGTTCGGCGGCTGGCAAAAGGCGCAGACTACCCATTTTGCCGATGGCGGCCTGTTTGACCGGATCTACCGGCCAAGCTAGGGCGGATTTAGCAGACAACCCCTACACGAGTCTGCTTGACGAGGGCGGATTTGTCCTAAACCATGCCAATATAAACGTCCTGCAGCCAAGCGGTATGAACAGGACATTTGGGACGAAGCGCGGGGGCGTAGCATGAAGCGGATTGCTGGGATCGTTTTAGCCAGCCTATTGGGCCTGTTTGCCCTTGCGGCCTTGGCCTTTTATGGCGTTGCCCATGGCTGGGGCGGCATTGAACGCGATGCTGGGACCATTCATGGCAAGCGCCTGCCCGATACGGTCTTGAACGCCCGTGCCTCCGAGCAAAAGGCGCTGGCCGCCGGACCAGAAGCCAAGCAGATCCTGTTTGGCGACCTGCACGTCCATACCACCTATTCGACCGACGCTTTTCAGTTCAGCCTGCCGCTGAATGGCGGGACGGGCACACACCCCGTCGCTGATGCCTGTGATTTCGCCCGGTTTTGTTCGTCTCTAGATTTTTGGGCCATCACTGACCACGCAGAAGCCTCCACCCCCCTGCGCTGGAAGCGCACCAAGGATTCCGTGCGCCAATGCCAGGCTGTTGCGGGCGGTGAAATCAATCCCGACATGGTGTCCTTCATTGGCTTTGAATGGACTCAGGTCGGCCGCACGCCTTGGGAACATTTTGGCCATAAGAATGTGATCTTTGAAGGCCTAGCCGATGAGGGCGTGTCCGCGCGGCCAATCGCGTCTGGCGGCGCCACCACCCAGGCCCTACGCACCAAGGCGCGCGGCCTGCCTCCAGGCATCTTGATGGAAGATGGTGCCCATGCCCAGACCTATCTGGACTTCAACCGGTTTATCAAGGAAATCCAAAAGGTTCCGTCCTGCGATCCTAACTTGCCGTCCAATAAGCTGAGCCCCGACTGCTTTGAAGAGGCCCTAACACCAGGCGAGCTGGTGCGCCGCCTGGATGAACAAAAGCTAGACCCCCTAATCATTCCACACGGCTCAAGCTGGGGCTTTTACACCCCGCCAGGCACAAGCTGGGACAAGGCGCTGGATCCGAAGGAAGATCCTTCGCGCTTTAGCTTAATTGAGGTCTATTCTGGCCACGGCAATTCCGAAGAATATCGCGAATGGCGCAACGTCAAGATCAATCCCGATGGCAGGTCTGCGACCTGCCCCGAACCCAGCCAAGACTATTTGCCCAGCTGCTGGCGCGCAGGTCAGATCATTTATGAGCGCTGCACGAATGCTGGCCTTGGCAAGGCCGAATGTGATCGCCGCGCCGCCGTTGCTCGCACCGCCTATGCCAATATGGGCGTTGCCGGTCACCTCGCCGTAAAGGGCGAGACCCAAGAAGATTGGCTAGATTCTGGTCAGTGCAATGACTGCTTCTTGCCGCCGTTTAACCACCGCCCGCAAACCTCGGTGCAATATGGCCTAGCTATATCCCGGTTTAACGAGACCCCCGATCAGCCCGCACGGTTCCGCTGGGGCTTTATCGGCTCGTCCGACAATCACCGCGCCCGGCCTGGCACCGGATACAAGCAAACGGATCGGCATACAAATACCGAGTCATCGGGTCCGATCAGCGAACGTTGGCGCCGCCTGCTGCTCGGCAAGCCACAGGAAAAGGACCCGCAGGCACACCCGATGAGCCAGGAAGACCTGTTCAAACAGGCTGGCTTCCAGCTGACCGAGTTTGAGCGTCAAGCCGCCTTCTTCCTGACCGGCGGCTTAGCTGCTGTGCATGCCCCATCACGTGACCGCCATGCCATCTGGCAGGCCCTGCAGCGCCGAGAAGTCTATGCCACCTCAGGCCAAAGGATCATGCTCTGGTTTGACAAGATCGATCCAGCGACGGGCCAACGCCTACCCATGGGCTCGATCGTCAAGACGGATAAGGCCCCAACCTTTGAAGTCAGAGCTGTTGGTGCGCTGAAGCAAAAGCCTGGCTGTCCGAATTTCTCCAGCGCCGGGATGGATGCCAAGAGGCTCAAGACCTTATGCTCGGGCGAATGCTTTAATCCCTCCGATACACGCAGCCTGATCACCCGCATTGAGGTCGTCCGCATCCAGCCCCAGGCCAAGCCGGGCGAGCCGGTCGATGGCCTGATCAAGGACAAGTTGATCGTGCACCCCTGTAAGCCGGACTCCAATGGCTGTACCTTCCGCTTCTCCGATCCGGAATTTACGCGCCTGCACCGCGACACAATCTATTATGTCCGCGCGATCCAGGAGGCGGAGCCCATGATCAATGGCGGCCAGCTTAATTGCGAGCGCGATGCAAAGGGTCAGTGCGTCAAGGTGAACATGTGTTACGGCGACTATCGCAGTGCCAAGAGCGATTGCCTCAAGCCCGTCGAGCCTCGCGCCTGGTCCTCGCCCATCTATCTTGATGTGCCAAAAGGCTAGGGCGTGGAGGCATTGAACGGCGATCCCAAGGCTGAGATCCAGGGGCCCTGGGCCAAGCGGCTCTATATTGGCGGCGTGATGGTGGGTCTAGCCATGGCCGCCTTTGCAGCCCTTGGCCCCCTCAAGACCGGCCCCCTGCCAACCGGCGCGGTGGCGCGGGTCGGACCGGTCCTGATCAGCCGCCAGACCTATGACAGTGCGATCGAGGGCCTGACCGCCGATAAGCGCAATCCTTTAACCTCCGCCGACAAGGCCATGGCCCTAAGCCGCCTGATCGACGAGGAACTGCTGGTTCAGCGCGGCCAGGAACTGGGCCTGGTCACCTCCGAAGGCTCGGTCCGCAAGGCCCTGGTCGATGCCATGATCCAGTTTGCGGCGGCCGAGGCGGCGGGTCGCGAGCCCACCGACTCAGAACTCCGCGCCTATTATGACCAAAGGCCAGCGCGCTTTGCCCGTGCTGGGCGGGTCAGTCTGCGCGCCGCAACGCTCCCTGCCAATGCCGAGACCAAGATCGAGGCGGCCCGCCAGGCCCTGCGCCAAGGCCTCGGGTTTGACGCCGCCATGAGCGCCGTCGAGGCAGACCAGATCATGATTCCCGATGGCCTCATGCCGGTCGCCAAGGTCGCCGACTATGCCGGTCCCACCGTGCGCGATGCCGCGGCCAAGCTAGAGCCCGGCCAGGTGGCAGGTCCGCTCAAGGCCGATGACCATGTTGTGTTTGTCTATCTGCTCGACCGCCAACTGGGCGTGCGGCCAGACTTTGATGCCGTTCGCGACACAGTGGCCGAGGAATGGCGCCGGGATAACCAGTCCAAGGCCTTGGACACCTATCTGCTTGACCTGCGTAAGACGGCCAAGATTACGCTAGCGGCAGATGCGCCAAAGGCCGCTGCCCCGTGATCGCCAGGCTTTGGTTTTGCCTTGGCCTGTTATTGCTCGCCTCCCCGGGTCAGAGCCAGGCCCATTCGCGCAGCGAATCCTATTCCAGCTGGCGCATTCAGGACCAAAAACTGATCGGCATTGTTCAGGTTGACGCCCTGCGTGCCACCCAATTGATTACCGATCCGGTTCAGACTCAGGACCTGCAAGGCCTGCTGGCGGGTCAGGTCCAGTCTACGGTCAGCGCCCAGCAAGGCGGCCGCGCATGTCACCAAGACACGGTCCGGCCCCTAAGCGCAGCGGTGGGCCAGTTACGCAGCGAGATTATCCTGACCTGCCCCCAGCCCCTGGCCCAGGTGCCTGCCAGCCTGACCATTGGCGTGTTTGGTGCCGTTTCGCTCAGCCATGTGCATTATGCGCGCATCCAGGCCCCCGATGGCCAGGTCAGCGAGACCGTCCTGTCGCAAGGCCACCGAGTGGTCGAGGTGGGCGGCCCGGCAAAGGTCCAGCCCTCCAGCCTGGTTGATTTTATCCGCCTAGGCCTCATCCATGTCCTATCGGGGCTGGACCATATAGCCTTCCTCCTCGCCTTGACGCTGCTAGCGGGTCGGCCCCTGCTGGCCATTGGGGCCGCAACCGGCTTTACGCTTGGCCATAGCCTGACCCTGGCCCTGGTCACAATCGGGGCGTTGCAACCGCAGTATTCGGCGATCGAGGCGCTGATCGGGTTTACGGTCGTATTCGCCGCAGGCGAGGCCCTGGCGGCGCGCTACGGCCCGAGCCTGAAGCTTAGCCTGATGGGTGCAAGCCTTATACTGCTCATCCCGCTTGTGGCCTGGGCGTTAAGGCTATCGGCCCTGTCCTGGCCGGTCTTTGTTGGGGCGGCCTTGTTTGCCGCCTGCGCCGCCGGCTCGGGCCTATCAGGATCACGCCGCATGGCACCCATCCTGGCAGCGGCCTTTGGCCTGATCCATGGGGCAGGGTTTGCGGGTCCCTTGATTGAGCTGGAGCTACCGCAAAACCGGCTTTTGCCCGCAATCTTGGGCTTTAATATTGGGGTGGAGGCGGCGCAATTATTGGCCTTGAGCGTCTTTGCCCTGGTCGGATGGCTACTGGCGCGCACCAGCCCGCGCCTGCGCTCAGGTGCCTTGATCGCGGCGACCACCGCCTTGAGTGTTCTGGGCACATACTGGTTTGTTAGCCGCAGTCTGGGCCTGAACTAGTCACCAAGCCCCTGCGACAACTTGTCCAGTTTTACGGCAAGATTGTGTTTGCGCGGCTCAAGGCACAGGACTACACCCCCGCCCGGCGATTGATGCGGATCAAACCGTGACCGCCGGAGCTAAAAACATGACTGACCTGTCCAAGGATGGGTCCTCGAGCGGATCGACAGCCCAGGCGGCAGACGATCAAAACAAACCAAACCCTTCCGAAACACCCAGCGCCACGACCAGCCATGCCCATGGCCGGTTCTGGACCCTGGCCCTCGGCTCGATTGGTGTGGTGTTCGGGGATATTGGCACCAGCCCGCTCTATGCCTTTCGCGAGGCCCTAGGCCAGGCGGCCAAGGATGGCTTGCAGCGATCCGAAGTGATCGGGGTCGTCTCCCTGGCGCTCTGGGCCCTGATCCTGGTCGTGACGATCAAATATGTCCTCTTCCTGATGCGTGCCGATAACCGCGGCGAGGGCGGGGTCTTGTCGCTCATGGCCTTGGCCCAGCAGGCTCTAGGCGGTCGAACACGAACCGTATTTGTGCTCGGGGCCTGCGGCGCAGCCCTGTTTTACGGCGATGCCATCATCACCCCGGCCATCTCGGTCCTGTCGGCGGTCGAGGGCCTGCGCACGGTGCCTTCTCTGGCTCATATTGTCAGCCCAGGCCTGGTGGTTGGGATTAGCCTGGCCATCTTGCTGGGCCTCTTCTTGGTCCAGTCACGCGGCACCGAAAAGGTTGCAGCCTGGTTTGGTCCGATCTGTCTGGTCTGGTTCCTCATGATCGGCGGGCTTGGCGTCGCCCATATGATCACGCAACCCAAGATCCTGCTGGCCTTCAACCCGTCCTATGCGGTTAGCTTCCTCGCGAATCATGGCCTAGTTGGCCTCTTGGTGCTGGGGTCGGTCTTCCTAACCGTGACCGGTGCCGAAGCCCTCTATGCCGATATGGGCCATTTTGGCCGTTGGCCGATCCAGGCCTCTTGGCTGTATTTTGTCCTACCCTGTTTGATGCTGAACTATCTTGGCCAAGGCGCCTTTGCCCTGACCGAGGTCACTGCCGCCCTGGCGCAGAACCGGCCTGTGCAGAACCTCGACTGGTTCTTCCTCATGGCCCCCGAGGTCTTGCGCATCCCCTTAGTGATCATGGCGACCTTGGCCACGATTATAGCCAGCCAGGCGGTCATAACCGGCGCGTTTTCGCTGACCAACCAGGCCATGCAGCTGGGCCTACTGCCCCGGATGATTATTGAGCGGACTTCCAAGACCCATGCCGGCCAGATCTACCTGCCCCGGGTCAATCTATTGCTCCTGGTCGGGGTCGTGCTCTTGGTGGCGATCTTTAAGACCTCGAGCAGCCTGTCCCATGCCTATGGCCTGGCCGTGACCGGCACCATGGCCGTCACAACCGCGCTGGCCTTTATCGTCGTGCGGCGACGGTGGAAATGGAGCCTATTGGCGACATTGGCCTTAATTGCGCCGCTTCTGGCCCTCGACCTGATATTCCTGGGAGCCAATGCCCTGAAAATCCTAGCCGGCGGCTGGGTCCCCTTGACCATCGGCACAGCCCTATTTGTGATTACAGCGACCTGGGCTCGGGGCTCTGACATCCTCACCCGCAAGGTGGAACAGGATTCGCCGGGCCTAACCGATGTCGTGGCCATGTTGTCTGAGCGCAGCCCGTTTCGGGTCGAAGGCACCGCCGTCTATCTGAATGGAACCATGGACCGCGCGCCCATGGCCCTGTTGCATAATCTCAAACACAACAAGGTCTTACACAAAACCAATGTGATCTTGACCGTCCTGACCGCCGAAACGCCCAGGGTCGAGCCCGAGGCGCGCATGCAGACCGTCAGGCTCAATGACGACTTTTTGCAGATCATCTTGACCTTCGGCTTTATGGAATCGCCCAATCTGCCCAAAGCCCTGGCCAAGTGTCCCGACAGCGAGGCGCGGTTTGACATCATGTCGACCTCTTACTTCCTAGGTCGACGAACGGTTATTCCTGCGGCCAATTCGCAAATGCCAAGCTGGCAGAGTCGGATCTTTATCTTCTTGAAAAAGAATGCGGCCAATCCTACCGATGTCTTCCACCTGCCGGCCGGGCGGGTAGTCGAGATGGGCAGCCAGGTCTCAATCTAGGCGGATTTTAGGATCTCAGCCTCGACCTGACCGAGCCTTTCCTTGCCAAAGAACAGCTCGTTGCCAACAAGGAAGCTTGGAATGCCAAAGGCACCGCGATCATAGGCCTCCTGGGTCGCGGCCATCAGGCCGGCCTTGATCTCCGGGGTTTGGCTTAGGTCCATCAGGCCCTGGGCATCGAGGCCCGCATCGGTCAGGACCTCAGCCATCACCTCGAGATCCGCCATGGGCTTTTGGTCTTCCCACATGGCGCAAAACACGGCCTCAACATAGGCGGGCAGGACGCCAAGGCTCTGGGCCGCAAAGGCGCCGCGCATCAGGTTCAGCGTATTGACTGGAAAATGCGGATTAAAGCGGTAGCGATTCAGCTTGTGATGCTCAACAAAGCGCTGGGTCTCGAGCTGCTCATAGGCCATCTTCTTTGGGATATCGCCAAAGGCCACCATGGGCGGGCGATTATTGGCCAGCTTAAACAGGCCGCCAAGCAAGACCGGCTTATAGACAAAACGTGTGCCAAGCCTGGCTTCAATCTGGGGCAGGACCCGGTGCACCAGATAGGCATTGGGACTACCAAAATCGAATAGAAATTCCGGCTGGATCATGGCAAGGCCCCTTGGCTTAAAGAATATGCCCCATCTTGGCACGTTTGGCGGCCAGATAGGCCTGGTTTTCTGGGCGCTCGACCGTCCAGGCCGCCACCCGCTCCGTCTCGATCCCGGCGGCGCGCAGGGCGGCCACCTTGTCCGGATTATTGGTCAAGAGCCGCACGCGGCTAATGCCAAGATTTTTCAACGCCTGGGCGGCAATGTCAAATTCGCGCAGGTCCGGGGCAAAGCCCAAGGCGACATTGGCCTCGACCGTATCCATGCCCTTGGCCTGCAGGGCATAGGCTTTGAGCTTATTGCCCAGCCCAATGCCGCGCCCCTCTTGGCGCAGATAAAGCACCAGGCCCGCTGGAGCCTGCGCCACCCGCTCAAGCGCCGCCTGCAGCTGCGGGCCACAATCGCATAGATGCGAGCCAAACACGTCGCCGGTCAGGCATTCAGAGTGAATGCGTAACAGTACCGCCTCGCCCGGCTCGGGGCCGCGCGGGGTGCCAATGGCCACATGCTCACGGCCATCGCCTAGGTCCGACATGACCCGGATCGTGAACTGGCCGTGGCTGGTGGGCAGATCAATCGCCCCCTCGCCCAACCAGTTTGAAATTTCAACACCAACCGACATGTCTTCGACTTTCCAGACACGGCCGCCGTTTGCGCCAGTGTCACTAGCTCAGCCTGATCCCAAGCCTATAGATAGGGTTTAGGACGTCTGACCCTAGGGGGGCAACTGTCTTGATTGCGGGATTTGACGGTTTAGGCGCACTAGATGCGACAATCGCAGCGCTCGACAGGCAAAAGATCAGGCAGTAAGGGCTTCAACGATGCTGGGATTCTTGCACAAACGCGATCGACGGCCGGGCCTGGCCGTATGGCTGGCCGCCCTGGCGCTTGGCCTGCGCATTGTCCTGCCCACAGGGGTCATGCTGGCAGCGCCGAGCGAAGGTATTGGCCCGCAAGTCGTGATCTGTACCGGCCAGGGCGCCATGACGGTCAGCCTGACCGCCGATGGCCAGCTTTCGAAAGGACCTGGGGAAAAGGGTCAGAATAAGCCTGATCGCCCTGACCATCCTTGCGCCTTCGCCGCAACGAAGGCGCTCGCACAGCCGACCCAGTTCGCGACAATCGCTCCGACGGCGATCCTTGAGCGGATAAGCCAGCCGCTTGCCACCACCCAAAGGCCAGGCCTGGGGCTGGCCGCGCCGCCGCCCTGGACCACAGGACCGCCCTCAATTCTTTGAACTCAATTGCTGCCGACCCGCCCCGCGCGCCGGCCTCCTTGACGTTTTTAGAATTGGAAACCTTCTATGTCTCGCAATGCATCTGCCGGCGTCTCGCCGCGCGCCCTGCTGGCTGGCCTCGGGGCCACCGCCCTTTTGAGCATCAGTCCGGCCATGGCCGCTGATCTGCAACCGCCCATCTCTTCCGATAATGAGGTGATTATTGTCGGTCATGCCGATCGGCCTGTGACCGTCCAGCCCCGCGGCCTGTCTGTGTCCCTCGGCAAGACCGAGTTTGAGGCGATTAATGCCGTCAATGTCGAAGACTTGATGAAATACGCGCCCAATTTTTTCGTCCGCAAACGCTTTGCCGGGGATGATAATGCCGTGGTGGCCTTGCGCGGTGCCAATACGGTGCAAAGCGCCCGCACCCTGGTCTTGGTGGATGGGTTTTTGGTCTCCAACCTGCTTGGCAATCGCTGGGACTATCCACCTAAATGGAATGTGGTGGGGCCCGCCGAGGTTCAGCAATTTGA